>NZ_CP118267.1:0-317074 GCF_030062155.1 Pantoea sp. Lij88 | reverse complement strand
AATAATACCGTTCAGCCCGTCGCATTAATGCGTCTCGGACTCTTTGTGCCGACCCTGAAATCGACTGCACGGGGTAAATCCGGTGCGATGGCCTCAACAGATGCCACTAAAGAGCTGAAGAACCTGACGCTGGTGAAAGCGGAAGGCTACGAAAAGATTACCATTACCGGCGCGCGGCTGGATATGGATAACGATTTCAAAACCTGGGCGGGCATTATTCAGTCTTTTTCCCGTTATCCGACTAAAGGCGATACGGTCACTCTGCCGTTTATCGACTTTGTGAAGATGTGTGGCATTCCGTCTGCCAACTCTTCTGCCGCACTACGTAAGCGCCTGGATGCCTCACTGCGCCGCATTGCAACCAACACGCTCTCCTTTGAAGGCAACGGCAAGGCGTATCATACCCACCTTGTTCAGTCTGCGTATTACGACCGTGAAAAAGATATTGTCCGCATTCAGGCCGATCCCAAGCTGTTCGAACTCTACAACTTCGACCACAAGGTGTTGCTTCAGCTCCGTGCCATCTCCCGCCTCAAGCGTAAAGAGTCTGCACAGGCGCTCTACACCTTCCTGGAGAGTCTGCCGACCAATCCCGCACCTATCTCGCTGGCACGCCTGCGTATGCGCTTAAATCTCGGCTCCAAGACCACCACGCAGAACCATGTGGTGCGGCGTGCGATGGAGCAGCTGAAAGAGATTGGTTATCTGGATTACTCAGAAGTGAAACGTGGGCGCTCTGTCTTTTTCATCATCCACAGTCGTACGCCTAAACTCGATGGTATCGGTAATCTGGAGAGCATCGATTCGCTGGATGAAATCGAGTTCGAGGATTAACTTCCCGCGTTCACTGTAGTCAGCAATTCTGCGTGGCAGTGTCACTTTCTCCGCTGAGAGTGACAGCGCGATCTCCCTATCCCTTCACTGTAATCAGTATCTGTCAGCTATTCACTGTAATCAGTAACGTTCACTGTAATCAGTAATCGCTATGCTTTGTCAGAGCCTGCGTCACTCCGCAATAAAACTGGCCTGCCATCCAATAAGGCTTTACAGGTGAGTGTGTGCTTACATACATATACGTTAGCACTTACTTATACCCGGTCTGCTGATTACAGTGAACGTCCTGATTCCCTCTCACGACAGCTCCGTCTGCTGATTACAGTGAACGCTACTGACTACAGTGAATGTCAGCACTCTGCCCTGTTCCCGACAACCACACCTGTCATGCGCGCTCTTCTGGGGTTGATATTGTTAGCCGCGTGGAGTGACTGGCGTGACACTCTTACTGTTTACAGTGAATGTTTGCCGACTGACATTGCCACGCATCTTCATTCAGCCTCACTGATGGCCTTACCACCCGATTACTGATTACAGTGAACGTTACTCTATAAAGCTCTGTTTCAGGCAGCCTGTATGGTGTGGTTAAAGCGAGAAGTCGTACTGACTACAGTGAACGGTTTGCTGACTACAGTGAATGTTGGGTGATAAGTGACGCAATGTTTTGCTTCATCTACTGACTACAGTGAACGTTGTAGTCAAGCCGGTGAACAGATGGCTGTAGTGCAGGGACTGATGCTGAATAGTCATTGTTGAGCGGAAGGAGGCTTGCCGGAATGAGCTATGACGGTTGTTGTCTGATAGCGTCAACACGGGCTCGCTACAGGGGCGAACCGCCAGCACGCTTTCTACTGACTACAGTGAATGTTTGAGGTATCCCCCTTCTATTACTGACTATAGTGAATGTTCGCGCCTGTCGGGATTTACTGATTACAGTGAACGTTTGTGGACGATCCCTTCAGCACTGCCGATCACAATCAGTCCTGCACTGACAATTGCCTATTCTCTGATCTGATCCCGATGCTTTAATGAGCCGCTAAAGGTTCGTCAGCAGATTAATGCTGACTACAGTGAACGTTTTGTCTCCCCCACTCCTCTGGTTGAACCGCTGAACACACGGTTACTGATTACAGTGAACGTTATCTCTGCCTGTGCTGTTCTTTTAAAGGCTACCGACTACAGTGAATGTCAGGGTCATATGAAGGTAAAAATCAGCGCAGTAGCCTGTCCGCCCTGCCACATTACCCGTTAATCCCACTCCCAACATGCTCCCTATCTGGGTATAAATCACCGGATAGCACTCTCGCTTTGCTGATTACAGTGAACGTTTAGCGCCCTCAGCGCAGCGTCATGCGTCCGGCTCACCTGCTCAGATGGTGCATCCAATTCGGTTGATCATTTTTAAACCTGCTTGCTCACTACAGTGAATGAACTGCTGATTACAGTGAATGTTGAGCGCGTTCTGACCGCAGAATTAGTCCGGACGGAAATTATAATGTGATGAAGCTCACCAAAACGCGAGGGATTACATAGAAACGCAGATCATGTTGAGAGGATAAATTATTGCCTCACGTGCAGGATTTCTGTATAAAGTCATAAATCCTACATGTTTGGAGCAACTATGGCTAACGATGACAAGCAGGTGATGAAAGTTGCACAGCGTTCAGAACGCATGCTGCTGAGCCTCACCGACCAGATTCAGGCGCAAAAGCAGGAACTGCATGAAAATACGTATTATCAGGTCTATGCCAAAGCGGCGTTAGCTAAGTTGCCCAAACTGACCCGAGCCAGTGTGGATTATGCCGTTAATGAGATGGAAGAGAGCGGTTATCAGTTTGATAAACGTGCCGCCGGTTCTTCTGTCAAATATGCTATGTCGATTCAGAACATTATCGATATTTATCATCATCGTGGCGTACCGAAATATCGCGATCGCCACAGCGATGCGTACACTATTTTTGTCGGTAATCTTAAGGGCGGTGTTTCCAAAACGGTTTCTACCGTGTCATTGGCCCATGCACTGCGTGCGCATCCTCATCTGCTGTTTGAAGATCTGCGCATTCTGGTCATTGACCTCGATCCGCAGTCGTCGGCAACCATGTTTTTGAATCACGAGCGCTCAGTAGGGCTTGTTGAAGCGACCGCGGCGCAAGCGATGCTGCAGAATGTCTCCCGTGATGAGCTGGTAAACGAATTTATTGTTCCATCAATTATTCCGGGTGTGGATGTACTGCCTGCCTCAATTGATGATGCCTTTATTGCCTCAAGCTGGGACCAGCTTTGCGCTGAGCATCTGCCGCAACAGAATGTCCATGCCGTGTTGTACGACAACGTCATTGCCAAACTGAAAAAAGATTATGACTTTATCTTTATCGACAGCGGCCCGCATCTGGATGCCTTTCTCAAGAATGCGATTGCCGCTTCAGACCTGCTGATGACCCCGGTGCCTCCGGCTCAGGTCGATTTCCACTCGACGCTGAAGTACCTGACGCGCCTGCCGGAACTGATTGCGATTATCGAAGACTCCGGCGCAACCTGTCGCCTGCAGGGCAACATCGGTTTCATGTCCAAACTCTCCAATAAAGCTGACCACAAACTCTGCCATAGCCTGGCGAAAGAGATTTTTGGCGGTGACATGCTGGATGCTGCCCTTCCCCGCCTTGATGGTTTCGAACGTTGCGGCGAATCCTTTGATACGGTTATCTCCGCTAATCCTGCGACTTACGTCGGCAGCAGCGAAGCGCTGAAAAATGCGCGATCCGCCGCAGAGGATTTTGCAAAAGCCGTCTTCGACCGTATCGAATTTATTCGCCTGAACTGAGGTTTGTATGAGCGCAAAAAGAATCACGATTGGCAGAACCTTCAGCCAGACTCCACTCGAAAATGGTACGACTGACAGCCAGCACAATCAGACCTTTGTTCTGGCAACGGGCAAGCGCGCCCTGTTTCGATTTGAACGTATTGCCGCCAGTGAGGTTGAGAGCAAAACGTTTGTCACGATGGAAACCAACGGACGCGACCAGGCAGGCCTGACGCCTGATTCACTGCGCGACATTATCCGCACCATCAAGCTGCAACAGTTCTTCCCGGCCATTGGCGTGATGCGCGATGACCGCATTGAGATCCTCGACGGCTCGCGCCGCCGGGCTGCCGCGCTCTATTGCAAAACCGGCCTGGACGTGCTGATCACTGACGCAGCAATTACTCCTGATGAAGCCCGCCGACTGGCGCAGGATATTCAGACGGCACGCGAGCACAATCTGCGTGAAGTGGGTATGCGGCTGCTGACGCTGAAAGAGGGTGGTTTGTCGCAGAAAGAGATCGCTGAAAACCAGGGTTTATCTCAGGCAAAAGTTACGCGTGCCCTGCAGGCCGCCAGTGTTCCGGCAGAATTAATCTCACTCTTTCCAAACCACGCTGAGCTAACTTATCCCGACTATAAGGCGCTGTTGCAGGCTGCTGACAAGTTGAGTGAGTCCGGGCAAAGTGTTGAAGCCCTGATTAAGTCGATTTCCAGAGAGATTGATGTAGTCTGCGCCCGCGAAGGACTGGCCGAGGATGAGCTTAAGAATCATATTCTGCGACTGGTTCGACAGGGCAGCCAGACACTGATGAAGGAGCCGGAGAAAGATAAAACGCAGGCGACTGTACTCTGGTCGTTTGCAGATAAAGATCGCTTTGCCCGTAAAAAGGTACGCGGTCGTATGTTCAGCTATGAATTCAACCGGCAGTCAAAAGAACTGCAGGAAGAACTGGATAAAGTTATTGCTGAGACGCTGAAAAAGTATCTCAACCATTAACCTCTCCGTATTCAAATCAGCCAGCCATTAAGGCTGGCTTTTTTTTGTCTATTTGCTGGCCGGTATCAGTTAAGCGGTAGCTGGAGGCGGAATTTCAGGCTGAAATCGCCAGGGTTTCGCCGCTCATGATTTTGTTAATGCGTTGATATATAATGATTTAATTCTTATGCCTTCGACGAAATCCCCATGAAATCGCCATTCTGCGATAGCTTTTTTTCCGATGCTGAAAGCGTGCTCATACCGCTCATTCGCGGATGACAATAAATCGCTGATGTCACATGATGCCATCGCTAACATGTCAGTTCGCGGCCAGTCATCTTTGAGTCGTCGCCATAATGCAAGGAAAGATTTTTTGTTGCTGGTTCATTAGTGACCAGTCTTCTTTCAGAAAACCCCCGTCATTGCATGCCGGGTTAAGATAGCTCATTTCTCCACTGCATACCATTCCGGGCCAAATTCTTACGCCATCATAATATTCAAACTAAGCTACTGATTTACAATCTAAAGTGTCATTAATTTCAGCCTGAAATCGCCAACATTTAAGACAAAAAATCCCCTTCTTGCCTTTGATGATTGAATAAATGCGATCAGAAAAGAAGCGTAACCCACCGACAACCCCGTGATGATAAGAGTGCGCAAAAAGATACTCAGAAAATATCCCTCACTTATCCACAGAAAAAGTGGATAACTTTTTCTCAGGATAAAATTTATTTTCTGAAGATAGCTATGAAAAGGGGCAGCTTTGACGGATCACGCAATAAAGACCTGATTCACTGTATTGAGCAAAGGGGATGACAGCATCAACTTACTGAGAGAAAACACCTGCAGGCTCATCAGGGTAAAGAGGAGAACTGCCTGAATTGCTGTTTACAGTGAATCGACCTGATCCGTTCGTACGGCAACAAATCTCGTCAACCGTAGCAGTGTTAGCGGCATGGAAAGAGTCTGCCGAGACGCAGAGAGTGCTGACCACTGCAATCAGTAAACCGACGTACAGGGAGCAAAAAAGACGGGAATGAAGGAGGATTTTACAGGGCAGATAATGATGCACAAAGAAGAAAACCGGGCATGACCCGGTTTTTAGAGGAATCAGGCCTCAAGCCAGTTGACGATTTGCTTAACCATAGCATCGGTTGAGATGCCATAACGGTCATGCAGCGTCGGCAATGCGCCCGCGGCAAGAAATGCATCCGGCAGGGCAATCTGTTTGAAGCGTGGAGTGACCTGGTTTCGCATTAACAGCGCCGCAATAGCTTCGCCTAACCCGCCGGTAATGGAATGATTCTCTGCTGTGATAACATGCTGATTACCCTGCACTGCCACCCCCGCTTCCCTCAGGATAGTCTCTTCATCGAGAGGTTTAATCATAGGAGAGTGAACCACCCCGATCTCAATGCCCTGCTTCTCCAGCGCTTCAGCAGCTTCAAGTGCCCGCATGGTCATCAATCCGCTACTGATAATTACGGCATGCTTACCGCTTCGCAGACGCTGAGCCTTACCGTGCTGATAGTGATAGTCATATTTATCCAGCACCAGCGGAACCTTACCGCGTAGCAGACGTAAATAGACAGGCCCCGGATGCTCTGCGATAGCCGGAATGACCTGGCTAATCTCCAGAGCATCACAGGGATCGATGATTGTCAGGTTCGGCATGCCCCGGAAAATAGCCAGGTCGTCAGTCGCCTGATGACTCGGACCATAACCGGTCGTCAGCCCAGGCAGTGCACAGGCAATTTTGACGTTCAGATTTTCTTCGGCGATAGCCATACAGATAAAATCATAGGCGCGACGGGAAGCAAACACGGCATACGTGGTGACAAACGGCATAAAGCCTTCCCGCGCCATTCCCGCTGCGGCACTCATGAGTAACTGTTCCGCCATCCCCATCTGATAAAAGCGTTGCGGAAAAGCCTCTGCGAACAGGTGCAGATCGGTGTATTTACTTAAATCTGCTGTCAGGCCCACCACATCTGAGCGCTGCTCTGCCAGAGCGACCAGAGCATGCCCGAAAGGAGCAGAAACCGTAGGCTGACCCTCAGCAGCAATTGAGGCGATCATGGCGGATGTGGTCAGACGTTTTTTTTGCGGTTGTGAACTCATCTCAGACTCCTTGCTCAAGTGCGGTCAGGGCTTTGTCCCACTCATCGGCGTCAACACGAATGAAGTGAGTTTTCTCACGGCTCTCCAGGAACGGCACACCTTTGCCCATTCGGGTATCACAAATGATGACGCGCGGCTGGGGTTCAGGCCAGCTGCGTGCAGCGTCAAAGGCGTCCTGCAGAGCAGCAATATCGTTGCCATCGACCCGCTGGGTATACCAGCCAAAAGCCTGCCAGCGATCCACGATCGGTTCAAAAGCGAGAATCTCACTGCTGTGGCCGTCAGCCTGCTGATTGTTGACGTCGATAATGGCGATCAGGTTATCAAGCTGCCAGTGTGAAGCTGACATTGCCGCTTCCCAGGTGGAGCCTTCATTAAGCTCTCCGTCTGAAAGCAGGTTATAGATTCGCGCCTGTGAGCCTTTCTGCTTCAGCCCCAGGCAGGCACCGACGGCAATACCCAGGCCATGACCCAGTGAACCGCCGGTAATTTCCATGCCGGGGGTATAGGCGGCCATGCCAGACATCGGTAGCCGGCTTTCATCGGCACCATAGGTTTCTCTTTCCTCCTCAGGTATCACGCCCGCTTCAAGCAGCGCGGCGTAAAGGGCGATAGCGTAATGACCAATCGACAGATAGAAACGGTCGCGACCTTCCCACTCGGGCTGATCCGCCCGGTAATTCAATGCGTGAAAATAACTGACGGCGAGCAAATCGGCGGCACCCAGTGCCTGACCGATATAGCCCTGTCCCTGAACCTGGCCCATTAACAGGGCATGACGGCGAATATGGCTTGCGCGTTGCTGCAGTGAAAGCGCGTGTGAACGGTGACGAGAGTCAGTCATGTAACCTCCTGATTAACGATTAACATCCGCTGCCCGGATGCGCAGCACGCATAACGCGCCACCCAGCAGGACGGCAGCAATAAAATACATTCCTGAAGCCGGTGACCCGGTTGCGGTAGTGATAGAACCAATCAGCCACGGTGAGAAGAACCCGGCCAGATTAGCAATACAGTTCACCGCAGCGATGCCTGCGGCAGCAGAGACGCCACCCAACAGGTTGGTCGGTAACATCCAGAACAGTGATGAGGCGGAAAGAATGCCCGCAGCGGCAATACAGAGAGAAAACAGTGACAGGGAGACGCTATGGCTGAGCAGGGTCGCCAGCGTCAGTCCGGTGAGTCCGACCAGCATCGGAACAATCAGGTGCCAGCGACGTTCACGATGGCGATCGCCGCTGCGCCCGGCCAGCAGCATAAAGATAATGGCACACAGGTAAGGCAGACTGGTCAGCAGACCGATATGCAGCGGTTCACTGACGCCCGAGTTTCTCACCAGAGTGGGTAACCAGAAGGTCAGTGCATACTGGCCCATGACCACACAAAAATAGATCACTGCCAGTAGCCAGAGACGACGATCGGCAACAAAGGCCTTTACTGTTCCGTGACAGGCCTTCTGCTGGTTGTCCTCGTCAAGATCGGCACGCACGCGACGTTTCTCGTCGTCATCCAGCCAGTCCGCCTGCTCCACCCGATCCTTCAGAACCCTCAGTACCACAAAACCCATAACAAGAGTGGGGATAGCTTCCAGCATAAACATCCACTGCCAGCCCGCCCAGCCGTGGAAACCTGCAAACGTCCCCATAATCCAGCCAGAGAGCGGGCCACCTATCATCCCGGAGAGTGGAATAGCGATAAACCAGAGCACCGTCATGCGTGCGCGACGATAAGACGGAAACCAGTAGGTGAGATAGAGCAGCAGACCTGGCGCCAGACCCGCCTCGGCGACGCCAAGCAGAAAGCGCAGCAGGTAAAACTGCCAGGCTGTTTCAACAAAGGCGAACAGCGCTGAGATAATGCCCCAGGTAATCATAATGCGGGCAATCCAGCGACGTGCGCCGACCCGATGCAGGATCAGGTTGCTCGGCACCTCAAAGAAGAAGTAGCCGATGAAAAAGATCCCGGCACCCAGCCCATAAACGGTTTCGCTGAGTGATAAATCATCCATCATCTGTAATTTAGCGAAGCCAACATTGACGCGATCGAGATAGGCACAGAGGTAACAGAGCATCAGCCAGGGCATCAGGCGCCAGGCAATTTTGCGATAGGTGATATCGCGCGCAGCAGAGGCTGCGCTCAGATTAAGCGTGGTCATGGTGTTCACTCCCGAAGTTAGCCCGCAGGGCGTGCGGGCAGGGCAGGGCGCTGATTAATGGATGAGCATGCCGCCGTTCACATCCAGCGTGATGCCGGTGAGATAACCGGAGAGATCGCTGGCGAGGAAGAGCGCCGCGTTAGCGACATCGCTGGCGGTACCGAGGCGTCCGAGCGGAATACCGTCGAGAATGGCGTGGCGGCGTTCATCCTGTAACAGACCACCGGTGATGTCCGTCTGAATCAGACCGGGCGTGAGGGCATTAATGCGTATCTGGTCGGGGCCAAACTCGCGCGCCATCGCTTTAGTCAGGCCCAGAACGCCCGCTTTGGCTGCACTGTAGTGTGGACCGCCAAAAATACCGCCGCCGCGCTGTGCCGATACCGATGAAAGACAGATGATGCTGCCGCCTTTCTGCTGCTGCATGGAAGGGATCACCGCCTGAGACATCAGCAGCGTGCCGCGCAGATTGACATCAAGAATACGGTTGTAATCCTCCATGCCAATCTCCAGTGTCTTAACCGGCTGAGTAATCCCCGCATTATTGACCAGCACATCAATACGCCCGAAGTGCTCAAGGACCTGGTCGATGGCGCGACGAACGGAGAGGGGATCGGTGACATCGGCTGCCAGACCGAGATGCCCGTCACCACACGACAGTGCGCTGGCCTGGGCGGCCTGCAGATCCAAATCGAGCACCACGACGCGCGCACCCTGCTGAGCAAAGCAGGTGGCTGTGGCCCGGCCAATGCCGCGCTGAGAGGCGGCACCTGTAATAATCGCAACTTTGTTTTCGAGTAACATTGTCCACTCCAGAAGAATAATTATTAGTGGTTCGGTATCGCTACCGGCAGGGTCACGATCAGAATTGATAATGCGGTTAATATTGGCAATGCAAAAAAATTCATTTGATGCTGAATGAATTTGTTGGTTTGATGGAGTTAACAATTCTGTGATTTAAAAATGGGCATACATCACAAAAATCCTGAGTGGAGGCGCGGATGGATAAGCAGTCTGATCACTTACCTTCGATTAAATCACTGCGGGTTTTTGAGCAGGTGGCCCATTTTGGTAATGTCGCGCGTGCGGCCGAAGAGTTGAGTATTACCCCCTCGGCGGCCAGTCATCAGCTGGCAAAACTGGAACGGGAGCTGGGCTGCATTCTGTTCAATCGCTCGGCAAAAGGGGTTGTGCTGACGCTGTCGGGAGAACATTACCTCAGGGAGATTGGGCCGATACTGATGGGCCTGGCGCAGGCGACGGCGCGCATCAGTAACGAGAAAGCGCGCAGCAACCTCAGGATCCATTGCGCACCCAGTTTCGGTCTGCTGTGGCTGTTGCCACGCATTCATAGATTTCGTGACAGCTATCCTGAGTTCCAGCTCACGCTCTCCTGCTCCTACGAAAACCTGTCCTTCAGTCGCGACAATATTGATATAGCCATACGTCACGGATTCCCGGAATGGAATGCCTTTGAAATTAAAACCATCCGCCATGAAAAAATGTCGGTGCTGGCTTCTCCCGCCTATCTGGAACACCATCCTGTTCAGAAGCCCGCTGATTTAATTCATCATGCGCTGATATTATCCGAGTCACCGCTTATTCAATGGCCGCAGTGGTTTGCGTCTCAGCAATTACCTCAGCCGGATAAAGAGTGGTTATTTCGTTTTGATCGCTCATATATGAGTCTTGAAGCGGCGATGTTAGGTCACGGTCTGATATTTGAGAGTGAGTTGCTGGCTCAGGACTACCTGCGCAGCGGAAAACTGGTCAGGGTCCTGTCAGAGCAGGAGAGTCTGCCTGTTAGCGCCCATCATCTGGTCTTCCCTCGCGGGTTCGCCCAGTTTCCCCGCATCGCCCATTTTCTGAGCTGGATCCAGGAGGAACTCAACGCGTAATGCTGATGGCTGAATAACTTTCAGAGAGTCACTATTACGCTGGTTTATTTCTTCGGTTAATTATCCCCGCCATAAAAATCGCATTGCTAAAGCTAACTTTTAAATACCGTCTACACTTCTCTTCCCAATCGGTAACTATGTTCCATTTCTATTCCGTATGAAATTTAATCAAACGGATGTTTAACTTATTAATGGCAGGAATATTATGAGTACGAATACACCAGACTCTGGTGAAGCGGGCGATCACGCGCCTGCGGATACGGTACGCCAGCGCATCTTTTTAGTGGTGCTCGTTGCCACCATGGGCGCGCTGGCTTTTGGCTATGACACCGGGATTATCTCGGGTGCGTTACCTTATATGACCTCACCCCCCGATCAGGGTGGTCTGGGACTGAACTCCTTCACAGAAGGGCTGGTCGCCTCTTCGCTGGTGTTCGGCGCCGCTATTGGTTCCTTCCTGAGTGGTTTCTTCTCCGACCGTTTTGGCCGCCGTATTACACTGCGCAGCCTGGCGGTCATTTTTGTGCTGGGTTCTCTGGGAACCGCGCTGGCGCCCTCCGTCAACGTTATGGTGGCTATGCGCTTCCTGCTGGGGATTGCTGTCGGCGGTGGCTCTTCCACTGTACCGGTGTTTATCGCCGAGATTGCCGGCCCACGCCTGCGTGCGCCGCTGGTCAGCCGCAATGAGCTGATGATTGTCACCGGACAGCTCATCGCCTACGTTGCCAGTACGCTGCTGAGCTATCTGCTGCATGATCAGCACCTGTGGCGCTACATGCTGGCAATTGCTATGGTGCCGGGCTTCCTGCTGTTCATCGGTACGTTCTTCGTTCCCGCGTCGCCTCACTGGCTGGTGGCGGAAGGGCGACTGAAAGAGGCGAAAAAGATTCTGAAATATCTGCGCGAAACGCCCCGCGAGGTACGTCATGAGATGGCGCAGATGAAGAAACAGGCGAGGGCCGCAGAGCGCGGGCCGGATGCGAAAACCCTGATCCGCGAGAAGTGGGTTATCCGCCTGATGGTCATCGGTGTCGGACTGGGCTTTGTTGCACAGTTTACCGGCGTCAACGGCTTCATGTACTACACGCCGATCATCCTGAAGTCGACAGGCCTGGGGACCAGCGCTTCAATTGCGGCCACCATCGGGAATGGTGTGGTTTCTGTTCTGGCGACTTTTGTCGGCATCTGGGCCATCAGCCGCTTCCCGCGCCGTACGATGCTGATCACCGGTTTGTGTCTGGTGATTACTGCACAGATCATGCTGGGCAGCGTGCTGACCTTTATGAGCTCCAGCGTGATGCAGAGCTATCTCGCCCTGGCCTGCATTCTGCTGTTCCTGTTCTGCATGCAGATGTGCATCTCGCCGGTCTACTGGCTGATGATGTCAGAGCTGTTCCCGATGCAGTTGCGTGGTGTGTTAACCGGCGGCGCCGTCTCACTACAGTGGATATTTAACGCTGTGGTGGCGTTTGGCTTCCCGCCGGTCATGGAATATGCCGGCAGCACGACCTTCTTCATCTTTGCTGCGATTAACGTCGGGTCGCTGATCTTCGTGATGGCGATGGTGCCAGAGACGCGTGGCAAGAGCCTGGAAGAGATTGAGTCACACATGAAAGAGAAGTTTGGCGAAAAGCAGAAAGAGGCTGAAGCCTTATAACTCATCCCCGGATTCAGCCCTGCGGCTGAATCCGGTTTTACCGCCTGATCAATTCTTCCAGACCACACCTTCCCGGCCTGATCCATTGCTCCCTTAGAAAAGCATTCACTGTAATCAGTGCTGTCTGATGCTCAAATTCTGTACAGTTCTGGCGATTTCAGCCTGAAATCGCCAGAGCCCCGCATCAAAATCCTTTGTTCAATGTCTTCTGAAACCCCCGTCTAAGCGAAGCATGACCGCTGACAAAGATTGCTTCTGCCTCTGCGCTATACTCAATTTCCATCTGCTCTGCACGCTGATCGGGATGCTCAATGAAAATTTCAACTACAACGGCAGTTGTTGCTGCACTGCTGACCGCTGCGCCACTGCATGCTGAAACCACACCCGTCTCTTCGTGGTGGAATGGATTCACTGACACTGTGGCGCAGACATGGAACGATCCCCAACACACCGATCTCTATCTGCCGTTTATCAGCTGGCACGCCCGCTTCATGTACGACAAAGAAAAAACCGATCACTATAACGAGAATCCCTGGGGCGGCGGTCTGGGTATTTCCCGCTACAACGACAGCGGCGACTGGAGCGCGCTCTATGCGATGGCCTTTAAAGATTCGCACAACGAGTGGCAGCCGATTGTCGGTTATGGCTGGGAAAAGGGCTGGTATCCGGGTTCGAGTCAGGACTTTCGACTGGGTGCCGGATTAACAGCCGGGATCACCGCACGGGAAGACTTTGGTAACTACATTCCGCTCCCCATTATTTTGCCGCTGTTCTCTGCCGGTTATAAGGCGGTGAATGTGCAGTTCACTTATATTCCGGGCACCTACAATAATGGCAACGTTTTATTCGCGTGGTTTCGCTATGCATTTTAATTTTTCAGGACAGGATGTATGACCCGGAAATGGAAAACAATTAAACGCAGACTCTGGCGGCTGGTGATAGTGGTCGGGGTGCTTTTACTGCTGATACTGATCATCCGAATCTATGAAGCAGAGCGCGGACCGGATCTACATCGCTGGCACACCTGGATCCCCCATGAACTGACCGTGGCACAACTCGATAAAGCCAGTTATGCCGATTACCTCACTGCCGAAAATCAGCTGTTTGACGAGATGAAGCAGCAGGTCAGCAACCAACTTGAAGCCGAAGATAAAACCCCGCTCAACCGATATTACGCTGGCAGCATGATCTATCCGGGCCATTTTGATCAGGACTGGAACCGCTCCTACATTCTGCGCCCGACAGGCACGCCGCGCGGTGCGGTCGTGCTGTTGCATGGGCTGACGGACAGCCCTTACAGTCTGCGTCATGTAGCAGAGACTTATCGTCAGCGGGGCTTTGTGGCGGTGGCGATAAGGTTACCGGGTCACGGCACGGTGCCCGCAGGTTTAACGGATGTTGAATGGCAGGACTGGATGGCTGCTACGCGTCTGGCGGTGCGGGAAGCAACCCGTCTGGCAGGCACGCAGACGCCGCTGCATCTGGTCGGTTTCTCGAACGGCGGGGCGCTGGCAGTAAAATATGCGCTCGACAGCCTGGGCGATGACTCGCTGCGTCGTCCACAACAGCTGATTCTGTTATCTCCGATGATCGGTGTGACGAGATTTGCCCGCTTCGCTGGCATCGCCGGTCTGCCCTCTGTTTTTCCGGCCTTCTCAAAAACCGCGTGGCTGAACATCGTGCCGGAGTTTAATCCGTTTAAATATAACTCTTTTCCGGTTCACGCTGCCCGCCAGACCTATTTACTGACACAGGCGCTGCAGAAAGAGATCCAGCACTACGCGCGTAATCAGCAGCTATCTGGCTTTCCGCCGGTACTGACTTTTCAGTCGGTGATGGATTCTACCGTCAGCACGCCTTCGGTAATCCGCTCGTTGTACAATTTTTTGCCGGAGAATGGCAGTGAGCTGGTACTGTTCGATATCAATCAGGCCGTCACCGTCAGTCCGCTATTCCGGCACTCCTCATACACGGCGGTAAATCAGCTGCTGCCTGCAACCCGTCGCAATTATGCCTCGACGGTCATCACCAATGCTTCCGCCACCTCGCTGCAAATGGTGACCAAAAGCGTGCCCGCCGGAGAGACTCAGGAACGGATTCAGCCGCTGGCCATTAACTATCCGGCGGGGCTCTACTCGCTGTCACACGTTGCCATACCGTTTCCGGCGGAGGATGGTCTCTATGGCAGTGCACCCGCGAAGAAGAATGAGTTTGGGATCAGTTTTGGTACGTTGTCACTGCGTGGTGAGAGTGCGGTGCTGATTGTCGGGCTGGACTCGATTATGCGCGCCACCTCCAACCCGTTTTACCCGTACATGATTAGCCGAATCGATCACCACATCGGTTGCAGTGACAGGCCAAAGCTGGCGGCCTGCCTCAACAGCTTCTGAAACGTGAAAGAGTCAGGCCCGCTTTATGCGGGCCTGATGTTAAAGGGTATTCAGCTTTTCCATCACCTCATCCGACAGGTGCAGCTTAGCGCTGGCAAGATTCTCTTTGAGGTGTTCCGGCGAAGAGGTGCCGGGAATCAACAGAATATTAGGCGAGCGCCGCAGCAGCCACGCCAGTGCAACCTGCATCGGCGTGGCATTCAGCGCCGCAGCCACTTCATTAAGTCGATCCGATTGCAGCGGAGAGAAACCGCCCAGCGGGAAAAACGGCACGTAAGCGATACCCTGCTGCGCAAGCTGATCCACCAGTTCATCATCCTGCCGATGCGCGAGGTTATACATATTCTGCACGCAGACGATCGGCGTCATCGCCTGCGCTTCTGCGATTTGCGTGGCAGTAACGTTGCTCAGGCCAATATGCCGAATCAGCCCGCGCGCCTGTAATTCCAGTAGTGCTTCCAGCTGTGGCGCCAGAGAGCCTTCTTTAGGTTTAGCCGGATGCAGCATGCTGCGAAGGTTCACCACTTCAATCACGTCCAGCCCCAGGTTGCGCAGGTTATCTTCCACCGCCTGCGTCAGCGCCTCCGGTTCCATCGCCGCGAGCCAGCCGCCTTTGACGTCGCGGCGGGCACCCACTTTGGTCACAATGCAGAGATCCTGCGGATAAGGATGGAGCGCTTTTTTTATTAACTGATTGGTTTCATGCGGCCCATAAAAGTCGCTGGTGTCGATATGATTGACGCCTGCCGCGATGGCGTCGCGTAAAACCTGTATAGCCCGCGCTTCATCTTTCACCGGGCCGAACACGCTAGGGCCGGCCAGCTGCATAGCGCCATAGCCGAGACGGTTTACTTCACGATCGCCTAACGTAAAAGTCATGGTGGTGTCTGACATGAAAACCTCCTGCGTGAATGTAGATCAATTGTAACGGTGATTTAGCTGCGCAACTATCCGGCGTTC
Organism: Pantoea sp. Lij88; assembly: GCF_030062155.1. Classification (NCBI taxonomy): domain Bacteria; kingdom Pseudomonadati; phylum Pseudomonadota; class Gammaproteobacteria; order Enterobacterales; family Erwiniaceae; genus Pantoea; species Pantoea sp. Lij88. The sequence continues at coordinate 301,280 of NZ_CP118267.1, read as the reverse complement.
TCCGGTCCCTGGCTCTGCTACAACGATCGGCGTCTGATAACGGCGCCGCTTCAGGCCGTTATCGACGCTGGACGCGAAAAAAAATCAGCTGTACCAGCTAAATCCCTGCGGAACCCGGGAAAAACCGGCGTGTCGCAGGACGTTGAGCAGCGGTGACTGCGTCACTGATTCTCCATCCACCGTTTCCAGTGTAAAACTCGCCGACTTCTCCCGTTTCAGCGCCACGCCCAGCGCCGCCACCGCTGCCTCAAGCTGTGCGGAATCGTCGCTGAATGTCAGCAACTCTTTGCCTGCTGGCGTCAGATAAAGCATCAGCGCGCCGCCAGCGATCACGACCCGCGCACCCTGACGACGGGTCGGGCGAATCCCGCTGGCATGCACCGGCCAGCTCAGCATTGCACCAAACGGATTCGCCGGGTCAGGCGCCGCCAGTGCCACCGCCTCTGTTGCGGCTTCCGGGTTATCTGCCAGCACCCGCAGCCGTTCAATGGTCAGATGGTCGGCAAACTGCGCACCGCCTGCACCGGCCACAAAACGGCCGCGCAGCAGCCGACCGGCATCTTCCATGCCACGTAACACCGGCTGCAACGCCGGAAATCCGCCGGGGATTTGTTCCGATATCGCGCAACCTCGCGTGATCACGCCATAACGGTCGAGCAGATTTTCAACCAGTGAAAGGGCCAGCCGGGCAGGCGCAATATCCGGTCGCTCAACCCGTGACCAGCGGCCAGCCAGCGTGTTGACCGCCGGTCGGCGTGCGGGCAGAGCGCCAGGCGAGAAACGCTGACCAAAGCGGGTGCGCAGCGTGCGTGCCGGACGTGAACGGGTCACGCCTGGCGTGGTCAGCAAGCCACGCACCGCAATCCAGCTGTCGGCGCTGACATAGCCCTGCCAGACCAGCTGCCACAGGGCGTCATAGATTTCAGTGGGCTGCGTCTCAGCGGCTTCAATCTGCGCCGTGATCTCATGTACGAACCACGAGCCACCGCGGCTCAGTGCATCGATAACTGCCTGCTGTATGGACGTAAGAGGCTGGGGGGTGTCTATGACCGGCAGCGTTTCCGCGGCAAATTCAGTGAGGTGAAGCGAGATTAAACCATCATTCTGGCCCAGCGCTTTATGCCCGCACCAGATCACCTCGCCACGGGCCAACAGTTCGTCGAGCATCGCAGGCTGATAGTCGGCTATCCTGGCGCGCAGGATTTGTGACTCCCACAGCGAAGCCGGTAACGGCACGCCCGCCAGTTGCTCGATGACCCGCAGAAGTCCGTCTGTACCCGCCAGTTCTTCACGCTGCGTGTTAAGCAGACCGTGGCGCTCCAGCATCAGGCTGACCCAGGCGGCGGGTGGCACTGGACGGGTTGCCTCGCGTGCTGATTGCAGTGAACGTAAGCGCAGCCTTTTGAAGATCTCTGCTGAAACCCACGGCGTCTCCGATTCGCCCGCTCCCGTGCCCATATTCAGCAGGCTGCCCTGCTGATGCAGGGAAAGCAGCACCTCATTCACCACGGCCACACCCAGTCCAAAATGCATGGCCAGCTGTCGGGCGGTGAACAGGGTATGGGTCCGGGCGAAGCGGTTAACCAGATCGCGCAGTGGATCGGCCTGCGACGCCAGAAACGTTGCGGGCAGATCGTCAGGTAACACGATAGCCAGCGCATCGCGCAGACGGGCCGCATCTTCTATCACCGCCCAGCGCTCTTCACCCGCGAGGGTGAGCGGAATGATTCGCCGGGCGGCAGAGAACTGTGCCACGGCTTCTGCGATCTGCGGGTCGTTGCCGCTAAAGCGTGCTGCAATGTCAGTAATGGAGAGCGGGCCGAGGTCGCGCAGAAGATCGATAATGCCTTCCGCATGCTGTGCCTGATAGCGGGCATCAATGCGCTGAAGTTCCTGTCCGACCTGCTCAACGACGTCAGGTGCCAGTAAATCCCGCTTGCTGGTCTGGCCGAGCAGTTCACCCAGCAGATTGCTGTCGAGCGCCAGCAGTGAGGCACGCCGTTCTGCCTGAGGCGCATCGCTGGCGTAAATAAACTCGGCGACATAGCCGAACAGTAGCGGCGCAGCGAAAGGGGAGGGCTGGTCGGTCGTCACCTCAACCATTTTTACGTTACCCTGAGCCAGTTGTTCCATCAGCTGGTGCAGCGCGGGCAAATCGTAGACATCCTGCAGACATTCGCGGGCGGTTTCGATCAGGACAGGGAAATCGTCAAACTGACGGGCGACTTCCAGCAACTGACCGGCCCGCAACCGCTGCTGCCAGAGCGGCGAACGCTTGCCGGGATTCCGCCTCGGCAGCAGCAGAGCGCGAGAGGCACATTCCCGAAAGCGGGCGGCAAACAGTGCCGACTGGCCGACGCTCGCGGTCACTTCCTGGGTCAGTTGGTCGGCGTCAAACATGAACAGCTCAGCGCCGGGTAACAGCCCCTCGCTGGCAGGAAAGCGGGCCACGATGCCGTCATCGCTGGCCGCCACAGAAGCATCAATGCCCATGCGTTGCTGAATACGGGCGGCAATCGCCAGCGCCCAGGGCGCATTGATCCGCTTTCCCCATGGCGAGTGCAGGATCACCCGCCAGTCGCCGATTTCGTCACGGCAGCGTTCTATCAGCAACGTGCGATCGTCCGGCAATACGCCGGTGGCGGCACGCTGTTCAGCCAGCAAAGCCAGCAGATTGGTGACCGCCCGGCTATCCAGTCCCAGCGCGCGCAGCTGTTGCTGCGCATCGTCCGGTGAAGCTGCATTCAGCTGGCGCAGAAACAATCCGAGGCTGGCACCGGAATCCGCCGAACGGCCAACGCCTTCTCCACGCCAGAAGGGCAGACGAGCCGGACGGCCCGGCGCAGGCACCACCAGCACCTGATCGTGAGTGATCTGCTGAATCCGCCACGACGTTGCGCCCAGCGTAATGATGTCGTTGACCCGCGACTCATAAACCATCTCTTCATCCAGTTCGCCGACCCGACGTGAACCTGCCTGCTCTTCGCCTTCCGGCAGTATGACGCTGAACATGCCACGATCCAAAATGGTGCCGCCGCTGGTGACGGCCAGATGCTGCGCGCCAGGTCGCGCCGTAAGCAGTCCGCTTTCTCTGTCCCACACCAGCTGTGGCCGCAGCTGAGCAAAGCCGTCTGACGGAAACTTACCCGCCAGCATATCGAGCGTGGCTTCAAACAGACGACGCGACAGACTGCGGAACGGATCGGCCCGGCAGACCTGCGCGTACCACGCATCGACCTGCAGGGGATCCATTGCCACGGCGGCCAGCGTCTGCTGTGCCAGAATATCGAGCGGGTTGCGTGGCGGCGCCAGCGCATCGAGCTGACCTGCCCGCATCGACTGTACGATCACGGCTGAATCCAGCAAATCGCGCCGGGTGCGGGGAAACAGGATGCCGGTGGAGATGCCGCCGACCTGATGTCCGGCACGTCCCACCCGCTGCAGGGCGCTGGCGACTGACAGTGGTGCGCCTACCTGGATCACCAGATCCACCGGCCCCATATCAATGCCCAGTTCCAGACTGGAGGTCGCCACCACACAGCGCAGCCTGCCCTGTTTCAGGGCGGCTTCAATCTCGCCTCGCTGCTCCTTCGAGACAGAACCGTGGTGCGAGCGGGCAATAAGATCGTCGTCTTCAGCCTGCTCTTCATCCCCAGCGGTTGTCTGCTGCGCCAGATATCGGGCATTAAGCCGCGCAGTCAGTTTCTCCGCCAGGCCACGCGAGTTCACAAATACCAGCGTGGCGCGATGCGCCATAACCTGCTGCAGAATGCGCGCTTCAATATGCGGCCAGATCGATCCGCTGGCAGAGGTGGCTTCACCGGTCAGATCATCGGCGCTGGCAATATCGGTCATATCCTCAACCGGCACCTCAATTGTCAGGTGCAGCGTGCGATTAGCAGCGGGATTAACCACCTGTACCGGCTGACAGCCGCCGAGGAAGGCCGCTACCCGCTCAACCGGCCGCACCGTGGCGGACAGCCCGATACGCTGGGCAGGTTGTGGCAGCAGTGCATCCAGCCGCTCCAGGCTCAGCGCCAGCTGGGAACTACGCTTCGATCCCGCCACCGCATGCACCTCATCGACAATCACCGTGGTCACGCCCTGCAGTGTCGTGCGCGCTTTTGAGGTCAGCATCAGAAACAGCGATTCAGGTGTGGTGATCAGGATATCGGGCGGACGACGCAATAATCTGGCGCGCTCCGCGCTGGGGGTATCGCCGGAACGCATTCCGATGTTCAGGGTGATTTCTGGCTCATTCAGCATCTGCCGTTCGGCGTAAACGCCTGCCAGCGGCAGATTCAGGTTGCGCTGCACGTCGGCAGCCAGCGCCTTAACCGGGGATATGTAGAGAATACGGGTGGTGGTTTCACGCGTGGGAGCAGGCTGGTCGGTTCTGACCTGAAACAGCGTGTCGATGGCGGTGAGAAAAGCCGCCAGCGTTTTCCCGGAGCCGGTAGGGGCGATCACCAGCGCATGCTCTCCGCTGGCGATGGCGTTCCAGGCCGCGCTTTGCACCGGCGTCGGCTCAGCAAAGGCGGCAGAAAACCAGCGTCGGGTAGCGGGTGAAAAACGGGCTAAAACCGCATCAGATTGGGATTTTGACATCATACTCACGGCAACGCGCAGCAACTGCGCCTGAAATTTATCCGTTGAGTGTATGTGAAAATCACTGTTTGTGGATGACGCGGCCGAAATCTGACCGCGTCCCGGATTCAGGTACTGGCCGCTCCGGCTAAAGCACGACCCCGGACCGCCAGCAGCGACACCAGCGCCAGCACGATAATCGTCATCCCATAATACCAGGCAGTCTGGTTCAGACCGAGATGGGGTGCGGCAATGCCAGCCGCAATCGCAGGCAGGGCAAAAGCGAGATAGCTTTTGATCAGAAAGGCCGAAAACAGCCCGGCGCGCTCATGACTTTCGGCTAACTGCATAATGATTTTCAGCACGCTGGAGAAAATCGAACCAAACCCCTGACCCGCAATGGCGGTGCCCAGATAGAGCAAGGCCACACTGTGCAGAGAAAGACCTGTCAGGGTGACACTGACGCCCGCCATCAGCATCAGCGTACCGATAACCAATGCCCGCGCGGGGTGTAAAGGGCGAAAGAGGAAGACCGCTGCCGTGGCGCTTAGCATCAGCGTTGCCACAATCGAACCGCCGATAAACGGTGATGTCAGGCCGGTTGCGTTTGCCACCATCATCGGCATCAGTGACAGGTAAAACCCGCCCAGCATCCAGGTTGCGATGTTCACCGGCGTGACCTTAAGCAACGGACCCAGCGCGCGTCGCGGGATGCAGACCTGAGGTCGCAGCGCGGCAAGGACACCGGGCTGAGGCGCAATGGTTTCAGGTATCAGCGGTAACAGCGCCATTGCCACCAGCATCAGTAACAGCAGCAGTGCGTAGATCGTCACCGTAGGAAACGGTGCAAAGCTGACCAGAATACCGCCCGTGAGCGTGCCCAGCGTCATTCCCAGAAACGCGGTGAAGGAGTTCAGCAGTGGCCCGCGGGTTTTACTGGCATCAATCAGGCTGGCACCAAAGGTCGGCAAGGCAATGCCGGTAGCGAAACCCTGAACCAATCGGGCGGCGATTAAGGTGGTGGCAGAACTGGCAGTCATGAAAATCACCAGCGCGATCGCATTGATCGCCAGCGCCAGCAGCATCAGCGGGCGGCGGCCGGTATAGTCAGACACTTTACCCACCGTCAGCAGCGCAGCCAGCAACGCGAAAGCATAGGCGCCAAAAATCAGCGTCAGCATGGTCGGCGTCAGATGAAACAGATTGCGATAAAGTGGGTACAGCGGAGTCGGCGCACTGCTGGTGGCGGAGATCAGCGCTGCACCGGTGAAGCTGAAAAGCGTCGTGCGGCTCGCGGCCTGAGGCGTCAGTATGGGGTTCATGGAAATCACCTTAATGCAAAGAATTAGCTTTTAATAAGGTATACGGCGGATAGCATGTTAATGCAACTTCTTTGCTTTAACGTTTATTGCGGTGGAGACTGGGGGGTTAATACGAGGTGATATCGGTAATCGCTGTGCCGTAAGAATTATGGTAAATGCCGTATTGCCATGTGCCCTGCGGGTTGTCTGTCAACACTGTTTCGGCCAGTCTCTCCGTTATTAAGAGTCAGGAGGTCAGATGATGAAAATAGCTGAGATCGATCATATCCATCTCTATGTTGAAAATATTGAGCAGGCAGAAAAGTGGTATAACGAGGTTTTGGGCTTTTCCCGGGACAACGCGCTGTACTTCTGGTTTGAACAGGGTGGGCCGCTGGTCATCAGAAATAACCGGGCATCACTTTCTCTTTTTCTTAGAAAATCCCAGCCTCCAGGTCACACGGTAGCTTTCGGGGTAGCAGCATCATCTTTTAACGAACTTATTCCGATCCTCAGTAAGCATGAAATCCCTTTCAGCGTCAGTGACCACGACGTGTCGATGTCCGTCTATTTCAACGACCTTAGTAACAATAAAATTGAAGTGACCTCTTACGACTATCTTCAGGCAAAGCAGATACTGGAGAGCATTGCCTAACGCCAGGACAGTGCCTGCAGGTGCAGGATGATCCGCGACCTGCAGGTCCCGAATGGCGATCAGTAGAGCGAGTTCTTTAATCGCTCAGGCAGCGCTTTGTCGTAGGCCTCGCCATCAATCTCCGCAATCTGTTTGAGAATCGAGCCGGTGCTGGGCAGAGACTGCCGCGCGATTTGCGTTTCAACATTCCACAATCCCGAACGGATAATCGCCCGGCTGCACTGAAAGAAAACACTTTGCACGCTGATACGCAGCACGGTTTTGGGCAGCTGATTGTTGATGGCGAAGCGTTCAAGCAGCGCCGGGTCGGTGCTGATCGCCGCCGTGCCGTTGATGCGTAACGTTTCTCCAATGCCAGGAATGAGAAAAAGCAGCGCGACCCGATTGTCATGCAGAATATTACGCAGGCTGTCGATGCGATTATTGCCGCGTCTGTCGGGCAATAGCAGGGTTTTATCATCTTCGATTTCGATAAATCCGGCCGGATCGCCGCGCGGTGAAACATCCAGTCCCTCCGGCCCCGACGTTGCCAGCGCGACAAAAGGCGAGGCGGCGATAAACGGACGATAGGCGGGATGGATATGATCGGTCACTTTAGCGATAGAGGGGCGGGCAACCGTGCCATAAAGACCCTCAAGTTCAGTCAGTTCAGTGATTATGCTGCTTTGTTCAGCCATGTTTGCACTTTCCCTTCATTAGCAGATCCCAGGGCGTGGGGACGCCACATCCGCCACGCCAGTTTTAGCAAAACTCTACCATCATAAACTTCAGATTCAGATCCGGAACGTGGCCCTTTGTGATAATGACCTCGCATGGACGGCTTTGTATGACTGTCGAAACAGTTTCTTACCGGACGTGACTACATCTTTTCCCGTTTATGCCGATAGCAGGAGCACATTACAACCTGATTACAACCAATGAGACTCGCCAGTGAAAATTTCAACCCGACTGTATGCTGGCTTTGGCCTGCTCATTCTGCTGTTTGTTCTTTGCAGTGGTATTGCCTTTCACGCGCTGAATAGTGCCCGTGATGGCATGAACGATGTGGTTAATGTGAAGATGAAACGCTATCAGCTGGTGCTCGATATGCGTGGCAGCCTGCGTGATATGGCTATTGCCGTGCGCAATATGGCCCTGCTGACTGATGCCAAAGCGATGGAGCCGGAGTGGAAACGCTTGCAGACCCAGAAGGCGCTTTTTATCACTACCCGTGAGAAGCTGGCCCGCATGATGGATGATGCCACACCTGCCGCTCGTGAGGCTTTCAGCAAAGGGTTGTCGGTGGAAAAAGCCACGCTCGATTCGCTGGAACAGGCTGGCCGTCTGGCTCTCGATCACCGCCCGCAGGAAGCGACTACCTATCTGCTGACCGTGACGCGTCCGGCTCAGCGTAGTCTGCTGGAGGCGATCAACGCCCTTGCCGCTGTTCAGAGTGCGGAAAGCCAGAAAGCCGTGACGATGAATAGTGAATCATCGACGCGAACCCGCTTCACGCTGATGACCCTGGTATGTATTTCTATACTCATGGCTCTGGCGACCTGCCTGTTTACCGTGCGCACGCTGATGCGTCAGCTGGGAGGCGAACCGTCTCAGGCTCAGGCACTGGCTGCGGCTATCGCTTCTGGCGACCTGACAACGACCATCGCATTAAGAAAGGGTGATACCCGCAGCCTGTTGGCTTCACTGGAAGGTATGCAGGCCAGCCTGCGTGTACTGGTTTCCGGCATTAAAGAGGCAGCGGGTTCCGTGGCGCTGGCGGCGGATGAAATTTCGCGAGGTAACACCGAGTTGTCGTCGCGCACTGAAGAGCAGGCGTCTGCGCTGCAGGAAACGGCAGCCAGCATGGAGCAGCTTACCGCCACTGTGAAGAGCAACACCCTGGGCGCGAAGCAGACGGCGGGTTCAGCCCGTGAAACCGCCTCGCTGGCGCGCAGCGGCGAAAATGATGTCCACCGCATGTCCGAGACCATGAATGGCATCTCACTCAGCGCCGCAAAAATCCGCGACATCACCAGCGTGATCGAGGGGATCGCCTTCCAGACCAATATCCTGGCGCTTAACGCGGCGGTTGAAGCCGCAAGGGCCGGAGAAGAGGGACGTGGATTTGCCGTTGTTGCGGGTGAAGTTCGCTCGCTGGCGCAGCGAAGCGCAACCGCAGCCCGGGATATCAAATCGCTGATTGAGCAGACTGTCGGACAGGTAGAGCAGGGCGTCTCGGTAGCGGCCGGAACCGGCCACAGCATTCTGAAAATTGTCGGTATGGTCAGTGAGCTGGCCGTCGCGATGGACAATCTTTCTCTCTCTTCATCCGAACAGATGCAGGGCATTTCGCAGGTCAGCATCGCTGTCAGTCAGATGGATGGGGTAACGCAAAACAACGCCGCGCTGGTGGAAGAGTCTTCATCGGCTTCTCAGTCGCTGTCTGAGCAGGCACACGCGCTGCGTGGCATGGTTGATTCGTTTAAGGTGCACAGCGCAGCTTAACCGGCAGATGCAACAGACGTGAACGGACGCGAGCCACAGGCGCGTCCGTTTTTTTGCGGCTAAGTTAGCCTCAGCGAATCAGCGGTTAGCCGAAAAGCCAGTGTTGGAGTCATGAGAGGCTGCTGCTATAAAGGGGTATCGGATCAGTACCCTACAGGAGCACAGGATGATTTGGGAATCAGAGCGGTTGCTCTACAGATATACCGTTCGTGAGGATCTTGATGACCTCTTCAGAATCTACAGCGACCCCGAAACGCATAAATTCAACCCGCGAGGCCCATGGCCTGACAGGGAACATGCTGTTCAGTCGATGGAACGCACGCTGCATCTCTACAAAGATCAGGGCTTTGGCGACTGGACCGTATTTGAGAAAGCCCATCCGGATAAAATCATCGGCTTTGGGGGCGTATTCCGAAGCCAGTTCGATGGCCGTCAGACCAACAATCTCGGATACCGTTTTGAACCCGCGGCGTGGGGCAAAGGGTATGCGACCGAGCTTTCCCGCAGAGCCATCCGCTATGGATTCGAGGAGGCCGGACTGAGTGTCATCACGGGTGTGACGCGCGAAAACCACCTTGCTTCGCGGCGCGTACTGGAAAAAGCGGGCTTAACCTTTTTGAAGAAGGTCGAGGATGCCGAAGGTGGACCGCCTCACCTGATGTTTACCCTTAGCCGGCGCGATTGGCTTGCGGCTGGCAACACCGTAAACGCCTGCTTCTGATCTTTTCACTGATAACTCAGGCGTGGCGAAATCTGCGCCACTTTTTCGCGTTTAACCCCGTTAAAGCGTCTCTTATCCCGCGATTAACTTCCCGCTGTATGAATTACTTTATCCACCTTATTCCGGGGAGGATTTATGGATATTCGTACAATTTTTATTTCAGCAGTCATGGCAGTCAGTCTTTTATGGATCGGCGCATCAGATAACCGTTCGTCTCATCTCACCGCAGAGCCGGTTAAGTCGGTTCTGAGCAAACTGCAGCCTTAATGTCATTTGCCGGATAGCACACTTTAGCGCCTGTTCAGCGAGAGATGCGGTACACTGCCGCAATCTGTTAAAGCAACGAATTTGCATTAACTATGACGCGAATAATAGCAGGAGTGAGAGATGGCAAAGGAGATGATTCGTCAGGGTGGGCGCAGCGCACGGATTCAGGCGGAAGTGCATACCACCGTTAACCGGTTGCTGGAGACGCTCGACCGTTCCGCCATTACTGTCCCGATGATCGCCGAACAGGCAGGTGTCACGCCCTCCACGATCTATCGACGCTGGGGCGATCTGGCCCAGTTACTGGCAGATGTGGCCGTCGCGCGGATGCGGCCGATTGCGGACCCGGAAGATACCGGATCGATGACTGGCGATCTGACGTTGTTTATCCAGCAGTATGCTGAAGAGATGTCCTCGAAAGTGGGTCGCGAAATGCTGGCCGATGTGATTGGCAGTCATGCTGAAGAAGCCAGCCAGAAATGCTGCAGGTTCACTTATCAGCATCTTGAGACTATCAACAACCGGGCCATCGCACGCGGTGAATCGGGCTTTGATGTTGATCGCATTGTCGATGGCGTCGTGGCGCCCGTCATGTTCCATATTCTGTTCAGTGACCGCGACGTCTCAGCGCAATACTGTTCTTCGCTGATTCAGCGGGAATTTTAAATCAGCGCTGAACAAAGGGCAGGGCAGCTTCGGTGATCAGATGCTGCAACAGCGCACGCGCCGGATCGTCGCCCTGATCTGAGCGGGCCAGCGCGATACCCAGATAGCCGGGTTGTGGCAGTCGCTGTGATTCAGTGACCAGCGTCTCCGGCAACCCCGCGCGGGTGCGCAGCGTAATCCCCAGTCCGGCCTGTAATGCCGCCCAGATTCCGCTAAGACTGTGGCTGGTAAAGACAATACGCCACGGAATGCCTGCCCGATCCAGCGCCTCAGTGGCGCGCGATCGCATCACACAGGGCGCATCAAACGCCACCAGCGGCAGCGGTTCGCCGCGCTGCAGAACCCCCGCCAGATCAAACGCCGGATGCTGAATCCAGGCTAACGGACACTGACCAATTAATTGTGTTCCCGCCTGCTGTTCTGCCTGCCACAGCAGCGCCAAATCCAGTTCATGACGGGCCAGCGCCGTCAGCAGTGGCAGGTTTCTGTCGACGCGCGCGGTGAGCATCACATCCGGATGCTGACGGTTAAACGCGCCGAGAATGGCAGGCATTAACGCTTCGCCAAAATCCTCCTGCATCCCGATGCGTATTTCACCCTGCAACGCCTCGCCTTTCACTGCCCGCAATGTTTCATCGTTCAGCGACAACAGACGTCTGGCGTAGCTCATCAGCTGTTCACCGCTGCGGGTCAGCTGCAGATGCCGCCCTTTTTTCATCACCAGCGCCGTTCCACACTGCTGCTCAAGTTTTTTGAGCTGCGCACTGACGGCCGAGGTTGACCGGCACAGATGCTGTGCGGCCAGAGCAAAGCTGCCCGCGTCAATGCCCGCCACGAAACTGCGCAGCGCATCCATATCGAGTGACTCCGGTAGCCTGTTCATAAGCGTCCTGTAAAAGCGGATGGTAAGTGCTGATTAATTTGATTTTCAGGACTGATGTCCTGAGTGACACTCTCTCTGACGACTGAGGAGTGTGCAATGAAAAAATCACTGGATCGGGAAACACTGGCGCAGCGCGCGCCAAAACTGGCTGAACTGACACAGCAGGTGCTGTTTGACGATATCTGGCAGCGCGATGGACTGTCACCCCGCGAACGCAGCCTGCTGACGCTGGCAACCTTAACAGCGCTGGGGCGCGTCCAGCAGTTGCCGTGGCACATCGAATTCGCCCGCCAGAATGGGCTGACGCAGGATGAGCTGGCAGAGAGCTTCACCCATCTGGCGTTTTACGCAGGCTGGCCCGCCGCCGTTACCGCGCTGAGCTATCTGGAGGAGAACCACTGATGCCGTTCACCCGAATTACGTTGCGTCAGGGGTATAGCGAGGCGGCCCTGCATCAGCTCTCGGCGCTGCTTCAGCAGGCGTTGGTGGCGGAGTTTGACGTGCCTGAGCATGATTGCTTTCAGGTGATTGAGATGCTTCCTGCCGGTCAGCGGGTGTTTGATCGTCACTATCTCAGCGGCGGGCGCAGCGATAATTTCGTGCTGTTTCAGGTGCTGGCCGGCCGACCGCGATCCCGGCATCAGAAGCAACGGTTTTATCATTCACTCTGCGCGGCGCTTCAGACGGAGATGGCGATCGATCCTGACGATGTAATGATCATTATTCAGTTCAACAGCACGGAAGAGTGGAGTTTTAGCGGCGGCCGGATGCTGGCACAGGAGGCGTTATGATCATCATGCACTATCGTTTTACTCTGCCCGCTGACTACGACATGGGCATCATTGAACAGCGTATCAGGCTGAACGGTGCGCGGCTTGATGGCTTTCCGGGGCTGGTGGCCAAGGCATATCTCTTCGCCTGCCGTGAAGATGGCGGACCGAATGAAAATCGTTATGCCCCAATTTATTTCTGGCGGGACGCGAGTGGCCTGCAGCGATTCCTGCAAAGTCCTGGCTTCGCGACGCTGGTCAGGGATTTTGGCTGGCCGATCATCGAAAGCTGGCTGGCGCTGGAAGGGCAGACCCACCTCCCGGACCTGGCCGAAGCCCGCTTTTTGACCCTGAGCCGCTGGACGATTGCACCGCATTCTGACCTTGCAGCCCTGCCAACAACAGCAGGCTTAAGCGCCTGGGATCTGACCCGCTGGCAGGGCGTAAACATTGACGCATTGCAGCAGCGACCCTCCGGCGAGCCTGAGGTCTATCGCATCGGTTATCTGGCGCGCGGTTCAGCGGCTTCAGATCTCCGGCTGTAGTCGCGGGGAGATCGCGGTCTGCTAATCAAAGGGCAAAAATTGCCTCGATCTCAATGCGCAGGTCAGCGGAGAAAAGTCCGCTGATTTGAACCAGCGAGCTGGCGGGCAGATGTTCGCCATAATGGCGATAAAGTACTTCCCGCAGCGCGGTGATCTCTGTGAAAGAGGTAATAAATATCGTGACCTTCAGCAGCGCTGCGAGTGACGTATTTTCAGCTGCGGCAACAGACTTGAGTTGTTAAAAGATGGCTTCTGCCTGTTCAGCGATATCGCCCTGCTGAGCTGCTGTCCCGAAGGCCGTCAGCCCGGAGACATACAGCGTCGCGCCATGTTTAACGGCATGGACATACGGCGCTTTGACTTCGCCCAGTTGCGGATAATTTTTGCGTTCTGGCAGGGTCATATTTTCTCCTTCACTATTTGAATGAACAAGTTCCGCCATCGCTTAGTGCTTCAGCAATTGCTGGCAGGCATTGTCATCCTGCGCGGCGCGCTGCTGCTCATCGGGCGTCAGTTGCTGCCAGCGGCTAATCACGCTGCGGCCCAGTCCCGCTTTATACGCTATTTTTTGCAGCGCATAGTCAGAATTACCGCCTTCAATGACATTTTGCATCTGCTGGTCGAGCGGCTGCGGAAACTGCGCATACTTACGGCTGAGAATGTTCAGCGCCGTGTCTTTCGCGAACTCTGTATCCCTCCTTTCGGGATGATGCGACGGCGTTCCGAATCTTCTCCAGCGCGGAGCTGAAATCATTATGAGCTTTCATAGATTCTAACGTAACTATCCTCTGGAGAATTCATAGCGTCCTTACATAAAGGCTGAATTACTTAATGTAAGTAAAAATTGATGAAAGCTAATAGGAGCGTGATTATTTTACCTCTGGTTACCCAATAGGCTGCTTATATAACCTACTCGCAATTATCGGACGCCCTTACCGGCATGATCCGACTTCTTACCGATACGGCAGTAACCGGAAGCACAGCACGGCGGCGGGGCGGGTCAAAGCCCGCTTTGTCAGAGCCCCTCCGCAGCCAGAACCCTACATCTGGTAGCCAGAACAACTGACATAGTCACTACAGATAGTGACCTGCGCAGAAAAGCGCCGCCAGTACCCTGAGATTCGGTTCTGGTACTTTCCGGAACTCTGAGAATTAACAAACAAAATGTTGCTTAACGCAGTGGATAAGACAAAAAGTCAGCCTGCAGGCAGAAAAGGTGTATGACGGCAATAAAATAGCTTAGAAGATCCAGAGGTGTGTTTCTGTGATAAAACCGTGCAAGTCCCGATAACTGCGCGCAGGCAGAAAATTGGCTTACGCAAACCCGGCAACTAACAATCAGATATATAGGGCGTCTGAAAAAATTGCCAATGTAAGCGAGTAGCGGGCACACTGCGCTGACACATCACAGGTATTAGTAGCTGATATAATTTAAGATGACTTAAGCGATTGCTCATCTGCTACTTGAAATTCTGAACTTAAAGTGACGTAAAAAGTGCCACTGAATCACTACCAGTACTAAAGAGCGTAACCCTGACACTTTGTTCAGTACCAGGGTTACACAGCGAACCGGGCTTACTGATTCCTGGCTGAAGTTTTGCTCAGTAAATATACGAGACAGAGAACAGATATACAGCATAGCCATGTTAATGACAGAATTTCCTCCCCCATAAACAGACCTGAAAGAAGGAGTGTCAGAGGAAGCCTGATATAACTAACTGAGCTAACTTCAAGCCTGAATGATGTTGAGAGGGAAATAATATTGAGAATGCTCGCGGCCATTGCCAGCGCCCCACTGACAGCCATCCAGTTAAATTTAATCGCGTCCGGAGCCGGGATTTGATTATACAAAATATAAATAAAAGTCAGAATAAATCCGCAAAAATTATAAACTGCAAGATAACTAATGAGACTATCTTTTTCACGGCTTAATCCAGCGAAAACAAATGCCTGTAAGGCCACGCTAAGGATGTAAATGTAATTTGCGTAGAGGCCAATGTTATTATCCATACTGAATATCAAAAAACTGATTGACATTATCAAAAGGAATAATAGCCAGGACTTTGAACTGTAACTCACTTTAAAAATAATTGCGCTAAATAAAATCAGGAAAACGGGCCTTAATTGTCCCGCCAGTGCAAAGCCCGACAGACTGCCTGCTACAATGGCATAAACTCCGCATACGGAATTGATTACGTTAGCGCCTGCGAAAGTTAAAGCTTTACAGCTTTTAAAAGCATCTCGTTTGCAAAAAAACAAAAGAGGCAACCCGTAGCTAAAACGGAAAAGTGCTATCCATGCAATAGAAACGTTGCTTAGAAGCAATTTTGATAGAAAGTCAGACCCCATGTACAGAAATAACGAAAGCAAAGCGATGAATAAGGTCGAATTTTTTGATGTAAAACGGGCCGAAGCCCGTATCAATAAATCGTCAGAATGCGATTCAGACTGATCCATTTTAACATTTCCTTTCCAGATAATATCGCAGATAGTGTAAATACTCATCATCCATGGTATCCGGGAGGTTATTCAGACTGAAAAATTCAAGCGCTTGGCCCTCTTCCGGATCGTTGATTATTTCTCCGGACCAGTCTGCTGAATAATAAAGAGAGGTAATGACATTAATCACATCTTTATTTTTCAGAGTAAAGGTATATTCAGGGCCAGAAAACACATTCAGGTGATGCAACTCATGAATATCGATGTTGGTTTCTTCTTTTACCTCACGGATTGCCGTCTGTTCCAGTGATTCTCCTGGTTCAAGCAGTCCGCCAGGAAGTCCCCAGCTTCCGTCTGTGCGAAGTTGCAGCAGCACATGTTGATGCTTGTCCAGGATAATAACGTTAGCTCCTGCCAAAAGCAGAAGCTGATGGCCTATCATGCTTCTGATATGTTTTACGTATGACATGCTGTACCCGTAGTTATGAATGATGTTCCTGAACCGTACGTATTGCTCGGGCCACCTTTTCGGCATCCTCTGTTGAAAGATCAGGATATAAAGGAAGACAAAGGATACTCCTCGCTATACTTTCCGTGACGGGGAGAGGCGTGTGGGAGTACTTACGGAAAGCTTTCATTTCATGCAGCGCCGGATAGAAGTATTTTCGCGTGGGAATTCCCATGTCCAGCAGTACTTCAGCCAGTTTGTCCCTGTTGCAGCCGAAGCGATTTGCATCGACAGCGATCGACAGGTCTTTATAAGTGGTTTTCACATTGTCAGGAACGGTTCCTCACCAGAAATTTTACTCTCTGCGTAATAGTCTACTGGGTTAAGTTCGGACTCTTCTGTAAAAAGATTATCCCCATAACCGTAAACACTGCAGCTTGATGCAAATACAAACCTGCTGATGCCGGCTTCTGCTGATGCACCGGCAAGGCGTTCTGTGGCTGTCACATTGACATCCTGGCAGGTTAATTTGTCGAAGCTACACGCAGGATTACCAACAATCCCTCCGAGATGAATCACACCCTCAACATTTTTAAGTGATTTTTTAAGATCAGACATATTTCTCAGGTCACCCTTTATTAAATCAAAATGAGTATTTTCATAAAAGGGATAAAGCGACCCGAGTCCAAACATGCCATTGTCCAGCACCCGGACTTGTTTGTTATTCTGAAGTAAAATTTCTACAACATGACTTCCTATATAACCTGCACCACCTGTAACCAGTATCTTTTCCATTGTTTTCCCTGTGTTCTTTTAATTTAGGTAGGGTGATTTTTGATGTCTGGAGACATAAAGGTCAATATTAATTTATGCCTTCATAAAATTTTATTAAACATTCATATTTATGTCGCAATGCTGTGATAACTTTTTGCGATTATGGGTAATTTTTTTGACATATTTTTATTAAATATTTTGTGTGTTTTTTTCTGTACGTTTTATAACGGCGCCTCGGTTAGATACTGAATAAATCATGTTATTTTGTCAGAGAAAAATTATATAATTTATCTTTTAAAACTGTTTATCATCGCTTTTTTGCATTGAGGCTCCGTATCGCGAGATCCTGCTAGAATCCTGACATCATTAACAGACGGAATTACTTTCTAAAATTACTTTTTTCGGATCTTCGATAAAAAGAGATAAATCAGGATATATTATGCAGATACATATGTCCTGCATCTGCATATACTTAACAGATGCATATGCTTTAAATCTGCATATATAATGGATATGCTTTATCTATGCAGCACTGTTCTGCCACAAAAAATAGCCGGTATCGGCACAGTGTCGGAAATCCGACCGGAAGGAGTAACCATGAGAACCGTATACATTTTTAAAAACGGCAACAATCGCGCCATTCGTCTTCCTCGTGACATGGATTTTGAAGGAGTGAGCGAACTCGAAATCATCCGAGTACAGATACAGGGACCTGCCGGATTAACCGGGGGCCGGGGACATGACAGATATTTCTGTGGCGTAATTCCGTTATCCTGAGTATGGCAGCGGTCAGACGGATTACAGGGTTCGCATGGCAGACTGCGCTTACTGTCGATTACCCTGAACGCCTTATCGATGCCGGCCAGCGGCAGGGTGCTATATAGCAGCAGCGGTGTTATTATTGCCTTTATGAACTGCAAAACTCCAAAGGTAAAATGTGAATCAGGCCACAACAATTTTAGACATTATTCGCGTAGTGATACCTATTATAATAGCCTTGATGTTCTGGGGTTATCTGTTTTTTATTACGCGTATTATAAAGGACCTGCAGTCACAGCTCAAAGACAGACTATGGTTTGACGACCCATCCCAGACTGAACAATCCCAGCTGGATAGAGACCTTAAGAAATATATATCCGTCAAAGAGACACAGGCAAACAGGACAAAGATATTTGCAATCCTGTTTACCGGGCTGGCAATAATTTTTATTTCTATAACGAATCGTTAAATAACTACCGGTCAGAAGGTGCAATCTTGCGGACCGTGTGGAGAGTGTGTAAAACCGGCTGGTAGCTGTCAGATGATTAGTTGCCAGGTTTTCTGCAGGTTGTTGTAAAGCGGTACTTAATGCAGATTGAAACTGGCGAGAATGCAGACCTGAAATGGCTGACAATGTTTCATAGTGCTTTTGATATTTTTATGTCACACTGCAACTTCGATTAATCAGCAGTATATCTTTAAACCTCGTTGTAAAGCGTGGTGAAAGCATTATTATTTTTAAGTATATCAAGCTCAGTTTTACAAGACTCCAACAGGCTTGGCATACAACATTCGAAAGAATAAAAAATTTCTATGGAAGAGTAATTTATGAATGATGATAACGATAAAGCCATCAGGGAAGCTGATGAAAGAGAGCGATCTAATAACTGGCTTGCACGAATGAATTCCAATAGAATCATTTTTATCTTAGAGGTTATTGCTATAAGTGTAATGTTATACTGCCTATATAGAAACTAAACCTTCAATATTCTCAGCTTTTCATTTCACGGTTTATCTGCAAGACACTATTGTTTTCTCCCTTAACCACAAAACACTTTACCCTTCCCCGAGCGATTAATGGTGTCCAGCGCGGCCATTAATGCGTCTGCGTTCGCACGCTGCTGTTGCTCGCTGGACTTATCAGTCATAGCACCATCGTCTGGCACGTACTGACTCGATCAGCATCCCGATAGTGAGAGGGATGGCATCGCGCGGGTTTTTCGGATAGTAGAGGCTGAATGTCACCTGGTCAGAATCCATTCCAAACGCATCGAAGACGTTCTGAAGGCATTCCGCAGCGTCCTCCGGGTCCAGCTCCATGTCCAGATTGAGCGACATCTCTGGCGTGAGAGTTTTTTTCCGGAACGTCAGCAGGGAGCGGCCGTTCCACGGCTCGATGAGTGCCATTACGCGTGACTGGGTGTCGTCTACCATATCTTATCCTCCCCGCGGGCGATGGCATTGTACAGTCTGACCGAATTGAAACTGATATCGGCAACGTCTCTGGCCAGAATCACCCAGCCCACGAAGGGTATCGCTCGTCCGACAAAGGTGCTGAGCTTATGCGTAAAGAGAATACGCGCGGTCCGGGGCGGGTATCCCCCTACGATGGTGGGGAGCTTTATGCCGAAGGGAAATTTGGCTTTCGGAAATACTCTGCGCGCTGCCCGTGAGGCATAGGAGGTTCCCTTTAGAGCATCGCGCGGTTTGGTGCGGGTAGTCAGGACATTACGTCCGGACAGGATGGCCACGATCGCGCCGAAGTCATCAACCCCCAGCTGTTCAGCAACTTCTTCACAGAAAATTATGAAAAAGAGCTCACCAGCGGTAAGGTTGGGTCTGCCTGCGTAGAAATAAGTGTTATTGAGTTCTTCAGTCGTGTCCACTGCCAGCTCCTGCAGGTTCAGCTTCATTTATCGTCCTGACGCTTCTTAAACAATACCTCCCGCGTTCAGGCCTGACAACCTGACGGTCAGTGACAGGATAACAAGATACGGTAATTCAGCCGTATCTCCCTGCGGGTAAACAATATCCGTTTCAGACGGAAGGAAATGCCGGCATATCTGACTTCTCTACAGCGTTCCAGGACCACCAATGGCCGACCCCATATTCCGCCTCATAATAAGAGGTTTTTTCCTGCATACGCAGCAGGTACTCAGGCGTGTTCATGCCAAAAACTTCCATCGGCAGCGCATCCACGCCAGGAACGTCCTTGAGCACAAAATTCGGAAACACATCTTCTTCACCGTCGTAGCGCAGAGGCTTGACAAAGGCGCTTTTTTCCTGCCACAGTTTTTCTTCCACAGCCCCCCCATAGCCTGAATCCAGCGGAATAAAGCGTGGGCTGACCATCATCAGCGCTACATCGATCACTGTGCTGCAGCAGGACGGCCGGCTACGCTCGTCTATTTGCCTGAACGATGTTTCCGGCGGCTCTGTTTCAGCGATAATCACGACTTTCATTCCCCTGCGCCAGTCGCCGAGCTCGCGGCTGAAGCTTCACTCCAGCCAGCACCGCCGCAGTCGGCTTATTGGTGAAACGGTATACCGTCATAATGAGACTGCTTTCAGCACCATCAATATCTTCTGACACTATTTTTAATGCATCTCTTTCAGCCGTAAACGGTAAACCCACGCTGATTTCAGGTGCTGAGGAATAAGGTAAGACGGGCGCAGCAATAATAACGGCCAGCGCGAAATCAATAGAATAATAAGATAAACACGCTCACCAGAAATCAGCGCTTCAGCAATTGCTGGCAGGCATGGTCATCCTGTGCGGCGCGCTGCTGCTCATCGAGGGTCAGTTGCTGCCAGCGGCTAATCACGCTGCGGCCCAGTCCCGCTTTATACGCTATTTTTTGCAGCGCATAGTCAGAATTACCGCCTTCAATGACATTTTGCATCTGCTGGTCGAGCGGCTGCGCACTGTTTTGATCAATCGCGCAGAATACCGCGACGTAATACGCCTTATCTTCATCACTGTCGTTCGGGATCAACCACCAGCCAGCCAGAATAAGTAGCAGCAGCAGAGGGAGGATATATTTTACTTTCGCCATGAGAATCACCGGTTGTATGCAGTTAAGTCAGCCGGGAATGGCCAGACGCAGGGCGCGTATCCTGCCACAGATAACGCTCATCGTTAACCCCGATCACCCGCTGTTGAGGCCATGTTCAGACTCCGGGCGCTTCAATGAGCGTCGTCGTAATCTGCGCGCCTGGCATCATCTGCTGTAATCCTGAGACAAGATCGTCGCTGGCCTGTTGCAGTGCGGTGAGCGGCATCGCTGGCAGGCTTTCCAGGATGAACCACATCTGACGCGCACTGGCATCCAGTCGGGTCCGCACGCCCTGACGCCAGTTCCAGCGGCGGCAGGTCACGCCCTCATCGTCACGCCAGATCACCTCGCCCGGTTCCGGTGACTCGTAAACCACCTCGCCCTCTTTGACGGTATCGAAACGTTCACTGCCGTCAGCAATCACCAGACGCGGCTCGCCCGCATATGCCGCGATATTCTCACCACCGACCGGCAGGGCGTATCGAATGCTGATGGCGTTATAGAGATCGACAACCGGATCGATAGCAGGCAATTCGCCATCCCGCAGCACGCGCTTGCGTAATGCTTCAGCCGAACAGGGCGTGCGTTTCGCTTTGGCACCAAAAGCTTTAAACACCTCAGCCCAGGCGACAAGATGCGCGTCAGCCCAGGGCACATCATCATTTATCACCTGCTGGCACGCGCTTTTCAGAGCGTCGCTGGCGATCTCAGATCGGGTAATCGGTGTCGCCTCCACCACAATACTCATGGCACGAAAGCCAGGCGCAAGCGCGAAAACGGCGGGATCGATTGACGGATCAACAGATAACATTGGATACTCTCTCAGTGACTAATTTATTTTATAGTAATGACCGATGACCAATAAAGTCAATATAACGACCGATGCAGGTGCCGATGTCGCCAGCGTCAATCAGGCTGTTTCAGACAGTATTAAAAGCTGGCGTAAACGTCAGAAACTCTCGCTGGACGAGTTGTCCCGCCGCGCCGGTGTCAGTAAAGGGATGCTGGTCGAGATCGAAAAGGGCGCGGCTAATCCCAGTATTGCCATCCTCTGTAAAGTGGCGGCCGCGCTGGGCGTTTCGGTGGCGGATATCGTTAACGTTTCACATGCGCCAGACGCCTGGCTGATCGAAAACAGCGAAATGCCGGTGTTGTGGCAGGGCGAACAGGGCGGAAGTGCGCAGATGCTCGCCGGTACGCGCGGGCCGGATATGATCGAGCTATGGCGCTGGCAGATGTTTCCGGGCGAACTATTCAGTTCCACCGGCCACTCGTCCGGTACGCTGGAACTGCTGCACGTCGAGCAGGGCACGCTGGCATTAACCGTGGGTGAGCAGACTCTGGTGGTGCATCAGGCCTGTGCGGCGGTGGCACGAACCGATATGCCCCATGCCTATGCCAGTGCCGACGATCAGCCGGTTATCTTCACCATGACGGTGGCCGAACTGCAGCGCTGACGGCGCTAGTCTGCAGCTTCGCCGGGAAATTCCAGCAGCAGAGTCTTCAGCAGCCTCTCCAGATCAGCTCGCTCTGACGCAGCCAGCGGGGCCAGCACCGCCTCCTGCGTGGCAGTATGAACGCGGAGTGCATTCTCAATCTGTTGCTGCCCGTGCGGCGTCAGCCCCACCAGAATGCTCCGCTTATCATCCGGCGCGGCAACACGTTCAATCAGCTGCTGCTGCTCCAGCCGGTTGAGACGATTTGTCATCGCGCCGGAGGTCACCAGCAGCGCCTGGTAGAGCTGCGTAGGCGACAGGCGATAAGGCGAACCCGCCCGTCGCAGTGTCGCCAGCACATCAAATTCCCCCTCCTGAAAACCAAACGGTTCCAGCGCCTGACTGCGCGCTTTCGCCAGATGTTTCATCAGACGCAGCACTCTGCCAAAGATACGCATGGATGAGGCATCAAGATCGGGCATCGCGCTGTCCCACTGGCTGACAACGAAATCAATATGGTCGTGCATAAATCACCTGTAGATGCTGGGGTTATGTTGTCGGGTTGTGCTCACCCTCTTAACAGCGGGCATAATTTATCTTAACGTTAAGATAAATAGTGGCAGCCCGGTGCTGTCATCGTCAATCTTCTGACAGGGCGTCGATGATGAAAGAAAAAGTGTTGTTCCCCATTCTGTTTGCCGTGATCGCTTTTTTTATCGGGCTGAACCTGCGCCCGATGCTGGCTATTATCGGGCCGCTGTTTCCGGTGTTGCAACAGCAGGCCGGGCTGTCAGCCACCTCGTTCAGCCTGCTGACCACGCTGCCGGTGGCGATGATGGGCCTGGCGGCACTCTCCGGCCCGTGGCTCATCGCCCGCATCGGATCGGTGAGGGGCATCGCCGCTGGGTTGCTTTGTCTGACGGCGGCCTGCCTGTGGCGCGGTGTTAGCCTGACCTCCGCTCAGCTGATGCTCACCGCGCTGGCGGGAGGTGCAGGGATTGGTGTGATACAGGCGCTGATGCCCGCCCTGATTCGGCAACGTTTCGCTGAAGCTGCGGCGACGCTGATGGCGCTGTTCAGCACCGGCATTATGGCGGGCGCGGCACTGACCGCTGCCAGTGCCGAACCGCTGTTCTCATGGCTGGGCCTGCAACCCGCGCTGGCGATCTCCGGCGCACTGGCCCTGGTGACGCTGCTGATCTGGCTGACCTCAGTCAGGCGATCAACGCAGGTGAGTGCGGCACCGAATGCGGCGACGTTACCTGTGCAGCGGACCCTGCTGCTGATGATCTTTTTCGGCATTGGCACCGGCGCCTACACGCTGGTGCTGGCCTGGCTGCCGCCATTCTATATTCAGCTGGGCTGGAGTGCGCGCCACAGCGGCTATCTGCTCGCTGCGCTGACCTTAACCGAAGTGGCGGCGGGATTCATCGTCTCGGCGACATTACATCGCTTTCCCGATCGCCGACCGCTGCTGCTCGGCGTGCTGGTCCTGCTGCTGACGGGGCTGCTGAGCCTGGTGTTTTATCCGGACACGATGCCGGTGCTTTCCGCGCTGTTACTGGGTACCGGCATCGGCGCACTCTTTCCGCTGTCGCTGATCGTCACGCTGGACCATGCGCGCAGCGCCAGAGAGGCGGGGATTCTGCTGTCCAGAGTGCAGGGTGGCGGATATCTGATTGCGGCATTGATGCCGCTGGTGGCGGGCTGGGTGCGTGACAGCGGCGCGTCTCTGAATCAGGCCTGGCTGATCATGAGCGCTGGCGTGGTGGTGCTGATGATGATTGCCTGGCGCTTCAGACCGCAGAACAGCGCAGCCTGAATAAAGCCGTTGCCGATCAATGGCGATCTGGCATGCTGAAGGTAAATCCTTTAACCCGGAGTGCAATGTGAAAGTCATTGGTCTGTTAGGCGGCATGTCGTGGGAGTCTACCGCGCTCTACTACCGCATTCTCAATCAGCAGGTTAAGCAGCAGCTGGGTGGCCTGCACTCGGCGGAGCTGGTGCTTTATAGCGTCGATTTTCAGCGCATCGAACAGCTTCAGGCGGCGGGCGAGTGGCAGGAGGCGAGCGAAATCCTGGCTGAAGCGGCACGTAATCTGGAGCGGGCTGGCGCGCAGTTCATCGTGCTTTGTACTAACACCATGCATAAAGTGGCCGCGCAAATCAGCGCCGCTACAGACATCCCGCTGCTGCATATCGCCGACGCCACCGGACGTCGCATTCAGCAGGCTGGCGTGCGTAAGGTCGGATTACTGGCGACGCGGTTCACCATGGAACAGGATTTTTACCGCGGGCGACTTCAGCAGCAGTTCGGTCTGGAGGTGATCACACCTGATGAAGCGGATCGGCTGTTTGTGCATGAGGTGATTTACCACGAGCTTTGCCTGGGCGAGATCAATCCCGCCTCGCGCCATCGTTACAGGGAGATCATGCAGACGCTGGTGACGCAGGGGGCCGAGGCCATTATTCTCGGCTGCACCGAAATCACCCTGCTGGTTGATGCCACCGATGCCAGCGTGCCGCTGTTTGATACCACGCTGATCCACGCGGAAGAGGCGGTTATTCAGGCCCTGTCTTAACGCTCATCTTCAATAAGGGAATTGCATGAAAATAGACAATCTGCCGTTTGGTCTGACGCAGTGGGATCAGGTTGAAGAGACGATTCATCCCGGTGACCAGGGACAGGCGACGTGGCGAACCGTGAAATTTAACGATATCCGGGTTCGGATGGTTGACTACTCACCGGGCTATGTGGCCGATCACCGGTGTACCAAAGGCCATATTTTACTCTGCATGGCGGGTGAGTTACATACGGAACTGGCGGATGGCCGCCGTTTCGTACTCACGCCCGGTGTCAGCTATCAGGTGGCAGACGATGCGGAACCGCATCGTTCATTTACTCCCACCGGCGCGCAGCTCTTTATTGTTGACTGATTTCACTCTCCACCTGGATTGTGGTCATCCACTGGTGAATCATCGCGTCGTTGACACTTTTAAAAGTAAACTGAATCTGCTTTATAAAAATCAGCAAAATTAATGGCTTATTTCATCAGAGTTATCTGGTTCTGACAGGAATAATTTCCATCAGGTTGTATGCTTGAAGCCTTATAAGATCGTTTTGCATTCACCTGATGTGGGGAAGCCTGTGCTGATAAAAAAGAAGAAAGTTCGTTCGCATACCGAAGACCGACTGCTGGCGCTGGTGCTGGCCACCACGGCCGGCATCCTTAATGCCATGGCGCTGGGCGCGTTTGGATTTTTCCCGTCGCATATGACAGGGAATACCTCGCAGATCTCCCAGGAAGTGACGACCAGCGACCTTCACACCATGCTGTTTTTAATGGCACTGATTATTGCCTTTGTGCTGGGCTGTACCGTTGCCCGACTGGCGGTGGTGGTGGGGATCAGACATAAGTTACGCACCATATTCTGTCTGATCATTCTGGCCGAAGGCGCGGCGCTCACGGCGGCCTCGATCTTTGAGCTCGTGTTCTACCGGCCGAGTTTCAACGGGGAAGTGCTGGTGATGCTGGGCTTTTTAATGGGCATTCACAATGCAACCTCGACGCAGCTCTCCAATGGCCGTGTCAGATCGACGCACATCACCGGCACGCTGACCGATGCGGGCATTGCGCTGGGTTCCTGGATCTTTGCTCACACGTCGCACGCTGTGCATCTTGAAACCGATGACCGTCGCTTCTTCCAGAAGGTCCTTCATACCCATCTGACGACAGTATTCTCCTTCCTGAGCGGCTGTATTGCCGGTCTGCTGCTGTTTAAAGCCTATGGCTTTAACGCGATGGTGGGTCTGGGTGTGTTTCTGATGCTGGTGGCACTGACGGCTATTGCCGTCACCGTCCAGCGCACCCGCCGAAGCCTCTACTGATCGAACGGCCCGATGCAGCGCGCATCGGGCCTTCACTTACTGCTGCGTGCGGGTTGGCCGCACCACGATTTCATTCACATCCACCTCTTCAGGCTGCTCTATGGCGTAGCGGACGGCGCGACCGATGGCGTCCGGCTGCAGCGCAATGGCGCGATAATGCTGCATTGCCTCGGCAGCTGTCGGATCGGTAATCGTGGACGCCAGCTCGCTCTCGACCACACCGGGATGAACACAGGTCACCCGCAGCTGGCTGTTCTCCTGCCGCAGGCCGTCGGAAATTGCCCGTACCGCAAACTTGGTGGCGCAGTAAACGGCCGCAGTGGGCGAGACCGCCAGCGCCCCGATGGAAGCGATATTGATGATGTGACCGCGCTGGTGGGCCAGCATGGCCGGCAGCACTGCCGCGATGCCATAGAGCACCCCTTTGATGTTCACATCGATCATCTGATCCCACTCTTCCACCCGCAGCGACGCCATCGGTGACAGGGGCATAATGCCTGCGTTGTTGATCATCACATCCACCCGGCCCCATTTCTCCAGCGCATAATCCACGAACAGCGCCACATCGTCGCGTCGCGTGACATCCAGCGCTTTAATTGCCACTTCCGAGCCACTGAAACGCAGCTCTTCAGCCAGCGCGGCCAGACGGTTTTCGCGCCGCGCGCCCAGCAGCAGAATGGCATCCGTTTTGGCCAGTTCACGTGCGATGCCAGCACCAATACCGCTTGATGCGCCGGTAATTAAAATCACTTTCTGAGTCATTTTGTTTCTCCAGTCAGGTTGTCACTGGCGATCATACGGCGGCTGGATTATAAAGATAATCCACCAAACGCTTCACGGACTAGTAACTGAATCTGACCAATGAATACCGATAAAAATGCTCTCGAAGTTTTTGTGATTGTGGCGCAGACCCGAAATTTCCGGCTGGCAGCAGAACAGCTGGGCGTCACGCGTCCGGCGATCAGTCAGAGTCTGCGGCGGCTGGAAGACCGGCTGAACATCACGCTGATGCAGCGCACCACGCGCTCGGTGCAGCTGACCGAAGCCGGACAGCAGCTCTATGCCGAGGTGGCGCCAGCTATCAGCCAGCTCAACCGCGCCGTCACCGATATCGCGGAACTGGCGGCTGAGCCGCGCGGCCAGCTGCGGCTGGCGATCTCCTCAATTGCGGAGCGGATGCTGGGGGGAGAGCTGCTGGCGAGCTTTATTACCGCTTATCCGCAGGTGGAGCTGGATATCACCGTCACCGATGAGGAATTTGATATTGTCGGGCAGGGCTATGACGCGGGCGTGCGGCTGGGCGAAGTGATTGCGCAGGATATGATTGCGGTGCCGGTTTCCACCGCGCAGCGTCAGGTCGCGGTGGCGTCCCCTGCCTATCTGGCGCGGGCAGGCACGCCGCACCATCCCGAAGAGCTGGTGAATCATCGCTGCATCGGCTGGCGAAAAGGTCCGGGCCTGGCGCCTTATCGCTGGGAGTTCGCGGAGCGAGGACGTGAGTTTGATGTCGCCGTCAATCCGCAGCTCACCACCAATGACATGGGGGTGATGATTCGCACCGCCTGCGCGGGAGGCGGCATCAGTTTTGGCATGGAAGAAACTTTCCAGCCGTATATTGCGCGTGGCGAACTGGTGACTTTACTGGATGAGTGGCTGCCCGCCTTCGCCGGGTTCTATCTCTATTTCCCCAGCCGTAAAAACCTGGCCCCAAAGCTAAGGGCGCTGATCGATCACGTCAGGCTGTGAAGAGGGCAGAATGCTCTGCTAATCAGCGCTGATATTGCTGATCGGTGACGTGCTCCAGCCAGTCAACCGGCGAGCCATTCAGTGACTCAGCGATAGCAATGTGCGTCATGGCGTTATCCGGCGTTGCGCCATGCCAGTGCTTCACATTCTCCGGGATCCAGACGATGTCTCCGGTATTCATCACCTGAATGGCCTCACCCTCACACTGGATCCAGCCCTGACCCTGCGTGATGATCAGGGTCTGCCCCAGCGGATGAGTATGCCAGGCGGTTCGGGCGCCCGGTTCAAAGGTCACCGTCGCCCCACCCACGCGGGCAGGCTCTGTTGCCTGGAAGGGTGCATCAATCCTGACCGTGCCGGTAAAATAGTCTGCTGGCCCTTTACGGGAAGGTTGCGAACCGCTGGCGATAATTTTCATAACTGACTCCTGCTGCTAAGGATGAGTTGAAGTGTAGCCTGCGGGCCGGAGAGGGATTAACCCGGTTTAGTGATCTGTGCGCGTTTCAGGCCGTCATGTTGTATCGGGTGATGATGTTGATTTTGGAGTAGGGCGCAGGCGGTTCTGATGCAGGCAGAAAGCCATGAAACTCCAGCAGCGTTCTGAAGGCGTGCAGCGCATCGAGCTGTAAATTATGCTCGATGAGCGCATCAATTTTACCGGACTGCAGCAGGGCACAATTCTCCTGATCGAGATCGTGACCGATGCAGGCATGCACCTGGCGCTTTTGTTCAGCAAACGCGCGCAGTATGCCGGGATTGCCGCCGCCGACCGTATAGACCGCATCCACATCCGGATGGCTCTGCAGAAACTGCGATACCGACTGATGCATCCGCTCATCAATGCCATACCCGCCTGCTACCACACTCACCTGATGCTGGGGGGCAAACTGCTTCATCGCTCGCTGAAAACCCTCAATCCTCTCCTGTTCGCCAATGAAATCGCGACTGCCGGTTACTGCCACGATATGCGACCGGCTCACCCGCAGCCATTTAGACATCAGAAATGCCGCCACCTTACCGGCATCAAAATTATCCATGCCGATATAGCGCAGGCGTGCGCTGTCGGGTAAATCGCTCATCATGGTGACCACCGGAACACGTTGTTTCAGCAGTGACTCAATCGTGGGGTTAAGCTCGCCGCAACAGGCCGCTTTCAGAATGACGCCGTGACTGTGAAACGCTTTTTTGTTCAGCAGCGCATTGATCGCTTCCGCGGTGAGATGCGCGCCGAAGTGGAAACGCAGCTGAAGTCTGAAGGCCGCAAAGCTGGCAATCTGACTGCTGAGCGCCTCACGTATCAGTGGCTGAAAGCGGTCCGGGGTATGCATGATGACGTCGAAGTAAAGCGTTCTTCCCCTGGCCAGCCCCGCTTTTTGCATCAGTTCCAGGTCCGCTATCGCCTGCTGGATGCGGTGCTGCGTGCGGGCATGCACGTTGCCTCGCTGATGCAGGGCACGATCGATGGTGGCCAGGCTGAGGCCCGACTGGGCAGCGATCTGTTTCAGGGTGAATTTAGCCATGCGCGACTCGCGACATCAGAGGATAACGACAGTTTTATCATACTGCTGGCGGTGCTGTCTGGCGTGCGGATCAGGAATGCAGAAGGGTTTAAAACGTGGGTTTTAAATCTGCCCTGAAGGGGGAATTAATCACACTATTAAACGGTCCGGTTTACCTTTCACAACAAAAAAAATGGCAGCGGTTATTCCACTATTTTTGTTATTTATCGGGCAGGTGATAATCCGGGCTGAAATAAATCCGGATAATATTCCGGGCCAGTACAATTAATAACCTCTTTGCCGCTTCGCTTATATTTACGCGGCAACGGCTTTTTTGTTTTTTAGTTCCCGCTAATGATAGACTGTATATGCATACACCATCGGGAGGTCGTGTGAAGTACGACAACGATAACGAGATCCGTGCGCTGGTTGGTGCGGTGGTCAGTGATTTGATCAAGGCAGGAGAGCCGGTT
Organism: Pantoea sp. Lij88; assembly: GCF_030062155.1. Taxonomy (NCBI): domain Bacteria; kingdom Pseudomonadati; phylum Pseudomonadota; class Gammaproteobacteria; order Enterobacterales; family Erwiniaceae; genus Pantoea; species Pantoea sp. Lij88. The sequence continues at coordinate 271,882 of NZ_CP118267.1, read as the reverse complement.
CATTTTCACGACATTACGGACGCCCTGTTTCGCCTGAGCGAAGAGACGCGTGATAGCAGACTGAAAGCATTGTGTCAGGAAGCGATAGGCTTTTTCATCCGCAAAATGCATTAAGGTTGATGGCGCCGATGGCGGGCGCCATCCTGAACCTCAACCCCGGAACATCCCCCCTCAATCCCTGACTCTGTCTGAGAATAAGACGCATTGAATAATACTGACGCGCATTAACTTCTGCTTATTTTAAGCATGCTGAATTTTATTTTCGGGACAGGAGATGATGTGCCTGACAGGTCATGATGAAATATTGATAACGAACATTTCAGGCAGAGTAGTTAATTTTAGTCTCTCACCTTATTGCATCCACACTATTCTTAATGTCAGCAATATCAGTCGCCTGTGGCAGAGTTTTATAAAGAGCTCATCTCTGTGCTAATTAACGCGGAAATTTAAGACGCTTTAAAAGCGGGAGAGTATCCTGCGCTATCGCGGATAGCGCAGGATGAGGGATCAGATGCCGGTATCGTCCGGGGTACGACCCACGACGATTTCCAGCGTCCTGCGCAACAGGTCCAGTCTGACCTCATCGGAAGTGCATTCCAGTTCTGCGATCAGATAGAGGATGATCGCTTTGTTGGTTACACGTCCCTGGTCAGCCACAATGTCACGAATCACTGCGCCCAGCAGTTCGGTTTCCGGAGCAAGCTGATCACCTGCGCTGCGAAAATAATCAATGATTGAAGAATCTGATGAAGAATGTTGCATGATTTTTCTTTCTCTGAGGAAAAGGGGTCAGACGCAATGGTTAATGGTTGAAGTCAAAAACGAGTGTAGACGCTGTTTTCGTTTTGCCCAGCCAGCCTAAAAAAATTCTGTTCAGTTCTGCCGCTTCGCTTATAGTCAGCCGCGCTTAACAGGCATGCAGCCCGCTCAGTCAGTGCTTCTTGGAACCCTCTGGCGGTCCATCACTGTTCATACGATGAGTCTGCTTATCACGTTCAGCGCCGTCACCCTGCACGCGCTTCCGCGCGGCGACCATGCCGTTTCGGACTTCAGTGATGGCTTTGCGTATGACGGAGACTTTACTGTCATCATCCGCCTCCGCTGCCATCAGTTCGAGCTGTGTGATTAAGGCATCGCTGGATACCGGCTTGTCTGACTTGAGCAATGTCAGAACGGCTTCGCCGATCATGACATCTGTCAGTTTCTCATCTTCACTTCTGTACATACTGGCTTCTCTGATTGCGAATCAATGGCCATGCTGCGGGTCCGTATACGTCAGCGGGTGCGACTTCGCGCACCGGATACGGGAAAGCAGTACTGGGCTTTTATTACGGTAAGGCCTGGGTAGAACTTAGGTCGATCTTCCTGGGTGAAAGCGTAAAGCAGGCGTCCTGAAAACACTTACGGCCGTGGGGGATATCACTCTTCGCGACGGAACAGCATCGCGATTAAATCCTGCAGGTGGCTCTCTTCTTCTGGCGTTTCTGCCAGTTCGAGGCGGCGCAACAGCTTGCTGCAAATCGTTTTACGACTGAGGCTGTGACCTGCGCGCAGAATTTCAACAACAACCGTGCCCAGCGTCTCCTGTTGCAAAGGGGAGCTGGCCTGATTGAAGTAACGGGCAATATCGCTGATCGTTTCCGGGGCTTGTCCGTTCTGACGCATCTTGTTGTCCTCAGGAGGTTAAAATGTATAGCGCTCTGGTAGCGCAAGTTATACATCTTTTCAAAACTTGTACAGGATTTTGGATTTTTGGGATAATTTTTTTGGTGCAAAAAATGCTATTGCTTTTAAAACAGGGTGTTACGAGGGGGTTAGTGCGAGGTGAAAATTGTACCAGATTTTTGAATCTTTAACAGCTCCCCGGACGCTCCGACCTGAATATTCAGGCCGGCAGGGGATTAAACACTCGGATCAGTGTTTAAAAAAGATGTCATCAGCAGAGACAGGCGCAACCGGCTCTGTGCCAAAAGTACTGGAAAGCCAGTTTGCCGGGGCGGTGCTACGCGAACCGATGGTTTTGAACCCCATCAGCCATTGACGCGCATGCTGCATTAGCTCAAGACGATGCTCATTTACTTCAGACTCTGCCATAACCTGTAGCTCTTTAATCAGCAGTTCAACATTAACTTCCTGACCGGCATTAAACAGGTTCATTGCGGCTTCGCCAATGATGACATTCGCTTTTTCGTCGCTGGAAAAATACAAATTATCCTCCTGGGTGATTGCGGTAAGTAACATTAACTGTAGCAAAAAAATTCACGAAGCTTAATCAATTCAGCCTATCAATAAGATTATTTTAATTGTCGAACTTCTGTACACCAGACGCAGGTGTAAACCGGCAACAGATTCTCTTCCCCTGAACGGCAGCCGTGGCCAGGCTCCTTTTAATCCTGTTCCCGCTTCTGCAACCGACCTCGCCGGAGTCTTAAGGGCTGTGAAATGGGGGTGAAGCCGTGCCCATCCCTTTGCTGCTGTTATTTATCAGTAAATTAAAATCGTTACACATCAATAATTAACCACCACGATTTACAAAACTTCACACCCGGCTCATCACGCTGAATAAACTTCACAACCCTGCTCTGTCGCAAAGGTATAGCCTGTGCTATAAAAAATAGCCTGTGCTATTTATGTTCTCTTTTTAATCGCCTCTGGAGATCGCCCGATGGTGCCGATAAAAAAAATCACCACCCTGTTACTCAGTGCGCTGCTGACAACCCTGATGACAGCCAGCAGTTATGCAGCAGAAAAATTTAAGGTAGTGACGACCTTTACCGTGATTGCTGATATGGCAAAGAACGTGGCGGGCGATGCCGCAGAGGTCACCTCCATCACCAAACCGGGGGCTGAAATACACGAATATCAGCCGACACCCGGCGATATCAAGCGGGCGCAGGGCGCGCAGTTGATCATGGCGAACGGGCTCAATCTGGAACTCTGGTTTCAGCGCTTTTATCAGCATCTGGACGGGGTGCCGGAAGTGATTGTCTCGGCGGGAATCAAACCCATGGGCATAGGTGAGGGACCGTACAACGGTAAACCGAACCCGCACGCCTGGATGTCACCCGACAATGCGCTGATCTACGTCGATAACATTCGCGATGCGCTGGTGAAATATGACCCGGCTCATGCAGACACCTATCGTCAGAACGCCGCCGCCTATAAACAAAAAATTACCGCCGCGCTGGACCCGTTACGTCAGCAGATTGCAGACATCCCGGAGGATAAACGCTGGATGGTGACCAGCGAAGGCGCCTTCTCCTATCTGGCACGTGACCTGGGGATGAAAGAGCTTTATCTGTGGCCGATCAATGCGGACCAGCAGGGCACGCCGCAGCAGGTGAGAAAAGTGATCGATCAGGTGAAGAAAAATGCTATTCCGGCTGTGTTCAGTGAGAGCACGGTGTCGGATAAACCCGCCCGTCAGGTCGCACGGGAAACCGGTGCGCACTACGGTGGCGTGCTTTATGTCGATTCCTTAAGCAACGCTCAGGGACCGGTGCCGACCTACCTTGATCTGCTCCGCGTCACCACTGAAACGCTGGTGCAGGGCATCAAAACGGGAGAGAAAGCACAATGACAGACACTATCGTGGTTTCCGACGTCACCGTCACCTATCGCAACGGGCATACCGCGCTGCACGACGCCAGTTTCAGCGTGCCGGGCGGATCGATTGCTGCCCTGGTGGGCGTGAATGGATCAGGCAAGTCAACGCTGTTCAAAGCGCTGATGGGTTTTGTCCGTCTCGCCAGCGGCAGTATCTCGGTGCTGGGCATGCCAACGCGCCAGGCGCTGCGTAAAAGCCTTGTCGCTTATGTGCCGCAATCGGAAGAGGTGGACTGGTCATTTCCGGTGCTGGTAGAAGATGTGGTGATGATGGGGCGCTACGGTCACATGGGCCTGCTGCGCCGGCCTGAACCGCACGACCAGCAGATTGTCAGTAAGGCGCTCACGCGGGTCGATATGCTGGATTATCGCCATCGCCAGATCGGCGAACTCTCTGGCGGACAGAAGAAAAGGGTGTTTCTGGCGCGTGCGATTGCCCAGCAGGGTAGCGTCATCCTGCTGGACGAGCCGTTTACTGGCGTGGATGTACAGACCGAGGCCAGAATCATCAGCCTGCTGGGTGAGCTACGCGATGAAGGCAAGACCATGCTGGTCTCAACGCATAATCTGGGGTCAGTCACAACGTTCTGCGATTACACCGTGATGGTTAAAGGCACCGTTCTGGCCAGCGGCCCGACCCGGAGCACCTTTACCGCTGCCAATCTTGAGCGCGCGTTCAGCGGCGTGCTGCGTCATGTGATGGTTAAAGGGCTTGACGATCAGATCATCACCGATGATGAAATTGCGCCACGGGCCGCACGGGAAGAGGGCTGTTAACCATGGAACTGTTACTGGAACCCTTCGGTTATCACTATATGCTCAACGCGATGTGGGTTTCCGCGATGGTGGGTGGACTCTGCGCGTTTCTCTCCTGTTACCTGATGCTCAAAGGCTGGTCGCTGATTGGTGATGCACTTTCACACTCCATCGTGCCGGGCGTAGCGGGTGCCTACATGCTGGGTCTGCCCTTTGCGCTGGGGGCTTTTCTCTCCGGTGGTCTGGCGGCGGGCAGTATGCTGTTGCTGAATCAGCGAACGCGCTTAAAGGAAGACGCGATCATCGGCCTGATTTTCTCCTCTTTCTTTGGTCTCGGTCTGTTTATGGTGTCGCTTAACCCGACTGCAGTGAACATTCAGACCATTGTGCTGGGCAATATTCTGGCGATAGCACCCGCTGATATCCTCCAGCTGGCGCTGATTGGCGGGCTGTCGATCATCATTCTGCTGTTTAAGTGGAAAGATCTGATGGTCACTTTCTTTGACGAGAACCACGCGCGTGCCATCGGTCTGCGACCCGAACGCCTGAAAGTGCTGTTCTTTACTCTGCTGGCGGTTTCAACCGTGGCGGCGCTGCAAACCGTCGGCGCATTTCTGGTGATCTGTCTGGTGGTGACGCCCGGCGCGACGGCCTGGCTGCTCACCGATCGCTTTCCGCGTCTGCTGATGATTGCGGTCGCCATTGGCAGCATCACCAGTTTTTTCGGTGCCTGGGCGAGTTACTACCTGGATGGTGCAACGGGCGGCATCATCGTGGTGGCGCAGACGTTGCTGTTCCTGCTGGCGTTTGTCTTTGCACCGAAACATGGCCTGCTGGCTAACCGGCGTCGTGGCCGTCAGCACCCCGAGAAGGAGCCTGGCTGATGTGGATCCTTGAACCTTTCCATTTCGCGTTTATGAACAGTGCCCTGCTTATCGCGCTGGTGGTGGCAATCCCCTGTGCGCTGCTTTCGGTGTTTCTGGTGCTAAAAGGCTGGGCGCTGATGGGCGATGCCATGAGCCATGCGGTGTTCCCTGGCATCGTGCTCGCCTGGATGGTGGGATTGCCGCTTGCGGTGGGCGCATTCGTTGCGGGTCTGTTCTGCGCCATCGCCAGTGGTTTTCTGCAGGACAACAGCCGTATTAAACAGGATACGGTGCTGGGCATTGTCTTCTCTGGCATGTTCGCGGTGGGGCTGATCCTCTACATCGCCGTGAAACCGGAAGTTCATCTGGATCATATTCTGTTCGGCGATATGCTGGGCATTACTGGTGCGGATATTATTCAGACAGCGATTATCGCCGCCGTGATCGTCCTGGTGATTGCAGTGAAGTGGCGTGATTTTATGCTGTTCAGCTTCGATCCGCAGCAGGCACAAGTCTCCGGCTTACCGGCTCGTTTGCTGCACTACGGGCTGCTCTGTATGGTCTCGCTGACCATTGTGGCGACGCTGAAAGCGGTGGGAATCATCCTGTCCATTTCCCTGCTGATCGCGCCTGGCGCTATCGCAGTGCTTCTCACCCGACGCTTTTCACATGCGCTGCTGGTGGCGGTTGTGGTGTCAGTGCTGGTATCGCTGAGCGGCGTTTATCTCTCATTCTTTATCGACAGCGCGCCTGCGCCGACTATCGTCGTGTTGTTTGCGCTGGTGTTTGTTGTGGCGATGGTGATCGCAGGGCGCAAAACCCGGCGGCTGGAGCGGCTTAAACTTCGCGAAGGCGGCAGGGCGGGGTGAGGGGGTGATCAGTTTGGCTAAGATGGCTCGTTTGGGGGGGGTATTGATCAGCTGTAATCAGGTAAATTAACCCGCATACAAAATATGCGGGTTTGTAATTTATCTATTTACGGGTTGGGTAATAGTAAGATTGTTACCTCGTTGTACAACCTGGAAGGTGGAGACAAAGGCTTTTCTTGTTGCCTTGTTATTCTCACTTTCTGCTCTCTTGTTCACTTCAATAAAAACGAGGTATGTTTGCCCATCTTCAAACTTTATTTCTTCTGGCTGAATGCAAAAAAGACCCGCTTTGGGTTGCTTGTCAGCAGGATAAACAATCTGTTTTGAAGGTTCTTTCACATTGTAAGTTAACGCGGATACAATCTTTTCATCATTTTGTATTGGTATAGAAACACATACATCGCTGTTCTGGACGTGGGCAGTAACGGGTATTTCTTTAGTATATCGATTGTCGAGGTTTTCGCCCAGCGTGCAACCATTCAAAAGAAAAAACACAGGGATTAAAGTTTTAGTTAAAATATTCATTTGACTGGGAAACCCTCAAGAACTTTTTGATATTTTGCATAAATCTGCTCGTCTACAGATCCAACATAAGAAACTTCACCGTCTTTTCCGCGCCTTGCCAGCCACATCTTAATGCCAAATTTAGAAAGCAAAAAATAATCAGCAATGATTTGTGCTTGTTGTTCTAATCTGTAATCAAGTAACTTTTTGTTTTCTTCAAATGAGTATTCATAACTAACAAAACCACTAACAAGACCTCTCATTCGTACCCATATGCCCCGTTGATACTGCCAGACATGTGACATCTCATGGATGAAAAGATGTTGGAATTGAAATGACTGAGTTGAAAAATCCTGGCAATACCAGTCCCGAAAATATAACTCGCCATTGGGGCTCATTGCGGTATTCCTTCCCTGAAGCTTGAAGGGAAAGTAACTCGCATGATGAATCCAGACGCGAGAATAGACAATAGAGCTTCCGAATATCGATTTTGCTAACGCTATTTCTCCTAGTGTCAGGAGCCTCTGACTCCCTTCATTATCACTCATGCAATCCTCCTTAATTTCAATAAATAGATCGTTCAGTAATGCCCTAAAGCTATGCTATCTGATACACCTTACAGGCTATAGATTTTAACAAAAAATTTTGGCGTTGTCTTAAATAGGGGGGCGGATAATCGGGTGTTTAGCTGGAAGAGTATTTTCGGCGGTAAACTATAGGCAGTCCTTCCAGCTTCATTAAGAAGGTCATCATTAAGTAGCCCTTTCTTAACATTCATAATCTCTATCAACTGATAGAGACAATCATTTAGCTCAGTATTTGGCGAAGTGATAGCGGAAAACACAGTAAAAGCTTAGTCCAAATGACAATACAAGTGGTCTTTCAGGACATTAAGATCGGTTAAGTGATGATTCAGTCATATCTGAACTCGCATCGCGCTCAACACCCAAAGCGTTCTGCCTCAACCCGGCAAGACAGCCTGCCCGATCCGGGGCAGGCTGATTGTGTTTTTAAACCTGATTCACCAGGGCGCACGCTTCCTATCGAAATAGAAGCCTGCCGTCATTGTCTGGGATGCTTCCGCCGCAAGCCAGACGATCCCCCTGGCCGCCTCGGATACCGTTCTGTGACCGGTATGTCCGTTAAAATCAGTGGCCGTATATCCCGGATCAACCGCGTTTACGCTGATGCCATACTCAGACAGCGCGTTGGCAAATGCCACCGTAACGCCATTTAACGCCGTTTTGGAACTTGTATAGCCCAGTGCCGCTACCTGAGAGTAGGGATGCGACCGATCAGAAACCCACTCCAGCGATCCCAGTCCGCTGCTGACCATGATGATCCGGGGTTCTTCGCCTGATTTGAGCAGCGGCAGAAAAGTCTGCGTTACCCTGATGACGCCAAAAACGTTGGTGTTATAAATCGTCATGATATCGCTGATGCTCTGCGCCTCTGGCGCGATAGGCCAGGTGCCGGGAATACCCGCATTGTTAATCAGCACATCAAGTTTTCCATCTTCTGACTTAATTTGCCCGACGGCCGCGTCAATACTTTCCTGGTCTGTCACGTCAATAATAGCCAGCCGCACTTCAATACCTTCCGACAGCAACAGGCTGACAGCATCCTGACCGCGCGCCGCGTCGCGGCATCCCAGCCAGATCTTATATCCGAATTTCCCCATCTCCCTGGCCGTTTCAAAGCCAATACTCTTGTTTGCGCCGGTAATTAATACTGTTCTCTTCTTCATGACGTTGCCTCAGTGATTTATGCAGGTGTCTCTGAGTTATAAATCTCACCGGGCTGTTTGATAAGAGGTCGCAATACGAATACGCTGTTCGGAAAAGCGAACAGTGAGGGAAGTTGAGATGGATGATGTCGCGATATTTCTTGCTGTGTTCAGAGGCCAGGGTTTCCGGGCCGCAGCTAAGACGTTAGGCCTGGCGCCCTCAACGGTGAGTGAGAGGGTCACCGCGCTGGAGGAGAGTCTGGGGGTTCCGCTGTTTATCCGCACAACCCGGAGCGTAACGCCCACTGAGGCTGGCCGGATGCTGGCCGAGCGCATGGCACCTCTGCTGAGTGAAATGAGATCGGTGATGAATGACGTAGCAAGTTCGCAGCGGGAGGTGCGCGGGCTGCTCAGGCTGAACGTGACGGGCGCGGTGATGGTCGATATTCTGCCGCCTCTGCTGGAGCAATTTCTCGATCAACATCCGTTACTTCGGGTAGAGATTATGGTGGACGATCGCCTGATTGATGCCACGGCAGAAGGCTGCGATGCAGGCATTCGCTATGGCGAACATCTGGCCCAGGACAGTGTAGCCGTTCCTGTCGGCCCGCGGCGGCAGCGTCTGGCGCTGGCAGCGGCTCCCGGCTACCTTGCTGACCACGGTCTTCCTTTTCATCCGACCGCCCTGGCCGAACATCGCTGCATCCGCCTTAAGTATTCCAGCGGCGCGCTGATACCCTGGGAATTTGAACGCAACGGGGAAATCGTCAGCGTCAATCCTGCTGGTCGTCTGACTATCGGCGTCAATGGCGCATCAGGCGCAATTGAGCTGGCAAAAAAAGGTCAGGGCATTATTGCCGTCTTTGAAAACTGGTTGCAGCCCTGTTTTACGACGGGTGAACTGCAGCCGGTGCTTCCGGACTGGTGGCCCGAATTTGAAGGTCCCTGGCTCTACTTCCCCAGCCGCTTTATGTCAGCGCCTTTGCGCGCTTTTGTGGATTTTCTTAAAGAAGTTCAGGAACCGCCTGAGCCGCTCGATTGACAACTGCATACCAGGTCATCGCTCACAGGAGACAGGAGTTTTGCCGTCTCTGATTCATACGAGCGATAGAACGGCCGGTTAACTTCCCGGCGCAGTACGTCGTGCTCTTTCTCTCTCCCTCTGCCCCTGTCAGGGCATCATCAGGCGGTCAGGGTGTGAATATGCCCCCAGCTGAGCGTCATAACATTTCCGCTGCAGCGTCCCGATCGCCATCCTGGCGGACCTGACCAGCCACTTTCTGCTTTGTGCCAGAAGCTGACATGCATCAGGTGCGATTGTGCTGTTTTATCAGTCAGGATAATGTTGCCTGGGTAATACAGATGCGACTTAACCCTCTCATATTGTGAGAGCCGGCTTTTATCATAAAAAAGTGAGTCAGCGACATGGAACATCAATATACATCGCGCATATTCTGGACCGGAAATCTGGGCACGGGCACATCGGGATATAAAGACTATGCGAGGACATGGGACATCGCTATAAGCGGCAAACAAATCATCCATTGCTCCAATGATCCGCTACTGGGGGGCGACTCCAGTAAAATGAATCCTGAAGACCTCCTGATATCCTCGCTTTCTGCATGCCACATGCTCTGGTATCTGCATCTTGCCTCAGACGCCGGGATTACCGTTCTGGAATATGAAGATTCACCGATAGCGACGGGGGAGGTTTTAAAAGGCGGCGCGGGTCGATTTCTGTCGGCTGTACTGAGACCTAAAATCACAATACCAGAAGATACTAACCTGGAGTCAGCAATGGCTATTCATCATGAAATACATAAAGTCTGCTTTATAGCGAGATCGGTAAACTTCCCGGTCCATTATGAGCCTGAGTTTGTAATTAGTAATCTATAAGAAATCAATCCGGGTTTATTGCAACTCTTGATTTACCGGGGTTGTCTGCGGCAATTCCCTTTTTGCTCAGAGGGGACTTGAGCCTGCGTTAAAGACTGCTTTGATCCTGCAGCGGGCCTCACCCGCATTTTGCTTAGCACAGGTACAGTGACGACCTGCAACAAAAACACGCTAAGCGATCATTCATATAGTTGAAACTTTATTTAATCAGGATGATCTTTTCGGCGTGTTGGACACATTTTAAGGGAGCCTTGAGTGCGTCTTTTCCATTTCAGCGATAGTCCTGATATCTCACTATTCAAACCCCGCCCGATAAGGATTCATGTCGAGAGGCCAGCGGGGCTGGAGTGGCTAAACGGGTCACTCGTATGGGCTACGGATGAAGCGCACGAATTACTTTATCTTTTCCCCCGTGAGTGCCCTCGTATCGTGTCCTGGTCTCTGCCGGACACGAACCTTTCAGACCTGGAACGATGGATGGGCAGCCACTCCCATGCCACTGCCATTGCCTGTATTGAGCACGCATGGCTTTCACGCTTTCAAAGTGGAAAAGTTTACAGATATGAAATGCCAGTACAGGACTTTGAACCAACCGGTGAGGTCGGTATGTGGGTATCGCGAAAAAATGTTGTCCCGACTGACGTCAGGGTGATTTCCAGCCTAGATGCAGAGCTGGCATTACGAAATATCACGCTTCGTGTAATGGACAGGCTTACGCCACTCAAAAGTATCTGGCAGTCATCACTTCACGCCAGCGGCATCAGATTGAGAAATGCACAGGACTGGGGCAAACCGGGGTGGACGCATTCGAAGCCGGGCCGCCCAGTGATCGTATAAACTTATGACTGATGAGCAGGATAGCGTGACAATAAAAAGCCAGATCCCCTATGTGAATCTGGCTTACAGCGGCAAAGCGGGGTTAACGCATCTGAACCTGCACCGGTTTGCCGTGCTGATCGACGGTGCCTTCCAAAATCACCAGGTAGCGGCGTTCATCTGCATGATGGCTATCCACCACCTGACGAATCGGACCGACAGCATTGACGATGGCTGCACCGGCCGGGTTGGTCATAAATTGCGCCAGTGGCTCCAGCTCACCTTTTCCTTCAGCATTTGACGACAGCGCCAGTAGATAAGCCTGCTTCGGTTCCAGGCCGGTGGCAGACGCCTGCAACACCTGGGTCAGCCCCTGATCGAACAGGGTCAGCGTGGTTGCAGGCTGCGCCCCTTTCGCGGCATTAACCGCTTTCAGCGTCAGGTGGGCGGCAAAACCTGCCAGGCCCAACGGCACCAGGTTCTGCTTACCGTCGCCCTGCGGCACGGCATTGGGGACATAGACCACCGCCTGCGGCGCCTGACCAATGGGAATGGTTGCGATCACTTTATTGCTCAGGGTATCAATCGCCGTTAAGGCGTCGGCGTTTTCAAGACCGACATAGACACGACTGCCGTCACCTGACGGCCAGACGCCGTGTGGCAGATTGCCCACCGGAATGGTCGCGACCTGACTGAAATCATCGGTGCGGTAAACGTTCACTTTGTTCAGGCCACCGATGGTGACGTAAGCAAAGGTGCCTTTGGCGTTATGCACGATATTGACGTGGTTAGTGATCGGACCGCTATCAATGGTTTTCAGCAGCGTAAAGGGTGGACGTGCGTCGAACACCTGCACTTTACCGACATCTTTAAGCGTGAACCATACCTGCCTGCCATCAGGCGTGGCGGCTATGTTGGGACAGAACGGGCTGGCCTGTTTGATGCTGCCGATAATTTTATGCTCTTTAACATCCACCACCACCGTTTCAGGGTTGAAGGAGGAGCAGACGTAACCGTATTGGCCGTCCGGTGAGAAAATCTGCATACCCGGACCGCCTGGCACTTTAATCCGCGTTTTCTCTTCGCCGCTGGTGCCATCAAGCACCGCGACATAATCTTCACCGCGCACGGTAACCCAGATTTCTTTGCCGTCCGGGGTGTAAAACGCCTCATGCGGTGAACGGCCTACATAGGTCACATGTTTCACCGCGTTGGTCGCGGTATCAATCAGGCTGACAGAGTTGGAGCCAATCGAAACAACGGCCAGGGTTTTACCATCGGGGGAAAAGCCCATGCCATGCACCAGCACCTGGCCCTTATAGAGCGGGCTAAGGTTGGCAGGCTGCGCATCACCCAGTTTAATTACGCCGAGCAGCGTATTGCTGGCGGGATCGGTAACAGAAACGGTATTGGAGAACTGCTCTGCCGCGTATACGCGATCGCGATGACTCACGCTGATGTCCGCCGCAGACGCGGCATAAGGCGCTTGTCCCGCCAAGGCAAATGACGACGCCAGCGCCACTGTTACCGCAAGTGCCGGGCATAAGAATGGTCTTGTCATGATGTATCCCTTTTAATGTCAGTGGTTATAACGGCCACAGGGTGTGGCTTATTTTCCCTGCGGAGTCGCAGGCGCAGATTCTGACTGGACCTGATCGGGGGCCGGCGCGGCTGGAGGCAGAGGTTTACCCAGCGCCTGATACATCGCGACGATCTCCTGCTGCTGGGTCACAATGATTTCCTGTGCAATGCGCTTAAGCTGTTCGTTTTTGCCGTAGCGCAACTCAGCGACGGCCATATCTATGGCGCCCTGATGGTGTGGCGTCATCATGGCAACAAAGTCTTCATCGACATTGCCGGAGGGATCGATCGCCATGCGGGACATCATGGTGTCCATAGCCTGTTCATTTTCTTTCCAGAAGCCCTGTTCCCGGACAACGGCAGGTGCATTCGCGCTGGGGTGATCGTGCGCACCTGCACTCTGGCTCACTGCCAGCAGGCTATTAGCAATCAGGAAACAGCGAAGAGTACGGTTCATAGCAAGCCCTTACCGGATAACAAAGGCCGGACTGGCCTTTCATGGGCTTATAAAAGCAAAACCAAGTATCGGGACTGTTTTCGGGTGTGGGAGATTTGTATTGTTATGTAGCAGGATGACGGAACGTTTCTGGCAGAGTTCCCTGCCAGTCCTGGTGGTGGCGCATCATCGGCTGGGAAGGGAGATACACTCCGGTACAAAGCCCGCAACTTTAAAGAAACAACTGCGATAAGCTGACAGCGGTTAGCCCCCTTTAAAAGAAGGATTGCGCTGTGGAACATGTCGATCACATTTTGATCGTGGATGACGATCGTGAAATTCGTAGCCTGATTGCGGAATACCTGAAAAAGAACGGTCTGCGTACGACAGAAGTCGCCGATGGGCGGCAAATGCGTAGCTTTCTCGATAGCATGCCTGTCGATTTGATCGTGCTGGATGTGATGATGCCCGGTGATGATGGCCTCACGCTATGCCGCGAACTGCGCAGCGGTAAGCATAAAGGCACGCCGGTGCTGATGTTAACGGCACGGAGTGAAGACACTGACCGCATCATCGGTCTTGAAATGGGGGCAGATGATTATCTGGTGAAACCCTTTGTGCCGCGTGAACTGCTTGCCCGGATCAAAGCGGTGTTACGCCGCACGCGAATGATGCCGCCCAATCTGGTTATTTCAGAAGCGGCGCGGATTGTGGCGTTTGGCGAATGGGCCCTGGATACCACCTCGCGTAACCTGGTGGATAAAGAGGGCGTGATGGTGGCACTCAGTGGCGCGGAGTATCGCCTGCTGCGGGTGTTTGTTGATCATCCTCAACGCGTACTTAATCGCGACCAGTTGCTTAATCTGACGCAGGGGCGGGACGCCGAGTTATTCGAGCGCTCAATCGATCTGCTGGTCAGCCGTTTACGTCAGCGCTTAAACGACGATGCCCGTGAACCTTTCTATATCAAAACGGTGCGCAGCGAAGGCTACGTGTTTGCGATGCCGGTGGAACTGCGTGAGGCTGACGCGTGAAACGTCTGATGCAGTGGTGGCCTAAACGGCTGGCCTCGCGGCTGATGCTGATCCTGCTGCTTGGGTTGCTGCTGGCGAATGGCTTAACCCTGGGATTGCTGCTGCTGGAGCGGGCGCAAAGTGCCAAAGCCATGATGATGGGCAATCTGGAATATGACGTGGCCACCAGCGTGGCGATTCTCGATCGCCTCCCCGCCAATGAACGCGCTGCTTGGGCGACACGTCTCGATCGCAGTAATCATCACTATCTGTTGCACGCTACGCCATCGGGTCAGCCTCCGCAGACTAAACGCCTGCAGGATACGGCCAGTGCTCTGACGCGGGCGCTTGGCCCGCGCTATCCCCTGAGCTTCAGCGTCAACCCGGATAACAGTGCACAGATGATGGCGCACCTGCGCTTAAGCGATGGCAGCCCGCTCAGTATTGATCTGGCGCCTCGCAATATGCCGTTTGCCCGCTGGCTGCCGATTGTCCTGGTAGCCCAGTTTGTGCTGTTGCTGGGCTCCGCCTGGCTTGCGGTGCGCAGTGCGGTCCGGCCTCTGACGGATTTGACCCGGGCAGCAGAAATGCTCCATCCCGATTCAAATAATACGGTCCGCCTGTCGGAAGAGGGGCCGGTTGAAGTGCGCAATGCGGCGCGCGCCTTTAATGCCATGCAGGAGCGGATTAGCGCGTATCTGAAAGAGCGTATGCAAATTCTGGCGGCGATTTCCCACGATCTGCAAACGCCGATTACGCGTATCCGGCTGCGTTCGGAAATGATGAGCGAGACCGAAATCAGGAGCAAACTGTTGCAGGATCTTGAGGAGATGACGCGGCTGATTCGGGAGGGCGTGGCGTATGCGCGCACCCGTGAAAGCAGCGATGAAAAGCTGTGTCGTATTCAGCCGCACGCCTTTATAGACAGTCTTGTCTGCGATTATCAGGACACGGGGCAGCAGGTTACGCTGCAGGGAAAACTCAGCGGATCGCTAAGTACCAAACCGCACGCGCTGCGCAGAACGCTCAGTAACCTGATCGATAATGCGCTGAAGTTCTCAGGCAGCGCGGAGGTGGTGGTCAGACAGGAGGCGGGTCAGGTCACTATAGCGGTACTGGATCGCGGCCCCGGTATCCCGCCGGAAGAGATGTATGCGGTGATGCAGCCTTTTTACCGGGTCGAAAATTCACGTAATCGGGCCACCGGCGGAACCGGACTGGGTTTAGCCATCGCCCAGCAACTGGTTGCGTCATTAAGCGGTGAGCTGACGCTGGCGAACCGCAGGCAGGGCGGTCTGCGGGTAACCGTGACGTTGCCGGATATCAGTCACTGATTTGTATCGCAGTGTGCAATAGCGGTAAAAAGCGAAAACCCTGGTACACTTTTCCCCCCTGGTCGATATGTTACCGATACATTGCGGTGGTGTAATTCTTACATCGGGCAGCAACGGTTGATGCTTGCTTCCCCCGGCGAATTTCACTCTCTGAGGTGACATATGAAAAACGTGAAAATGATTCTGGCATCAGTCATTCCTGGTTCCGTTTCTGTATCCAGCTTTGCAGCAATGGAAACCACCATGTCACAAGGTAAGACCCTTATCGGTCGCATTTCTGACAGCAGCGGCTCGACTACACTTTGCGAACTTAACGCTAACCTGGCAGCTAAAGCACAGGCGGCGGGGGCCAGCAGTTACCGTATCGTGGCAATGGGTGGCAATAACGTTCTGTCTGGCACTGCTGATATTTATAAATAAGCGTGTTAATACGCGGTAACGCAATGCGGATGGGATTAACTCCGCATTGCGTTTACTGCACCTGTCTCTCGCGTATAAATCCGCAACATCCCTTTTTAATCTCGCCCACGCTATTTTCGGTCATCACCATTTTTCACATTTCTTCACCGTACAGACGTCTGAAAGTGAGATTAAAAGCTCACCAGACCTGCTCCGGTTACGGATCACTTTTACTCTCAGCAGTAACCTCCGCATTTAATTCCCTGCTTTACTGTTTTCCTTATATTGCTCTTCGAACAGGGGCCTTTACCTTACAAGCTGGGGAATTAAACAATTAATTAACATTTGGGTTGCGCGTCATGAGGAATAATCTTATTACTATTTAATGAGTTATGCGCTGACGCAGTCCAGTGCATCCACAGGAACAGAATAAGGATATTTTATGACTACCAGACCTGCCGCTGAGGAGTGTCCGGAATCGGGATTATTCCGGACGCTGAAATCTTTTCCGGCGACAGTCCATGCGCTGCTCTTTTTTACGCTGGTCATACGCTTCAGCTATTTCATGGCCTGGCCATTTATCGCCGTAATCATGACGCAGAATTATCATATGTCGCCGATCGCCATTGGCGTGGCAATGACCAGCAGCGCACTGTTCTCGGTGGTGCTCGGCATGTACGGTGGGCAGATTTCAGACAGACTGGGACGACGCGTCATTCTTATGCTGGGCTGCGGGTTTTCAGCTCTGGGATATAGTCTTCTTGCGCAGGCCGACGGGATGGGGCTGTTTATTACTGGCCTGATGGTTATTGGCGTTTCCTTTGCATGGGTTGATCCGCCGCTGCGCGCACTGATGAGTGATTTGCTGGTGGACCGCCGTCGCCGTGCGCTTGCCCTGCAAATGCGCTATTACCTTATTAACGTCGCGGCGGTATTCGGTCCGCTGGTCGGAATTGCATTTGGCCTGACCTCACAAAAGGGCACCTTTCTGATCACCGGGCTGACCTATATTCCTTTTTTCGTTTATGTGCTGCTGTTTATCCCCGCAGGAAAACTGCTGAATGAGCCGCAGGATGGGAGCGGGGTAACGGTTAAACTGCATCAGGTCATTGGCATCATTGCGAGAGATAAAATTTATATTGCGGCGCTACTGTGCAGCATTTTGTGCAGTGTGATTTTTATCCACTACGAAGCCATTCTGCCGCAATACCTCCTGTTACTTAATGGCAACGCTGCGATTAAGCTGATTACACTGATACTGGTGACAAATGCCTGCACCGTTCTGGTGTTTCAGACGTTTATCATGCGGTTTCTTGCCGCCATTTCCCTGCCGAAACGCATTCTTATCGGTGGATTTATTTTCGCGCTATCGCAGATCTGCTTTTTTTGTACACGTTCAACGGAGATCTGGCTTTGGCTTACCGTGACCAGTGTGTTCAGTGTGGGAGAAGCGATTCTGATGCCAAACCTGAACATTTTGCTCGATCAGCTGGCCCCGGCAGAGCATCGTGGCGCCTACCTGGGTGCCTCTATGCTATCGACACTGGGGATCGCTGTCGGGCCGTTAATCGGTGGAGTGATGCTGGCGATGACCGGGGCAGGAGTCTTTATCTGTACTGCGTTGCTCAGCCTGTTGCTATGCGCAATCATCTACGCTTACAGAAACCGCATGCTCGCGCGTCTGCAGGATGCGTAATGTAAAACGAGCAGGGCATCAGGGATTCATGGCTGTAATGGGCTATCGCGATTTTTCAGTCTGTGGTAATCGTGAAATGAGTGTTGTGAGTTCAGTGAAGCAACATCTTATCGGTGGAAGCTCATCACCATTCAAATATCCCTGTAATTTTGTCACGTTTATCTAATTATGACTAAGCGCCTAATATCGCTGACATCATGATTGGGTGAGGATTTATAAAACCTCCAGCAAAATATGGATAGCCTTTGAAATAATCCTTTTTACGTCTCGTCATTCAAACTGGCAATGACATATTTTGCCTCAGGACAAATACGTTAAGCTTACTGGGGCCTGAAGTGAAACCCGATGAGTGTGGAAGAAATTCAGGCATCCCGATGCTTCTCTAACCGGATAAAATCGCCATCTATCTTTGTCTTATTGCCCCAGCCGAGTTGCATATAGAATTTCGCGGCGCGGCTATTTCCATCCGTTTCCAGCCAGGCAATGTCGTGATGTCTGAACAACTCCTGTTCCGCCAGCAGGGTCAGTCTGCGTCCGATGCCTCTGCCTTCATAGGCAGGCAGAACAAAAAGACCATAAAGACAGCCTTTCTCCGTTAAAATCATCGAAAAACCGACCACTTCTTCATCATTTGTTGCAACCCATGTGCAATAACTCTTTTCGATCATATCCCCCACGCTACTTTCAGTGATGCCCATCTTCCGCATCTCTTCACGGCCCAGGTGATTTTCGTTAACAGATGTTCTGACAGTGAAAATACTCTCAACATCGGATAATTGAGCGGGTCTGATATTTATATTCATTAGTGTTACTTCCTTTATAACAAAAGGTAAATCTGGACGCTTAGGCGGCGATAGTTTTCTAAGAGCATAGATTCTCGACCAAAATTGCAGATAATCATGTCCCTTCTTGCTCGTAGCGCACTAATAGCCCTGAAGTACACGCCTGCTTCGTACCAAAAGGAGACATTGAGCCACATTAGCGCAAATAGCAGACAAAACAGAAAAATAAGGCTGGAAACAAGGACCTTTATCTGTATATTCAGACAGTGATTTGTACGACTAAATAGGATCTTTGAAATGAATAGCAGTGATAGTAAGTTAAATTTCGAAATTTGTGAAAATATGGATACAGAAAAATCATTGGCTATTGAAGAAGGACTTAATGCTTTCAACGATTTAATGACGGGAATTAATGACCGTAAACCATTGTCTGTATTAATAAAATCAACTAAAACGGGTGAAGTACTTGGAGGAATGCAGGGGCGTTCGTCACTGGGTCTCCTTTTCATTGATCTTTTCTTTCTTCCTCCAGAGTTGCGGAAAATGGGGCTTGGTACAGATATCCTTAATCGTTTCGAGAATGAAGGTCGAAGAAGAGGGTGTACTGCAGCTTTTTTATACACAATAAGCTTTCAGGCTCCTGATTTTTACAAAAAGAACGGCTGGGAAGAGTTTGGACGTATTGACTGCGAGCCTGAGGGAACAAGCCGGATATTTATGAGAAAATCATTATAAAATCCAGTAAATTACGAGGTAAATAGCCGCTTCATTGGCGAGTTAAAGCGAGGTGACCAGTTTTAAACAGGGCGATGATCTCCTTATTTATAATTTTGCTGATTTTCAAGCTACTAAAAGATTTCGGCTAATCGCAAGAGGCAACATTTCACCACAACCAGCTTCGTTCAGCCTGTTGCCATGATCCCTGCCATAGGTCAAAATGTTTCAGTTTTTTAATTTTTTTTTAATAACGTCCTCACCCATTAAAGAAATATATTGTTCCGGAATCGAAATACCAATAAAGCCCTTGAACACTGTAAAGTTTACATTCAGATACGAGTGATCCCAACACACTCTATATCTTTTTAAGGTCTTCATTCAGAATTAACTGTAAGGCTATCAGTGTTTGGACTCCATAATGGCCACCTGCTTAAGCGCGCGATTATTCTCAGCCAGTACAACATCAGCGAACGATTGTCCACTGATATCATAGATGACTCTGCACGTTCTAAAGTGAGGTGGAAGCTATGATCGTCCGTAGGATATTCTGGCAAGCATATACTCATTGCTGAATTTTACAGATTGCGTTAATTCCAGACTGTGGCTGGCTATAAGGATAAACTTATTACCTTCTTCATTTATGAATTCTTGGGTAAACATGTTTTCTCCAATTTATTTTATCGCTGTCTTCTTCCGGAAATATCCCGGTTATCAACGATGACTTCTTACATCTAATCAGCCGATGTCGTATACGCTGAATGAGCCTTGAATAATCATCTACTTATTTTTTTTGGATCTGTTTACGACGGATCTCAATCATCCTGATATACATGTCCCGAAACTCCTTATTCTGCTTGATTACCATTTCTCTGGGTAAAGATGCTCGCTCTTTGTTCCAGTCATCAACAGCACCCTTGCACGCTTTGTAAGCATCATTAACAATATTCTCAGCAGGAGACGTTGTATTGATATATGGAATAGTATGTTTGTTAAGGCATAAGGCGATTGGTGGACCAAAATCATTCTCTTCAGCATGTGAAGTAATAGCAAAAAGTAGTATAAATAGTGTTAAAAATCTCAATTTACTTTTCCAATGATTTAAGTGCCGGGATTTATCTGTTTTCAGGATGGTTATCGACATTTTGAGATAGATCTTTATTTGCTCCAGGAGGTTCTCTAAGAGGTTATTGTGCCAATTTTTTACAACGTAAGCATTTGTCCAGTACAGAATGTGCGGAGTATAGCCAACGAAATGTTGGATTACCTGCCGATTCGCTGTCCGGCGTGGCATCAAACCTGATATTCACTATGAACGCTGTGCTTTTCACCGCATGCCTTATGAGACGGGCATTTCAGCCTTTAGGAGGTCACAGTCATAAATACACGGGGTAAACATAATCTAATCAATATCTTAATGTCAAAGCCCGCCCCCATTTTTTGCCATTAATCTCGGTTTCCACCTCAGATAACGCTGACTTTTCCCGACTTCCCCACCAGATCCCCAAAAAGCTGCTAAACCTAAAGGCAGAGATACGCGCGTAAAGATTAGGGTTATCAAAATTTTCCCCGATTTAACTCCCGTCAAAAATACCAATAAAAATTCATCTTTTAGCCCACAACAATGGGAAGCAGACAATGTCGGAAAAAATATCGCTAACAATGCAGGTTAATGGCCAGTCGAAGCAGATGCATGTCGATCCGCGTGTCACGCTGCTCGACGCGCTGCGCGAGCATCTGAACCTGACCGGCACCAAAAAAGGGTGTGATCAGGGGCAGTGTGGTGCCTGTACGGTGCTGATCAATGGTCAGCGGGTACTGAGTTGCCTGACGCTGGCGGCACAGGCGGATGGCGCTGAAGTCACCAGCATTGAAGGGCTGGCCTCCACCGAGGGTGAACTGCATCCGGTGCAGCGCTGCTTTATGGAAAATGATGCCTTCCAGTGTGGCTACTGCACGCCGGGACAGATTATGTCCGCCGTCGCCTGCATCAAAGAAGGTCATGCCGGTTCAGACGATGAGATCCGCGAATACATGAGCGGCAATCTCTGCCGTTGTGGGGCTTATCCCCACATCGTCGATGCGATTAAACAGGCCGCAGCAGAGATGGCGAAGGAGTCCGCATGAATGAATTCAGCTGGAAAGTCGCGCAGTCTCCTCAGCAGGCCGCATCCCTGAAACAGCAGTCAGGCAGCCAGTTGCTGGCAGGCGGCACCACGCAGCTCGACTTGATGAAGTGTGGCGTCTTCACGCCACCGCAGTTAATCGGCATCAGCGGATTAACGGAGCTGAAAAATCTGCAGTTTGACGAGGATAAAATCACGGCCGGCGCGCTGGTCACCATGAGCCAGCTGGCGGATCATCCCGACTGCCAGCAGCGAGCACCAGCCATTTATGGCAGCCTTTGGCAGGCCGCCTCTCCACAGATTCGTAACATGGCGTCGCTGGGCGGTAATTTACGTCAGCGCACCCGTTGTGCCTATTACCGCGATCCGGCGACCTTTAGCGCCTGCAATAAACGCAATCCGGGCTCCGGCTGCGCTGCACTGGATGGCGTTAACAGCAACCATGCCATTCTGGGTGCCAGCGACAGCTGCATCGCAGTCTATCCCGGCGATCTTGCGGTCGCGCTGGTGGCGTTTGATGCCATCGTGGTCCTGCAGAATCAGCAGGGCGAAACGCGCCGCATCGCTATTGATGATTTCTTCCTGCTGCCAGGTGACACGCCCGATCGTGAACACGATCTGCGCGACGACGAAATCATTGTAGCCATTGAAGTGCCGCAAACCGAATCACTCCGTCACTCTCACTATCTCAAAGTCCGCGACCGCAGCTCCTATGAGTTTGCTGCAGCCAGCGCAGCCGCAGGCTTCACGCTGGAAAACGGTGTGATGCGTCAGGTGCATATCGCGCTGGGCGGTGTGGCGACCAAACCCTGGCGGGTCAGGTCAGTGGAGCAGGCGCTCGAAGGCCAGCCGTTCAATGAAGAGACGGTGTTCCAGGCCGCAGAACGGATTACTCAGGAAACGCAGGCGCTGACGCATAACGCCTATAAAGTCAAACTGGCGCCGCGTGTGATTGCCCGCGCGCTGATGGCAGCAGGAGAAACCGCATGAGTGACGTAAACGACAAGGCGCGTCCGGATGTTCAGACGGTGAACTCAGCAGCAGAACAACCCATTGAAGGGCTGGGCGCCGCACGCTCGCGTGGCGACGGCAAAGTGAAAGTCACCGGTGAAGCGCGTTATGCGCTTGAACATCAGCCGGAAAATCCGCTCTATGGCGTGGTGATTCAGTCTACTGTCGCCAGCGGTCGTATCAGCCGGATGTCGACAGAAAAGGCGCAGCAGGCCTCAGGCGTGCTGGCGGTTTATACCCATCTGAACACGCTGAAGATTAACAAACCCACCGCGATTGCCGACGGCGGCGCGGCGCAGACAACCTACACCCCGATTCAGGACGATGTGATAATTCACAACGGTCAGAACATCGGTCTGGTTGTCGCAGAAACGTTTGAGCAGGCGACCTATGCCGCCTCGCTGGTGGAAATTGACTATGAAACCTCACCCGCGCTGATTTTTGCTACCGATGAGGGCGTCGAGCCGAAACCGCTCCCGAAGCAGGATATCGATATGGGCGACGCGCAGGTAGCGATGCAGCAGGCCGAAGTGCGTCTGAGCCAGCGCTACACCACACCGCGTGAATACAACATGCCGATGGAACCGCATGCCTGTGTGGCGCAGTGGCAGAATGGACGCATCACCGTCTGGGAGCCGAGCCAGTGGGTAGCGGGCGCGCAGGTGGAAATCGCCGAGTGGATGGGCATTGACGTTGAAGACGTGCGCATCATCTCGCCTTATGTCGGCGGCGGATTTGGCTCCAAGCCGGTGCCTTACACCCACGTCGCGCTGGCGAGTGTGGCGTCGCGGGCGCTCAACCGCCCGATTAAAGTGTCGCTGACCCGTCCGCAGACCTTTACCGGCCTCGGCGGACGTGCTGCCACCTCGCAGCAGCTGGAGCTGGGCGCATCCCGTGACGGCAAAATCCAGGCGATTATCCAGCGCAGTTTCAGTGAAACGTCACTCATCGACGTGTTCGCCGAGAACTGCAGCAAAGTGACCGCCCGTATGTATGCGGTAGAGAACGTCTCCGCTCAGCATCAGATCAGGCCGATCAACACCGTCACGCCAGGCTGGATGCGCGCGCCAGGTGAAAACCCCAGCGCCTTTGGGCTGGAAGTCGCGATGGATGAGATGGCCTATGCCCTGAACATCGATCCGCTGGAACTGCGCCTGCGCAACTGGGCAGATAAAGATTATCAGCTCGATCTGCCGTGGAGTTCACGACGTCTTAAAGAGGCCTATCAGAAAGGGGCGGAAGCCTTTGGCTGGGACCAGCGGATCATGACGCCACGGTCGATGCGCGAAGGGCGTGAACTGATTGGCTGGGGTATGGCTTCCGGCACCTATCCGGTCAACAAACTGCCCGCCGAGGCGAAGATCATCCTGACGCCGCAGGGAACCTTTGTGGTGCAGTGCGGCGGTGCAGATATCGGCACCGGCACCTATACCATTCTGGCGCAGACCGCCGCCGACATTCTGGGCGTCGCCTCCACCACCATTGAGGTTCAGCTGGGTGATACCGAGCTGCCGCGAGCGGGTGTGGCAGGGGGATCGCAGCTGGCGGGCAACGTAACCGCTGCGGTAGACGACACCGCTAAACGTATGCGGGACCATCTACTGAAGCTGGCCAGTGAGCTGCCACAGTCGCCGCTGCAGGGAACGCCCGTGTCCCAGCTGACGCTGAAAGGCGACGGGGTGCAGCATAATCAGCGCAGCGACCGGGCCGTGTCATTTGCGGCGCTGGCGAGCCTGGCACCGGCGGAGAGTCTCACGGTGAAAGGCGGGACCTTCCCGGAGGATATGTCAGAAAGTGAGCGCGATAAGATGGTGCGCAACCTCAATGACGGCACCCGTCCTGAAAAATTCTCTGCTCACAGCTGGAGCGCGCATTTTGTTGAAGTCCGGGTCGATGAAGATTTCGGCACGATTCGGGTAAAACGGATGGTGGCGGCACTCGACAGCGGTCGTCTCTACAATCCTAAACTGGCGCGCAGCCAGTGGATTGGCGGCATGATCATGGGTGTTGGTCAGGCGCTGATGGAAGAGGGCATTGTCGATCCGCGTAACGGTCGGGTGATTAACAATAACCTGGCGGATTATCTGGTGCCGGTGAATGGCGACATCCCGGACATTATCACCATCAACGTGGGCGAGCCCGATTTTGAGGCGACCACGATGGGCGGTAAACCGGTGGGTGAGCTGGGTATCGTCGGCGTTGCCGCAGCGATCAGTAATGCGGTGTTTCATGCCACCGGCAAGCGCGTGCGCGACCTGCCGATTACGCTCGACAAAATTATCTGAGCCGGTTTCTGACCTGCTGCCAGCAGGTCGGATTGTCGTTTTACGGGCGTGGGCTGAAGCCTGCGCCCGTTTTGCACGCTGAGTGGAGAAAGAGAGTGAAGATAGCGCTGGTCGTTCTGGCCGCCGGGCTGAGCCGCCGTTTTCGTCAGCAGTCCGGCGAGCATAAGCTGCTGGCTGACCTGGACGGTAAACCGGTGCTGCAACGTACGCTGGAGCAGGCCGCTGCCAGCGGGCTTGACCTGTTCGTGGTGACACGGCCCGACGTATCGGCAATCCATCAGCTCTGCACGCAGGCGACGTTAGTGTTGTGTGACAGCGGCGGTCTGGGTGAGTCGATCGCCGCCGGCGTTAACGCCAGCCGGAACTACGATGGCTGGCTGATTGCGCTGGGCGATATGCCGTTTGTCACGCCTGAAAGTTACCGCGCCGTCAGCGGTGCGCTGGCAGAGGCGGTGATTGTCAGACCGTGGATTGACGGCAGGCCAGGCCATCCAGTGGGCTTTCAGCAGCAATGTTATCCGATGCTGAATACGTTACACGGCGATGCCGGGCCGCAGGCGATCGTGAAATCGCAGGCCGTCCGGCTGCCTCTTCACGATCGCGGTTGCCTGTGTGATATCGATTTCCCTGCCGATCTGCAGCTGATTAAGGAATTTTCATGATAACGCTGGATCAACGCGTGATTAATGCGGCACTGAACAGCTGTCAGGCGGGCCAGCAGGTCTGGCTCTGCACGGTGCTGCGTACCTATGGCTCTTCGCCACGCGCGCCAGGCACCCTGATGACGGTGAACGAAACCGGCGCTTACTGCGGATCGCTGTCGGGCGGCTGCATTGAAGAGGATTTTCTGGCGCAGCTGGCGGCGGGGGCTTATCGCGCCAGCAGTCAGCGGGTGCGCTACGGGGAGGGCGGTATCCGTCCTGACGTTAATTTGCCGTGCGGCGGCAGTCTGGAAATCGTGATTGAGTTTCTCCCGCCCGATGAGACCACGCTGGCGCTGCTGACCGCGATGCAGCGCGCGCTGAGCGGACAGCAGCCGATGGTGAAAATGATACGGCCCGGCGAACGCGCGCAGTGGGAAGTGATCGCCGCCGATCGTGTGCTGCCCGCACTCGATGCCAGCGAAGAGCAGATGTTACTGCCGGTCGGCGCGATACCGGAACTGCTGATCGCGGGCTACTCCAGCGTGGCGTATGAGTGCATCCGGCTCGGGCAGATCCTGGGTTTTCACGTGCGGGTCTGTGAGCACCGCCCGGAGATGCTGACGGAACTGGAAAGCCATTTCAGCGGCGCAGACAACGTGACCCTGGTGTCACAGCATCCGGCGCGCTGGCTGGAGCTGAACGGCGCGCACGCTGCGGTGGCGATTGTGGCGCTGACCCACGATCCGCGCATTGATGACCTGACGATGATGGAGGCGATTGCTACTCCCGCCTTTTATATCGGGATCATGGGATCGGTGAAAAACAGCGAGAAACGGCGGGCGCGACTGCAACAGATCGCCGGAATGGATCGGGCCGAACTGGACCGCATCCATGCGCCCATCGGCCTGCCCATCGGCAGCAAAACCCCGGCGGAGATTGCGCTGTCGGTCATGGCCGATATCGTCCGGGTAAAAAATCGCGGACAGTCAGCCGCCTGATCCCGGGGTCGCCTCGGGTGCCAGCCGATAGAGGTAGCTGCCCGAATAGGGAACGGGCAGGAAATCACGGAACAGCTGCCGCAATGTCTGCTCAGGATCGACGTCGCGGAACAGCTGAGGATAAAGTGTGGTCGCGAAGAACTCGGTCGCTACCACGTGCCACGGGCTGAGGTAAAAGTTGTGCCAGATGGCCCCGGCATGACCGTCCCGCAGCGCGTTCAGCTGCTTCAGCGCATTCTGCTGACCCGTGAGTGCCAGCAGGCTCTGCCGGGTTTGCGCCGAGGTGACGGCGGGACCGAGTTTCAGCGCACCCGCTTCATCGGCGCTGCCGGTGCCGGTGGCAAAGTAGTAATCCGGCTGAGCCGCAATCACGCTTTCCTCACTCAGCCGCCCGAACACCCCTTTGATCTGCTGACTGGCAATGTTATTGCCACCGGCAAATTTCAGCAGCTCACCCAGATTGCCATTCACCGAGGTGACGCAGCACTCACTGCGTCGTCCAAGATGCAGCTGCAGCAGCACGGAGGGTTTCGGGCCGTGATACTCCGCCAGACGACTCGCAATGCGCTGCATATGGCTGCGGTAAAAGCGATTAAAGTCAGCAGCCCGCTGGGGCTGATTCAGGACCTCGCCCAGCAGAGTGATGCTGCGCTCGGTGTTTTTCAGCAGCTCAACCCGAAGATCGATCTTCACTACCGGGATCTTTGCCGCAGTCAGCATCTTCTCCAGCACGGCGCCATTTTCACTTCCGCGCGCCAGCTGCGGCAGGATCACCACATCAGGCCTGAGCGCGATCACCTGTTCGGGATTCATGTCATTGACACCATCCAGCCCCACGACCGGAATCGTTTCCATCTGCGGAAACTGACGGGCAAAAACCTGCCAGGTCTGAGGATCATACTTTTTCAGATCCTGCGGCCAGCCGGCGATATGCTGCAGCGGATTGCCTGGCGTCAGCAGCGCAACACTGTAGAGCATCCGGCTTTCGCCCAGCACAATGCGCTGCGGATGATCGGGAATTGTGACCTCACGGCCGGTGATGTCGGTCAGCGTGCGGGCCTGTGCGCCCGCGCTGACCAGCATCACGCTAAGCATCACCAGCGCAGATCGAAGCGATTTAAAATTCAACACGGGCCTGTACCATCAGATTGCGGGTTTCACCTTCACGGACGCGCAGATTGCCGCCGCTTGACGTGTAGTAGTGCTGGTTAAACAGGTTATTGATGTTCAGACGCAGCTCGGTTTGTTCGCCGAAGAGGCGATTTTTCCACGCCACAAAGCTGTCTGCCACCACGTAATCGGGCAGGGTGAAACTGTTATCAGGATCGCCAGCACGGCTGCCGACGTAACGCGCCCCGCCGCCGAGCCGCAGCGAGCCTGGCAGGCCGCTGACCTGCAGCTCATGACTCAGATAGAGCGCACCGGCATGACGCGGGGCATTCTGCAGGCGGTTGCCGTTGTTATCCGGATTCACCCGGTCGCTGACGATTTCTGCCTGATCATAGCTGTAGTTCGCACTCAAATCCCAGCCTGGCGCAATCTCGCCGTTCAGCT
Source organism: Pantoea sp. Lij88 (assembly GCF_030062155.1). Classification (NCBI taxonomy): domain Bacteria; kingdom Pseudomonadati; phylum Pseudomonadota; class Gammaproteobacteria; order Enterobacterales; family Erwiniaceae; genus Pantoea; species Pantoea sp. Lij88. The sequence goes on along the minus strand of NZ_CP118267.1, from coordinate 244,270 downwards.
CAAATTCAGCGCCGGTCGAACGGGCTTTATCAATGGCCCGCGTGCTGCCATTGATATTCAGCGACATCGCCCGTTCATCTATCCGATACAGTGCCACGGTGGCCAGCAGTTTCGGCGACAGCTGCCATTTACTGCCGACTTCCCAGCTGGTGCCCTGTTCCGGTTTGCCGACGTTGCCGTCATCATCCACATCGGTGGAAGGCGTAAACGATTTGCTGACGCTGGTGTAGAAAGAGAGATCGGGCGTGAGTTTGTAGATCACCCCTGCCTGCGGCAGAAACTTATTACCCTCATCGTTCAGGGTCTCCACCTGCGGATTGAAGCCGCGTGAGGCGCGCTGCTCATAATGCTGATACCGACCGCCCAGCACCACAATCCAGTCCTGGGTGAGTGAAATGCTGTCTTTAGCGTAGAGCGACCGGCTGTGAATACGGTTCAGGTTATTCGCCCCGGCGGTGTTCTCCGTGCTGGCGTCCGTGACCGGTGACAGCATGTCATATTCGGGACTGAAGTAACTGAACTGACGGTTGATCTTGCCCAGATACTGATTCGCGCGATAAGTCTGGTTCATCTCATAATCGGTGCCCACCACCAGCGCATGCTGCATCCCCATGATTTCCGGGTTGCCCAGCAAATCCCAGCTCACATATTTGGTTTTATGGTTAAACCCGCGATTGGCATCAGCACGACGCGTGACTACACCGCTGCTGGCATTTACTGCCGTCACGCGCACTTCATTGTTGTCATAACGTCGCTGGTTCCAGCCCAGTGTAAACCGGGTGCGCCACTCATCATTAAACTGCCAGTCATAGTGGGCGTTCAGGGTTTTGTTGTGGCCCCATGCGTGGTTGGCCTTGTCATCCAGACGATCTTTATAACCGATGTCGATCGGCTTGCCGTCGATAAACGCCGTGCCGCGATCGTAGGGGATGTCATAGCGATAATCGGCATAGCTGATTAAAAAGCTGGCCTGCTCGCCAAACCATTGAAGTGAGGGTGCCAGCAGGGTGTGCTCTTCACTGCCAAAGTTGCGCCAGTAATCCTGATTCTGCTTTTCGGCGATTAGCCGGAAGGCAAAACCGTTGCCCAGCGGGCCGGTGACATCCACCGTGCCTGCGCCGCCGCCTTCGCTGGCGAAACGTCCGGTGACGCTGGAGTGCCAGTCATACTGCGGCTTTTTGCTGACCACGTTGATAATGCCGCCCGGATTCTGAATGCCGTACAGCAGTGAGGCGGAGCCTTTCAGTACCTCAACCCGCTCGGTCGTGGCATCAAAATTGAGACCCTGACTGCTGCGGATGCCATCCCGGTAGACCGACCCATCGGCATTACTGCCAAAACCGCGTCGAACGAAGCCATCTTCGGTGCCCGCCAGCGTGTTCGCCTCGGAGACGCCGCTGACAAAGCGCATCGCATCCGCCAGTGAGCTGGCCTGGAAATCCTCCAGCTGTTGCTGTGTCACCACGCTGACCGATTGCGCCTCGTCGAGTCGCGCCGTCGGCATTTTGCTGGCAACGCTGCTCTCGCTGGCGCTGTAATTTCCCTCTGAGCTGGCATCAGCGGTCACGGTCATATCCGGTGCGCTGTCGGCTGCTGCACTGACCTGTGGCAGCATCATGCTGCCGCAAATCGCCACGACCAGAGCGGGGTGCCGGGCCGGATATCGTGAGTCTTTGTTTTTCATTTTTCTTTTCGTGTCTGTTACTGGCAGTTTCTGAAGTCAATTCGCCCTGATGACTGACTGTCATACAGGGCTTCCCTGGAGGTGGTCTGCAATATGCAGCGCGTTAAGCAGAGGAGAGCAGCATCGGGGTTCAGGCATCACGCTATCACCCGGACGACAATACTTCTCATCTGTAATTGAGAATCATTCAAACATCAGGTAGTGTAGTAGTAAACATAATTTGAACGGGATTTGCTACATTTTTACCGTATCGCTTTTTACTGCGAGGAACTCTTTATGATAATTTTATTTAATTGAAAAAGATGGTTATTTATTAATGATGAGAGTTGAGAATAGGGCAAAACCACATATTTTGCAGGTGAAAGTTAAACCGGATTGAGCCTTTCACTACATTTTCTGATGCTGAAAGGTTCTCCTGTAACCCGACCGGTAATGAGCCGTTCAGCCCTTTAACGCCAGCAGCAGGTACAGCATGAAACAAAACAGGACGGTAAAAAACAGAGTGGATGTGGTGGCAGAGCGTCTTCGTGCCCGCGAGAAGCAGCTCTCTCCCCGTCTGCTGGCCGTAGCGCGCTATATCGATCAACAGCGTGAAACCGTGCTGGAGAGCACCGCGATGGAGATCGCCGTAGCGAATCACACCTCAGACGCGACCGTGATCCGCGCTATTCAGGCGCTGGGCTTTAGCGGGCTGCGCGACCTCAAACAGACGCTTAAGGTCTGGTTTGGTCCATCGCTGACCTCTGAAGATAAGATGATTACCACGGTCAGTGAGGTGACCAGCGACGTGAATAGCGCTATCGACTTTGTGCTGAATGGTCACCGGCACGCCTGTGAGGTGCTGTCGCAACCGCAGAATCGGGTGGCGGTTGCGGATGCCGTAGCGCTGCTGGGCGAAGCGCGGGAAGTGGCTATTTTTGGCATTAACGCGTCAGGTATCCTGGCGGATTACAGCGTGCGGCTGCTGAACCGTATCGGTCTGCCCGCCTTTTCTCTTAACCGCGCCGGTATTGCGCTGGCAGAACAGATGCTGGCGCTGCAGCGTGGCGATGTGCTGGTCATGATGGCGCAGCAGTCCGCGCACCGGGAAGGGACTACCGTGGTGCGTGAAGCGAAACGGCTGGATATTCCGATCATTCTGCTGACCAACGCCACCGACTCCTTTTTCGCGCGGGAGGCGAATGTGGTGATCAATGTGCCTCGCGGGGGCGAGAAGGGACGGATTCCGCTGCACGGCACAATTATGGTGTGTCTGGAGATGTTGATCCTGTCGGTCGCCTCAACGCTGCCGCAGCGCACGGTTAAAACGATGAAACGCTTACAGGATCTTTATCGCGGACTGAAACCGGCCAGCAAAAAGTAGCCTGCATTACTGAGCCGTGACCGGGATAACCCGAAAACCTGATTGTCATTGCTCTTCCTTAAGTCAAATTTCTCCGCTTTGCGACCGCGATCGCGTCTTTTCTGCCGCCACTTTTCTCAGACGTCTACGCTTACAGCTTGCCGCGCCACCGGGTGCGGCTGTGACTTTTCATTTTAATTTTGTTTTGTGCGGAGCTGCTGATGAAACCCCTTCACGCGCAATACCTTTTTTGCTGTGCGGCCCTGAGCCTGCTGTCCCCTTTGCCTGCGGTGGCATGGAGCGAACTCACCGTGTTTGGCGACAGCCTGAGTGATGGCGGCAACGTAGGCCGTTTTACCTATGATGGCGCGACCCATCCACTTTATGACGAGATCCTGGCACAGTCGCTGGGCGATACCCTGCGTCCCTCATCCCAGGGCGGGAGCAACTATGCCGAGGGTGGCGCCGTTGCGGTACCGGCGATCAATCCCCTGTTTAATACGCAGGATCAGCTCGATAGCTACCTTGCGGCGCGTGGCGGACGGGCCGACCCGAACGGCCTCTATATCCACTGGATTGGTGGCAATGATTTAGCGGCAGCGGCGCTTGCGCCTCTTGCAGCGCAGCAGATCGTGGATAACAGTGCCAGCGCGGCGGCCTCACAGGTCAGCCGGTTGCTGAATGCCGGGGCCGGAACGGTGATTGTGCCGACGGTGCCGAATGTGGGCGCGACGCCTGCTCTGTTGCAGGCGATACTGCAGGTGCTTGGCCCGGCCGCGCAACCCGCGACGGCGGCGCTGTTTCAGTCGCTGAGCACCACCACCACGCCCGATCGTGCCGCAAGAGAGCAGGCAATTGAAACCGCGCTTAACGCGGCGGGCGGACAGGTTTCTTCGATTCCACTGATCCGTGATGCCCTTGCGCAACAGCTGATTGCTGCCTGGCAATTGCTGAGTCAGGAGGCGGCGACACTCACCGATCGTTACAACCAGGCTGAGGAGCAGGGACTGGTGGCGGCACGCGGCAACATCGCGCGGGTCGATATCAATGGCCTGTTTAATGAGGTGATTGATAATCCGCGTCTGTATGGACTGAGCAATACGGCTGGCATGGCCTGCCCGCCGGGTGTCTCATCAATGGACTGCACCTCTTCAACGCCAGGATTTTCGCAGTCGCAGCAATATCTGTTCGCTGACCGGCTGCATCCCAGCCCGGCAGTGCATGCACTGATCGCCGATTATATTGAGTCGGTACTGAACGCCCCGCTGCAGGTGGCCGCGCTGAGTCAGGCGCCGTCGATGCTGGTGGGCGATGCGCATAATACGCTGGATGGACATCTGCAGCAGCAGCGTCAGCAGCCCGCCAGCGCCGGCGAATTTACTGTTTTCGGCGGTTATGCCGGGCAGCAGCGCGATTTTCGCGGCGACAGCCTGCTGGATGGCGATGCCACCAGCGCCACCGGCACCGTGGGTGTGGGCTATCAGCTGACCGATCACTGGCAGGCCGGGGCCTTGCTCTCCACCACCTCGCAACGGCAGGATCCCTCATCGCGCTTTGATTACCGTTTACGCGGCAATCTGGTGGCGCTCTGGAGTCAGTTCAATTATCTGGATGGCGGATGGATTAATGCGGATGCCCATTATGCCGATCTCAACTTTGATGATATCGAGCGTCAGATCCGGCTGGGACCGGCGACCCGCACGGAGAAAGGCAGCAGCGACGGAAAAGTGCTGGGAATGCGGGTGCAGACCGGCTGGGATTTACCGCTGGGCCGCTATGTGTCGACTGGCCCGATGGCCAGCTATGCACTCGACTACACCCAGGTCGATGGCTATCAGGAAGAGGGTAACAGCAGCACCTCAATGCGTTTTGGCGACCAGACTCAGCACTCCCAAATCGGTTCAGTCGGCTGGCGCATCGACAGCAAAGATCTGCTGATCAATCCCTGGGCGCAGGTCAGTTACAACCACCAGTTTGGTGACAGCGACACTGCCGTCACTGCCGGACTGAAATCGACCCGAACCGCCTTCACCCGCAGCAGCGGCTCCCGGGATGATAACTGGATCGATATGGCGGTCGGCGCGAGCGTGCCGATTGGTGCATCGGTCAATGCGTTCGCTGGCGTCTCGGCGGTGGCAGGCAACAGCGACACGCATCAGGTGACCTGGAACGTCGGGCTTAACGCGCGCTTTTAAGCGTTCAGCTGTGTGAAATCGTCCGTCGCTATCCGCACTGGGTGCGACGGACGAGGCAACAACAGGTCGCGCGTTCATCATTTCACCGGTGCGAGAATGCGCCGGTATGCCGCTTCAGGCTTCGGCCACCGCCGCCTGCGCCTCCAGTTCACGGACCCGCGGTATCACTTCACGGCCAAAAAACTCCACTTCTTCATGGAAGTGCAGAAACGCCAGCAGCATCAGATCGACCCCCGCCTGCTTCAGTTCGATAATCCGTTCAGCAATCTGCTGGGGCGTGCCGATAAGATTGGTTTTAAAGCCGTCGTTGTACTGCACCAAATCTTCAAATGACGATTTCGCCCAGTTTCCTTCACCTTCCGGAGAAGCACTGCCTGCATTTTTGACCTCATGCTGAAAGCCTTTTACCGCATCCGGATTGGCTTTGCTGATGATCTCCTGAAGCACCGCCTGCGCCTCCTGCTCGCTGTTGCGTGCAATCACAAAACCGTTGAGTCCGATTCTGACCTGATGCCTGTTACGGCCCGCTTTTTCATGGATATCTGCGATCTGCAGACGGACGCCCTGTGGCGTATTGCCGTTGGTGAAATACCAGTCTGAGACCCGGGCGGCCATGTCACGCGCCGCACGGGAGCTGCCACCCTGAAAAATTTCCGGCAGCGGTGACAGCGGTTTGGGTTTCATGGTGTAGTCGCGGAGGCGATAAAAATCGCCGGAGAAGGTAAAACTCTCTTCGCTCCAGATGCCGCGCAGGCAGCGAATAAACTCTTCGGAACGCAGGTAGCGTTCATCGTGATCGAGCCAGGATTCTCCAATCGCCTTAAATTCGCCCCGGAACCAGCCGCTGACAATGTTGACGGCAATGCGCGGTCCATAGAGATGGCTGATGGTGGCGATCTGCTTTGCCGCTAATACCGGATTCCACGGACCGGGCAGCAGGGCGGCGATCACTTTTAGCGTCGAGGTCTGGCTGAGTAAATCCTGCGAAAAGGTGACCGACTCATGCTGGTTATCCGCGCCATACCCGGCAGTAAACCGAATCTGTGTCAGCGCATAATCGAAACCCGCCTGTTCAGCAATCTTCGCCAGTTTACGGTTATAGTCGGCATCCCAGTGGGTACGCTGCTCTATCTGACTGATAACCAGACCGCCCGAGACATTCGGCACCCAGTAAGCAAACTGTATGGGTTGATTCAGTGACATGGTTTTCTCCTGATATATAGCTTAATTTATGGAAAAAGTGTTTCTTCCGAACTTTCAGATATAAAAGAGAAGCCAAAGCAGTAACCGTGCCAGAGTGTAAATCACTGATATCAGGGAGCCGGATGCGATTGTGCCTGTCTGCGCTGTTGCAAATGCAGCAATGTGCAGACAGCCAGGTTGCCGATGCAGCAGCAATCCATCCAGCAGATGAGGCGTACGCAGAGATCGCCTGTACCGGCACGGTTCTCAGATACCGGCGCTGCAGTGTGTTAACGTAACGGCTCTGTTCAGGAGCCGGAGGGCATCATGATTGTCAGACAGGCATCGCCCGAAGAGGCGCACACGTTATGGAACATCCGTAATCTGGCTATCCGTCACGGTTGCCAGCACACCTATCCACCCGATGTTCTTGCCGCCTGGACGCCGGACCGCATGCCCGCCAGCTTTCCTGCGATGATTCGCGTCAATCCCTTCTTCGTGATTGATGGCCCGGACGGCGTGCCGGTGGCGACAGGATCGCTCGATCTCGCTGCCGCCAGCGTTGAAGCCATTTTTACGCTGCCTGATTTCGCCGGACAGGGAATGGCGGGCCGGATCATCGACACCATCAAAGTGGAGGCGCTGCAGCGTGGCTATCGCCGGTTGACGCTCGAGTCGACGCCGAACGCCGTGAGCTTTTATCAACAGCATGGCTTCCGGTCGCTGGGAGAAAGTCTTTATCCGTCAAAGCTGGCGGGCTGTGCGTTGCGCTGTATGGCGATGGAGATTGACCTGTAATTGCGGACAATCATCGGGCCGATAAAAAGGGGCAAAAGTTTCCCGCGCAAAGACTTCGCAAGCCCCCGCCGGTAAGGTATAGTCCGCGTTTTTTGGAGGAATTATGCTGACTGGCTCATCAACTCGTCTTAATAAATACATCAGCGAGAGCGGTATCTGCTCCCGTCGTGACGCCGATCGTTACATCGAGCAGGGCAACGTTTTCATTAACGGCAAACGCGCCGCTGTTGGCGCGCAGGTATTTGCAGGCGATGTGGTGAAGGTCAATGGTCAGCTGATCGAGCCGCGTGACGAAGACGACCTGGTGCTGATTGCCCTGAACAAGCCAGTCGGGATTATCACCACGATGGAAGAGGGCGAGCGCGATAACATCAGCGACTTCGTCAATCACAGCAAGCGCGTCTTCCCGATTGGCCGACTCGATAAAGATTCTCAGGGCCTGATTTTCCTCACCAACCACGGCGATCTGGTCAACAAGATCCTGCGGGCCGGTAACAACCACGAAAAAGAGTATGTCGTTACCGTTGATAAGCCGATCACGGATGAGTTTATTGCCGGGATGAGCGCGGGCGTGCCGATGCTGGGCACGGTGACCAAAAAGTGCAAAGTGAAAAAGGAAGCGCCGTTTGTCTTCCGTATCACGCTGGTTCAGGGCCTGAATCGCCAGATCCGCCGCATGTGTAAGCATTTTGGCTTTGAAGTGACGAAGCTTGAGCGCACCCGCATCATGAACGTCAATCTCAAGGGATTGCCGCTGGGGGAATGGCGCGATCTCACCGACGACGAACTCGTTGAGCTGTTTAAACTACTGGAGAACTCCTCCTCAGAAGATAAACCCGCGAAGAAGGCAAAGGCGCCGGCAAAAGCCGCCCCCGCTAAAAAACCGCAGAAGAGTGCCGCGAAACCCGCTGAAAAAGCCGATGCCAACGGTGGCTCGCGCAAGCGCTTTGTTCAGCCGGGACGTAAGAAGAAAGGGCGTTAAGGCTACCGGATGCAGAGAGCGACATCCTCGCTCTCTGCGTGGATCATCACGGAATAACCCTTGCCGCCCTGAAGCGGGCAAACAGATCGCAGAACATCTCTTCCGTGGCGCGATAACCGTGAAAGCCTGCCCGCCGCAGCTTGCTTCCGTCGCCAAACATGTCGTAGTTCCAGCCAAAAACAAAATCAGCGAAAGCGCCGTCACTCAGCCTGAGAATATCGGCTTCGGCCAGCGCGTTCTCAGCGGCGATTTGCCGCCACAGCGCACGATAATCCTGAAACATCTGCCGGAATGACAACGAAACCGGCGGCGCGACGTCCAGTTCAAACCACGCTGCAATCACCGGCCACAACTCACTCCAGCGCCAGAGATCGCCATTGTTAATATTGAACGCCTGGTTGCGAGCGTCAGCGCTGCGCGCGGCCCAGATTGTCGCGTCGGCCAGCAGGGAAGCCTCGGTAAAATCGACCATGCTGTGCCAGGTTTCCGGTGAACCGGGAAAGCGAAAAGGCAGCCGTGCCGCGCGACAGATCGAGGCATAGATCGCCAGAGTCAGTGCCAGGTTCATGCTGTTTCCAGGCCGGTCACTGCCGACGACGCCGGGCCGCAGAGCGCTCCAGCTCCACGCTTTACCCTGCTGCTGTGCACTTAGCCAGTTCAGCTGTGCGGCGTTGAACTCGGCACCGGGCACGCCGGGATCGCTTTCCCGCGCCGGGGTTTTAAACCGACCGAGATGCGCGCCATAGACTTTGTATCCCTGCATCAGGCTGACATGCTCAAGCGGGGAGATATCTTCAATCACCTGAACCAGATTTTGCAGCATGCCCAGATTGGGGCCGACCATCGACGCCCAGTCAGGGGCGTTCAGCCAGGCGCTGTAAAAGATATGCGTGACGTCAGTGAGTGGTGCCAGCCGTTCATGGCTCTGTTGTTCATCGCGCAGATCCACTGCGATAACCCCGGTTCCGCTTACGGTAACGTCTGAGCGATGGGTCAGCGCGGTCACCTGCCACTGGTCTGCGAGCAGCGCCTGACTGAGTTGCTGGCCGACAATCCCGCTGGCGCCTGCCACCAGCGCGACTTTTTTACCCTGCGTCGTTTTCATGATTATTGCCCTGTTAAGAGAGAAGCCGCATTCTCACCTGCTGCTTATTCTGATTAAATCCCCTGAACCGGATATCACTTATCAGGAAAACCAATAAATGCAGAACAAACTGACGGCGATTCAGACCTTCGTCCGGGTGGCCGATGCGGGATCTTTCTCTGCGGCGGCACGTCAAAACGGCATGAAGCAGTCAGCGGTGAGCCAGCAGATCGCAGCACTCGAAGAGGCGCTGGGTGTCGTGCTGTTGCACCGCACCACGAGAAAAATGGCGCTGACGGAGCAGGGTCAGCATTATCTGCAGCAGGTGAGGCAATTGCTCAGTGCGATGGAGGAGCTGGAGCAGCAACTGCTACCCGGCTCGCAGCCGCTTCAGGGCAGGCTGCATATTCAGCTGCCGAGCGGCATAGGGCAGCGATTGATGCCGCACCTGATCGCCTTCCAGCAGACGCATCCCGGGCTGCGTCTGAATATTGCGCTGGAGGATCGCCTGTCGGATCTCATCGCTGAGGGGGTTGATGTGGCGATAAGACTCAGCGAATCACCGCCTGCCACGCTGGCTGCCCGATCGCTGACCACGGTTGAAACCGTGCTGGTGGCTTCTCCGGAGTGGATAACGCGAAACGGTACGCCGCAGACACCCGATGACCTGCGGCATCACCCACACATACGTTTCAGCGGCGTGTCGCCCGATGTGCCGCTGCAGCTGGTTTCGGCGACGGAGAGCGTGTCTGTGCCGGTGGAGAACGTATTCCGTTCTAATAACAGTGATGCACTGATGCAGGCTCTTGAAGCGGGGCTGGGCATTGGCGGATTACAGACGCTGATTGGCGCAGATGCGCTGGCCTCCGGCCGGCTGGTGCGGGTTTTACCCGACTGGCGGCTTCCCGACCGCTATCTTTATGCTGTGTTTCCGGATGCCCGTTTTATTTCTGACAAGGTCCGTAAGCTGGTGGCGGGGGTGAGTGAGGTACTGGGGGGAACAGTTCAGAGGTTCAATTAACAAGACAGAGAAAAGAGAATGCAGTCAGGTTGAACTGTCCCCAACTTAAGGATATCCTATCCCCTGGTTGGGGATGGGATAAGACATGGACGCATTATTCATCGAGCTTTCCAGCTTTCAGAAATACCGAGCTGACTATCTGAGTGATGATCAGTTTCGGCTATTTCAGAACATGTTGCTGGCGGACCCTGAGAAGGGCGATTTGATACCCGATACAGGCGGACTGCGGAAAGTTCGTTTCAGGGATGAGCGCCGACACAAGGGTGCAAGAGGCGGAATCAGGGTTATCTATTACTGGACGAATGCACAATGCCAATTCATCCTGTTTACTATCTATGATAAAAATCTACGCGACGATCTGACTAAGCAACAGCGTGATGCCCTGGCGACCGCGCTGAATGTGATCAAAAAAGGGTTAAGACATGACTGAACGCGATATTTTCAGTGAACTGATGACGGGTATGCAGGAGCTTAAGGATCATCAGGAAGGGAAAATCACACTCAAGAGTCATAAGGTTACTAAGCGCGCCCCTGTTACCATCGCGCCGCAGGAGTTGCGCGACGTACGTGAAAAACTGAACCTTTCTCAGGCTGTTTTTGCCCACTATCTTCACACCGGCGAGACAACCTATCAGAACTGGGAACAGGGTAGAGCCAGGCCTAATGCCCAGGCGGTATTATTAATTCGCATGGTGCAGCAAAACCCCGAAACGCTGAAAACTCTCGAAAAGTTCTGACAAACCTGCCCGGATGGCTGGCATCGCATTTCTTCAGACATGCTCCCAGCCTCTGATTCCTGGCGGACTATAACTGCATCCTCTTTCCCCAAATCAAACAGTGAGTATCTCCCCCTCCCGCCAGACATTAATGGGGTCACATTCAGAACAACGACACTTTTCACCCTGATCAGGGCGTGGCAGGATAAGCGCAATCTATCAAGGAGTGTGCCTGATGTTACTGAAAGGTATGAACGATCCGCTGCTGAAAGCGTATCAGCATCCCAAATCACGGATGATGATCAGCCGTTTCAGGGGGCTGGCGGGGGATCGAAGACTCAGTGACTGGCAGGCGTTCTGTATTCTGGTCACCGGCTTTACCAATTACTGGTATGTGCAGGCTGGCCACTACGCCATCAATGTCACGCTGACCAAAACCCGCCAGTTCGACTTCCTGCAGGACTTTCTGCATTTCACGGTCACACTCGATGGATTGATTGGGGATGAGCATTTCCGCAGTCCGGACTTTGTGCTGCCCCATTACGATGTGCCCTATGAATTCTGCCGCTGGCGTAACAAGCGCGGCTATGACGCCTTAACGACTTATGTCAGCAAACAGGGCGTGAAATCCCATAAAGGGATGTTCGTCGCCTCTGAGGGTGCGTCCCCGGAAGAGCAGGTGATGACATGGGAAGGGGTGGTCAACGTCTATGATAAAACCTTTTTCAGCGTCGCTAACTTCAACACCACCCAGGAATTCCTGATCAAAGACATCAGTAAAGCTATCCAGGAAGGATTACTGAAGCACCTGAGTTTTTACCGCGATCTGTTTCACTATATCTTCCCGACACCGGCCGAGGCGCGGTTACAGGCGCGAGATGACAGGCGCTATCTGGCTAAAAAATAGCGCCTGAACAGTTCTGCTTCAGTTAAGGGATGTCATTATTGGCTGTCCACTGCGCGTCTGACAGGCCTCACGGCGGGCTTTACCACTTCATCTCGCCGGTGTTGACTTTGGCGCTCAGTTCAAGCGAAGCCGGCTCAGCCAGCTTCGGCCAGGCCGCATTCATGTTGGCAATCACCTTTGCTGAGGTTTTTTCCTGTGACAGTGCCGCTTCAAAAATCTTCAGATAATTAAGAGTAAAATCCACCGCCTGCGACCCGGCAGGACGCGCACCGAGATAGTGGCCCGGAATCACAGTTTGTGCATTCAGCGTCTGCATTTCGGTCAGGATATGACGCCACGCCGCGCGGCTCTGAACGGTCTGGGTATCAGCCGTCCAGACGTGAATGCCAGAGGAAATGGCGGTACCACCCAGGATGGTGCGCGAAGAGGGGATCCAGATGTACGCGGCATATTGTTCTGGATGACGCAGTTCCAGTACTTCACCGTCGACGCTGAAGCGGGTCTGATGCGTGACTTCAGGCACGTACACCTTATCCGGCGCGCCCTGCTTCATCTGTGGACCCCAGTATTTCAGCTTGGCGTCATGCGTCTGCTGGATATGTTTCACCACCGCAGGCGTGGCAACCACTTTCACATCCGGCCAGGCTTTAACAATCGGCTCCAGACCAAAATAGAAATCGGGATCGCCAGAGGTGATCACAATTTCCTTCAGCTTTTTACCGCTCTTCTTAATCATCTCTGCCAGTTTCTCACCGTCCAGGGTGCTGAACTGCGCATCAAACAGAATCGCCTCGGTTGGCCCGGAAACCAGCGTTGAGGAGACCGGGAAGATGCCCTTTTCCTGCGGGTTGTAAGTTTCAAATTGCAGGCTGGCCGCACTGGCGGAGGCCGAAGCCAGAATCAGCATCACAGGTAAAAGTGTGGTTTTCATTGCGAGTCCTCAGAGTTAAATGCCCGTTTCAGGCAGGTGCATCGGGCGATGTCAGTGGCGCTATTCTACGCATCTGGCGATCTGTTAGAATTCCCGCAATCAGAGATGCTGAGTTTCATAATCCGAACAGGTGGTCAGGATGGACAGAGTGACGGCGGCGGCTGTTTTCAACCGGATATGTGAGCTGGGCAGCCTGAGTGCTGCCTCACGTGCGCTGGGGATTTCGCGCCCGATGGTCAGCCGGTATCTGGAGGAGATGGAAAAGTGGGCGGGAACGCGCCTGCTGCATCGCTCTTCCCGGCGGCTGACCCTGACGCCTGCCGGTGAAGCGATCCTGCAAAAGACCCGTCAGCTGGCTCTGCTTTCAGAGGCGATCCAGCAGGAGACCACCCAGAGCGTTCCGGCTGGCACGTTACGCATCGCCTGTGCCCACTTTACGGCGCTTCATCTTGTCGGTCCGGTGATCCCCGATTTTCTGGCGCGTTATCCTGCACTGCGCATCGAGCTGGAAATTAACAATCAGCCGGTGAGCCTGATTGGTGAGCGCATCGACCTCGCCATCCGTATCACCGATGCGCCAGAGCCGGGGGCGATTGCGCGCCGCCTGGGCGAATGTCGATCTGTGCTCTGCGCCTCCCCTGGGTATCTGAAGAAACGGGGTACACCGGCAACGCCGGACGATCTGGCACAGCACAACTGCCTCTATTACAGTCGCTTTGCCGGACAGAGCTGGCATTTCACGATGGCTGAGGGAGAGAAAATCTCCGTTGCCGTTAAGGGGAATTTCAGTGCTGGCATATCCTCGTTGTTGTGTGACGTGGCAGTTGCGGATTGCGGGATAGCGATGGTGCCCTGGCAGGAGGCGCGCCACGCGATTGAAACCGGTAAGCTGGTGACGTTACTGCCTGATTATGAGCCGCAGCGCATTGGTATCTGGGGGCTTTATCTGTCGCGTGAGCATCAGTCTGCCGCACTGCGCCTGATGCTGGATGAGCTGCAAAGCAGCATGCAGACCAGAGACCGGAACTGACAAAAATGGACGCTTTTATGAATGAGAATCAAAACCTTTACTGGAACCGGATGGTGCCAGAACTGACGGTCACTGACTTTGCCGCTTCGCTCCATTTTTACACCGTGGTGCTGGGCTTTGCGGTGAGGATCCAGCGCCAGCAGCCTGACTTCGCTTACCTCTGCTATGGTGAGGCGCAATTAATGATTGAGCAGTTTCATCCGCAGGGCTGGAACACAGCGGATCTACGCTGGCCGCTGGGGCGGGGCATCAATTTCCAGATTGAAGTGGATGACATTGAGGTTGTACTGGCGCGTTTGCAACAGCACGCCGTTCCGCTCTATCGGCCGCTTCGCGATAACCATTATGACACCGGCGAGACTCTCGCCTGCCAGCGCGAGTTTCTGGTACAGGATCCGGATGGTTACCTGCTGCGCTTCAGTCAGTATCTGGAATAAGCTGAAAAGTTGTCTGGAAAGAGTAAGCTCTGAAATAGGGGCGTGAGTTAATTAACTCATAGAGCGTTTTTTATTTTGTCTGTTCGATAAAAATATATTTGCACAAAATAAGCAGTGAGGCCGCTTTATTAAAAGGGCCTTCTTATTGTGCTGCATGAGTGATTCCCGTAACGCCAGGTGCTTCGCCAGGATGAATATTAAGCGTAAAAAAGTGAGAGTTTTCATGCCGTTTTCGATAGCGGCTCCTGGATTTTCAGTTAATAAACCCTGATGAATATTGAAATCGAATAAAATGCTTCAATTAATCTATACTCATTTTGACTGGCATGATTAGGATGATTCTTAACAACACCCTTTTAATGGATTTCATTGGGCCAGATGTCTGAAAATTTACATTTAATTTTTCATTCAGCACTTAATCTTTGAGTCTGTGAGCCGATAACAGTTAACACATACTCTGGAGGACAAAAAATGAAATCACGTTTTATGACCTGCGTTACCACACTGCTGATTATCCTGGCAGGCCCGGCAAGTGCAGATTTACGTTCAGGCACGATTACCTTCAGCGGAGCCATGACCAATGGTTCATGTAATATGAATATCGTTCAGAATCCTGTTGTGCTCGAGTGTACTGATCCCACCAGTGGCAGGGCTGTCGTGACCACTGCTGATATGATGAACGCCAGATCGCTGAAGGGCTTACCCGCAATAATCAATATGCACTGGTTAAATTCTCAGAAAAGCAGAGGAATTATTGAAGTCAGCTACCTGTAATTCTCACAATAGATTCTACCCTTAACCTGATAATGCCAGCGCAATACGCGGGTGGTAACGACCAGGCTGAAAGTTAATAATTACATCATTCAACAGGGGTTATTAGCGCCTGTATCGGTCTGCAGACAGAGAAAAGATATGCCCACCTTTATGGCTAAAGGTGGGCATTATTGAGTTTCAGGAAGAGCGTCTGATCATCAGGAAGGATCAGAAGAGCGCTGAGTAAAATACTTCGTGCTCTGACGCTTATCCTTTTTACGGCGCAGAACCAGACTGGTGGTAATTATCAGCAGCGTTAAACCGCCGGTTGCCAGTAATTCAGCCTGATGTTTCGCATCAAACAACATGATCACCAGCACCGTTACGATAAACAAAATAGTGACCCACGTCAGGCCAGGGAATAACCACATGCGGTAGCTCAGGACTTCACCCGCCTTTTCACGCTTCTTACGCAGCACGAGGTGTGACGCGGCAATCACCAGATAGACCAGCAGTGCAATTGCCCCCGACGTCGCCAGTAAAAATTCGAACACCACGCTCGGCGCCAGATAATTGGCGATCACCGCCAGAAACGCCGCCGCAGTCGAAAGCAGTACGGCAACCCATGGCGTGCCGCTGCGATTGGTGCGTGACGCGGCAGCCGGCGCATCTTTACGGCGTGACAGCGAGTAGAGCATGCGCGATGAGGTATAGAGTGCAGAGTTGAGACAGCTACACACCGCCATCAGCACGACCAGGTCAACGATCAGACGAGCGTGCGGGATGTTCATCGCCGTTAATGCCGTCTGCCATGAACCCTGTTCAACCAGTCCTGGCGTATTCCACGGCACCAGCGCGACCACAAAGAAAATCGACAGCAGATAGAACAGCGCAATACGCCAGATAACCGAGTTAGTCGCCTGCGTAATCTGTTTGCCGGGGTTCTTCGACTCTGCAGCGGCAATCGTGACAATTTCTGTGCCCATAAACGAGAACATGGTGGTCAGGATAGCCGCCACGACCGCGCCCATGCCATTCGGCATAAAGCCGTGCGTGTCATAAAGATGCGACAGGCCGCTGGTATTGCTGTCAGGCAGCAGACCAGACACCGCCGCACCGGCCACGCCGAGGAACAGGATGATGGCAACGACCTTAATCAGGGCAAACCAGAACTCAAACTCACCATAATTTTTCACGCTGAGCAGATTCGTGATGGTCAGTAATAACGTGATGGCGAAGGTGAACTGCCAGATGGCAACCTCGGGGAACCAGGCGTGCAGAATGGTGCCCGCCGCATTGGCCTCTAACGGGATCACCAGCACCCAGAACCACCAGTAGAGCCAGCCGATGGTAAAGCCGGCCCAGCGTCCCAGCGCTTTATCCGCATAGGTTGAGAATGAGCCGGAATCGGGCGAGGCGACGGCCATTTCAGCCAGCATCCGCATTATCAGGACTACCAGTATTCCGGCAGCGGCATAGGAGAGCAGTACCGCGGGGCCCGCTTCAGAAATAGCGTGGCCGGAGCCCACAAACAGTCCTGCGCCAATCACACCAGCAATTGACAGCATACGCACGTGGCGCGGTTTCAGGTTCTGAGCCAGCGAATCTTGATTCGCACTCTGAGTCATCGTCATGTAAACGTCTCCAGGCGGCGTCCGGCCTGTATGGCCGGACGAACGGGGATAAACTTGCGTTAACGCGCCAGCAAAATCAGGCTGGGACGACGGGATGTCCGGCAGATGCGACACAGTGATCGATCACCGTAGAGAGAATGGTCAGCGCCTGGCTGAACTGGGCATCAGGAATGGTGAGCGGGTAGAGGAAGCGGATGACGTTGCCTTTGGCGCCGCAGGTCAGCAGCAACAGGCCCTGTTCCATCGCCATCTTCTGCACCGCCTGCGCGGTGCTGGCCTGATAGAACTCCATCGCCACCATGGAACCCAGCGCACGCACTTCGGCAATGTCCGGATGTTTGCGCTGATGCTCCTGCAGTTCAGCTTCAAGCCGGGCACCCAGATCAACCGCGCGCTGGCAGAGCTGCTCCTCTTCAATAACATCCAGCACCGCATGAGCCGAGGCAATAGCCAGCGGGTTGCCCGCATAGGTTCCGCCCAGCCCTCCCGGTGCTGGCGCATCCATCACCTCTGCACGACCGGCAACGGCCGAGAGCGGCATTCCGCCCGCCAGGCTTTTCGCCATCGTGATGATGTCGGCCTTCACCGGATAATGTTCCATGGCGAACAGCTTGCCGGTACGGGCAAACCCGCTCTGAACTTCATCCGCAATCAGCAGAATGCCGTGACGGTCAGCCAGCTCGCGAAGCTGCACCATAAACTCTGCAGGTGCTGCATGGAATCCGCCTTCGCCCTGAACCGGCTCCAGCACGATTGCCGCGACGTCATGCGGCGCAATGTCCTGAGTGAAAATTTCGTCGAGGCTGGTCAGTGCGGCCTCAATGCTGATCCCCTGAACGGCGCTGGGATAGCGGGCATGGAACACCGATGGCGGCATCGGGCCGAAATCCCGCTTATACGGTGCCACTTTGCCGGTCATCGCCATAGTCATGAAGGTACGGCCGTGAAACGCGTTACCAAAGGTGATGATGCCGTGACGGCGGGTATAGGCACGCGCCACTTTCACTGCATTTTCAACCGTTTCCGCGCCTGTCGTGAAGAAGGCCGTTTTCGCGGCACCGGCGATGGGCACCCGCTGATTAATGCGCTCAGCCAGGGCGATGTAGCTTTCGTAAGGGGTGATCTGGAAAGCAGTATGGGTAAACTTTGTTAACTGATCGGCAATGGCCTGTTCAATGCGTGGATGGCGGTGGCCGGTGTTCAGCACCGCAATGCCGCCCGCGAAGTCGATCCAGCTGTTACCGGCCTGATCCCATAAGGTGGCGTTCTCTGCCCGGGCAACGTACCAGTCGCACAGCGTACCGATACCTTTAGGGAGAGCCTGTGCTTTGCGCTGCTGCATCAGGTTATTATTTTCGCTCATTTGTTCCACCTCGTTAATATGCGTATTTACATTTCCCGACAAACACGTTTATTTATGCCTGAGGCGTGGTGAGTTGCCAGAGCCAATTGTGAGAGGAAAGGTGGAGCCAATTGCGACTGTTGTACGCAGATCATCTATTAGCGCGGTTACAGTTTTTAAGAACTGGCTCATTACATCAGCGACTGCTGAACTGCATGCAGGCTGCGATCGCTGAAGAGGTGTTCCCGCGCGGAAGCCGTTTGCCGCCAACCCGCGATCTGGCGCGCGAACTGGGCGTGTCGCGAAACACCGTTATGCACGTCTATGAAAGCCTGATGGCGCAGGGCTATGTCACCGCGCGAACCGGCAGCGGCACCTGGATTGCCGAGACGCTGCCGGAAAACTGTCTGCAGAGCGATGCGATTGCCGATTTACAGGCGGTGAGGGCGCAGCGACCGGCAACGCTGTCGAAGCGCGGGGCCAGTCTGCTGGGACATGCCACCGCATCACCGTATCAGTGGGGCGCGTTTGTTCCCGGCGCGCCCGATGTCACCGAATTCCCCCACAAGCTGTTTAGTCAGATTCAGGCCCGTCTGAACCGTGAGCCTGACGTTCACCGCCTGGTTTACAGCAGTGGCGGAGGTTGCCCCGATCTGCGCCATGCGCTGGTGGACTATCTGCGGGTGGCACGTTCAGTCCGGGCCGATGCCGACCAGATCCTGATTACCGAAGGCGTCCATCAGGCGGTGGATCTGGTGACGCGGGTGTTGTGTGATCCCGGCGATCGGGTCTGGATGGAGGAGCCGGGCTACTGGGGAACGCGTAATCTGCTGCGTATGAATGGCCTGAAGATTCGGGCGATGCCGGTGGATGAACAGGGTCTGGTGCCGGACAGCGGCCCGCCACCGAAAATGGTATTTGTGACGCCGTCTCATCAGTATCCGCTGGGTGTGCATCTGAGCCTGGCCCGCCGTCAGGCATTGCTCTCTCTGGCGCGCCGTCATCAGAGCTGGATTGTGGAAGATGACTACGACAGTGAATTTCGTTTTTCCGGGCAGCCACATCCTTCACTGCAGGGACTGGAAGCGGATGCACCGGTGATATACATGGGTACGTTCAGCAAAACGCTCTATCCCGCGCTGCGGATCGGCTACATGGTGGTGCCAAAACCGCTGGCACAGCCCTTGCGCATCGCGGCGGCGGAACTCTATCGCGGCGGACATCTGCTGATTCAGCGGGCGCTGGCGGAGTTTATCCGGCTGGGCCATTACATGGAGCATATCCGACGGATGCGGCTGCTATATCGTCAGCGGCGGCAGTTTCTCTGCAGGCTGATTGAACGCTATCTGGGACCGGCCTTTTTACCGGCATTCAATCACGAAGCCGGACTGCATCTGGTGATGCCGCTGCCAGCGGGCGCAGACGACGTGGCGATCGCCGCAGACGCGCTGAAGCGTGGAGTCAAAGTTCGGCCGCTTTCGCAATATTATATGCATCCGCAGGAGGAGCGCGGATTGCTGCTGGGTTACGCCTGCGTCAATGAGCGACAGTGCCAGGATGCCTTTGGCACCCTTAAAGCCTGTCTGGCAGCTGCCGGTATTGAATTCACGCCGCAGCGCTAGCGGGTTTGGAAGCCTGAATTTACAGGCGGCGAATTTACGTTCGCCGCGGTGCTAACGCATTGACATTTAATCACAGTCACCCAGAATACTCCTCTTCGCGCACCGACCAGAAAATACTGGAGTTTATCATCGTCTTTCATCCCTTTTCTGCACCGGCCAGAACCGCTATTAAGCGAGGCGTCGCGCTGGCTGCGGCGTTGTTGCTGGTCAGTTGCGCATCTGAGCCGCCGAAATCACTGGTGACGCCTTTTCCGCCCGTGACGAAACAGCCGTTACCCGCGCCGGGTAAGCCAGCGCAGCCTCAGGTTCATGAACCGGTGCGGGGCGTCTGGTTAGCCACGGTGTCGCGTCTCGACTGGCCACCGGTTGCATCAGTGAATGGCACCAGTCCGGCGCAGCGTATTCGCCTGCAGCAACAATCGCTGACCGACAAGCTGGATAAGCTGAAAAGCCTGGGGATTAACACCGTGTTTTTCCAGGTTAAGCCCGATGCTACGGCGCTCTGGCCCTCTAAAATTCTGCCGTGGTCAGATATGCTGACCGGCAAAATCGGCGACGATCCGGGTTATGATCCGTTGCAGTTTATGCTCGATGAGGCGCACAAGCGGGGTATTAAAGTTCATGCCTGGTTCAACCCTTACCGGGTCTCGGTGAATACCAAACCTTCAACCGTCAGCGAACTGAACCGCACGCTGTCACTGCATCCGGCCAGCGTTTTTGTTTTGCATCGCGACTGGATCCGCACCTCTGG
The DNA here is from genome assembly GCF_030062155.1 of Pantoea sp. Lij88. Taxonomy (NCBI): domain Bacteria; kingdom Pseudomonadati; phylum Pseudomonadota; class Gammaproteobacteria; order Enterobacterales; family Erwiniaceae; genus Pantoea; species Pantoea sp. Lij88. The sequence continues at coordinate 223,859 of NZ_CP118267.1, read as the reverse complement.
CGATCGCTATGTGCTCGATCCCGGTATCCCCGAAGCGCGCGACTGGATCACCAGCATTGTGGCCGAGGTCGTTGCGCGCTATCCCATCGACGGTGTGCAGTTCGATGACTACTTCTATTCCGAATCTGCCGGTTCGCTGCTTAACGATAATCAGACCTTCAGTCGTTATGGTCAGGGTTTTGCCAGCAAAGCAGACTGGCGACGTCACAACACGCAGCAGCTGATTGAGCAGGTTTCACGGACAATTAAACAGCTGAAGCCGGAAGTTGAGTTTGGTGTCAGCCCGGCGGGCGTCTGGCGTAATCTGTCGCACGATCCTGCCGGTTCCGACACACGCGGCGCGGCCGCCTATGACGAAGCCTTTGCGGATACCCGTCGCTGGGTGCAGCAGGGCCTGCTGGATTACATCGCACCCCAGCTCTACTGGCCATTTTCCCGTCAGGCTGCCCGTTATGACGTGCTGGCAAACTGGTGGGCAGAGGTCGTGAAACCGACCAAAACCCGGCTCTATATTGGCCTTGCTCTCTACAAAGTGGGCGAACCATCAAAAATTGAGCCTGACTGGACGCTTCAGGGGGGCGTGCCTGAACTGAAGAAGCAGCTAGACCTTAATGAATCGAACCCCAATATCAGTGGCACTATTCTGTTCAGAGAGAACTATCTGAATCAGCCACAGACGCAGCAGGCGGTGAGCTATCTTAAAAGCCGCTGGGGTGGCTGAAAACGGCACGACAGCATGACCCGTGCGGTGAAGTTTTTGCCTGTGACTCACTGCTATGCTTGCGCTATATAACAGGCTCTTTCGATCTGGTTTATTTCGGTTCCCAGCTATTCCGGATATCTCCGTGATAGCTGGCGAATCGTCATAAAAACCCGTACCGTCAGGGCGCTTTCAGGGTCCACGGAAGTTGCAGAAAGGATACGTTCCCGGTTTACAGGCTATTCTGAATTCTCCTTCTGATAAGTCGGGAATGTATGACCAGACGATCACCAAAGATTACCGCACTTGTCTGCCATATACGCTCTGAACGGTAAACCTTATTGCCGTTCATCATGTCCCATTTTGTGAGTTGATATGACACACATAAGCTATCCCTTAAGCGGAGCGGGCTGGTGTGCCAGAATGGCCTGTTCTACCCACTCAACCTGTGGCTTTTCTCCTGACACAGCAATTAAATAGTCCTGTCCGGAATTTGAATGGAATGTTGATACCCGGAAACTGTGTTTAAAAGCCAGAGGTTCCGGTGCCGCAAGCTCAAGCTGACTCTGTGTGTATTCTATTTTCGACATATAGCTTATGTAATCATCAGGCCCGGCAACACGGCTTGACCTTTTCTCACCTTTCCAGCCTTCGCCAAAAAGCATTACATCTGGCATGAATACCTCTGCGATAAAATGGCGTGGTTTAACCTTATGCACAGATTGCCGATTCCACAATCTGTCTGACATCTCTCATTACGCTGATAAATCATAGCCAGCATGCCGCTGATAAAACCCTCTCAGGACATCTGCGAAATGCCTAAAGCCTCACTGCCTGTTGTCATATATTTCCCTGCCGGTTTGCTGAATACACGGTTATACGTCTGAACTTCGCATATCACACTATCCTCAATAGAGGAGGTGTCTATGTGTGGACGGTTTGCGCAGTACAGTAGCAGAGACGAGTATTTTGACGCGCTCGGGCTTAAATCAGATGAGATTATTTATGACCCGGAACCCATTGCGCGATTTAATGTTGCGCCGGGAACAAAGGTTCTCCTGCTGAACGAACGGGAGGATGAGTTTCACTTTGACCCGGTTTACTGCTATGGCCCGGAGTGGTGGGACAAACAGCCCCTGATTAATGCCCGCGGTGAAACAGCTGCAACAGGCCGTATGTTCAGACCGTTATGGGAGCACGGTCGTGCCATTGTGCCTGCCAATGGGTGGTATGAGTGGAAGCGGGAGGGTGACAAAAAACAGCCTTACTTCATCTATCACAAAAAGAAAGCGCCGCTTTTCTTCGCCGCGATTGGCAGGGCGCCTTATGGCCAGGAACACGGGCATGAGGGATTTGTGATCGTTACGTCAGCGAGCAACAAGGGCATGGTGGATATCCATGACCGCTGCCCGCTGGTTCTGACTGCAGATGCTGTACGCGAATGGCTGAGCGCTGAAACCACGCCGGAACGCGCGCAGGAAATCGCTCACGATGCCGCTTTGCCCGGGAAGGATTTCTCCTGGCATCCCGTTACAACAAAAGTGGGCAACATCCATAATCAGGGGGAGTCTCTGATTGAGAAAATCAAGCCTGAATGAGCAGTAAAAGGTTTTGATATTTTCGCTGAAAAGGCGGCGGTAATGCCGTCTGAAAACCCGCCGGAGCGGGGTATAACTGTTCATCTTTATCACGTTTAACCTATCGCGATCTTCTCTGCTGCGTGCTGCTGCATTCCCACTCATTATGCTCAATCCCATAGTCATAGAGAAGCTGCATCAGAACCATGCGGCATCGCTTGCGTTTACCTTATTCATAAATTATGTTTCAGTATCAATGTGGAGCGGAAAAATTGATTTGAACAGAAACCCCGGCAATTTTGCGCCATCAGGAATGCAGAGTTCACTGGGCCGTACCATGGCCTTCTTTCTTTCGCTCACCATATTTGCTGTTGTGATAATCAATATATGGACGCTCTGGGGATCATGGCAGCACAATCAGAAAGTGCGTGAAGAGGATGCCCGCAACCTGTCCGTTTCACTCGCTAAACAGGCAGAAGATGCGTTCCTGCAGGTGGATATTACACTGGCGGATGCCGTCAGGCAGCTCACTATCAATGGGCTGGATTATGCTGCAACGCCCGTCTTCGCCAATCAGCTTAAAGAGCAGCAGGGGAAGCTACGTCAGCTCCATGGCCTGTTTATTTATGATGCTCAGGGTAAATGGATTGCCACGTCGGGCAACTACGTTCCGGCAAAAGGCAGCAATGCCGATCGGGACTATTTTGTCTGGCACCGTACGCATGATGATGCCCGTGTCCGGATTGGCCATGTTATCCGAAGCCGGTCTACGGGTGACCTTGTTATTCCGGTCTCGCAGCGACTGAACGATTCAAAAGGTAACTTTGCCGGCGTTGCGCTGGCGACGGTCAAAGTTGACTATTTCCGGCAGTTTTACAACTACTATACGCTGGGTGACCGCGATGTACTGGGGCTGATTCTGTCCGATACTACCGTGCTCTATATACGGCCTTTCCCGGATACGGCCATTAACCACAGTCTGTCCACGAGCCCATTATTCACAACTGTCCTGAAAACATCCTCAAGTGGCAGTGCAACATGGCGCTCTGCACTGGATGGGGTAGAGCGGGTGTATGGTTACGCACGTCTTGAGCAGTATCCGCTTATTGTCACCGCAGGATATGATCTGGATAAGATCCGTTCAGACTGGTTCTCTGCCAATATCATTGACGTCCTGCTGAACCTGATACTGCTCGTAATGATTTCAGGAATGGGAATGTTTGTTCTCCGGCAGGTGAGAAAGAACGTCAGAAATCAGGTGGAATTAACACAAATCAGGGATGAGCTGACCACCATTAATCACACACTGCAGTCGCTGGCTCTGATTGACGGGCTTACCGGACTGGCAAATCGCCGCCAGTTTGACGCGATGCTTGACCAGATCCTGAAGCGCTCGCAGAAATCCGGTGAACCGGTTTCTCTCATCATGTTTGATATCGACTATTTCAAGCGTTACAACGACACCTACGGGCATGTCGCCGGTGATGTCTGTCTGCAGCGCGTCAGCACCATCCTGAAAGAAACTACGCAGTGGCAGGATGCGGTGGTCGCGCGCTATGGCGGGGAAGAGTTCGCCATTATCCTGCCATTAAGCGGCGAGAGTGACGCGAAAATGATAGCAGAACGCGCAGTGAACGCCGTCCTGGCGGCCAGAATACCCCACGAAACTTCCGGCCTTTCCGAACATGTCGTGACACTCAGCGCGGGCTACAGCAGCCTGATTTCGGATGGCTATTCAGACGAAGCCATAAGACTCAAGCAACAGGCCGATAAGGCCCTCTACGAAGCAAAAAACAATGGCCGTAACCGTGTGCATGGCCTGACATAATGGTGAACAAGGAGGCCATAATTTCATCCATTCGGGAAGGTTTGATCAGGATGACTAATCTAACATCACTATGGTCCCTCCATCCCTTAACGCCGGATTTCAACTGACAGCAAAGCTGGCTTATACCCGAAGCAGGCATGACAGTAATATTGTCCGCAGTGAGAGAAATCCGCCTTTGGACAGCAGCAAGCTCGTTCAACGCTTTACACATTCAGACGGCATCTGACCACATTATTTATTTACCTCCGGATACGACTCAAAAATGTCTGCTTACGCTATTCATCTTATTGTCACTGGAGGATTCTGGCCTCATGCGTCATTAATACCGACCATATAGGGCGGTGTCGCTGGATGCTCAGATAAAATCAAAAGCGATACGGGCACTGAAAAATAATTGAGAGGCCTTTAAAATGCCTGAACGTTTTACCGCATTTTTATTTCTTTCAGCACTTTCAGTCAGTTTAAGTTTTTCGTCATATGCAGGAACACAGTCACAGGATCCTGAATATCAGCAGATAGACGGACTTATAAGAGAGCCACTGGCATTGTCGGTCACTCTAAGTAATGGTGAGCCTGCGGTCCTGGATGCTTCGGTTACACGTCCGCTCAGTAACAAGCCGTTACCCGTGGTATTGATTACCAATGAAACGACCGGCAAGGCGGAGTTTGACCGCTGGATTCTCAATCCTGACCGGTATGCTTCAACAGCGATTACTTTTGCACGCCATGGTTACGCTGCAGTGGTCGTTCTTCGGCAGGGCTACGGACAGTCAAGTGGGGCTGCAGAATATGCAGGACACTCATGCAGCCAGCCTGCCCACATGCAGGCCGGTGAGCAGGACGTAGTGAACATCAGCGCGGCACTTGAGGCCATTCGAAGAAAACCCTGGGCAGAAGCAGATAACGTCACGCTGGCTGGCATGTCGGCTGGGGGATTTGCTGTTATCGCGACCGGTGCCAGAAATCTTCCGGGCGTGAAGGCCATAATCAATTTCGATGGTGGCAGAGGGGCTATTGACGGGAAATCTCTCTGTGACAAAACGGGTCTGATGCAGGCCTATGCACAATACGGAAAAACGACGAACACGCCGTCGCTGTGGCTCTACGCAGAAAATGATAAATCGTTTTCGCCTGATATCGGGCGTGAGATGTTTAACGCCTATCGGCAGAGGGAGAACGGAGCACAGTTCATCGTAATGCCGCCATATGGTAAGAATGGGCACACTTTCATGGATTCAGCGCCGGAAAGTTTCTGGTGGACCACGGTAGCTAACTTCCTCAGGCAGCAGCATCAGCCATACCAGGAAGTCATCAGCCTGCCGGTCACCAGACTGGCTGAGCCGCCAGCGCTGAACGCTGTGGGGAAAAAAGCATTTTCCGAATATGAATCAACACAGCGATATGAAAAAGCCTTTGCCACGGATTCTGATGGTGACTGGGCAGCATCATACTGGGCCAGAACCTCTCAGGAAGCGGCTAAATCAGCCCTGAGTAACTGCGTTAATGAACAGAAAAAGGGTGCGTCCAGATGCACGCTTTACGCGATCAATAATCATTATGCTGACAGTAAATTACGGGAGTAAATCTCATCGGGCCACTGCCGGTATGATTAAATTCGTCACCAGACCCCTTTTACTCCTCTGGCGACCAGCCATTTTAACGCAGAGGGGTATACCCGGCTCGATATGTTATAAGTGGCGAGGTATTTGCTCACCGTCTTTAACAGTTTCGGGCAAAGCCATCCAGGCGAACAGGCAGTAAAGGCAATAGGGTGAGAAGGAGGCTTTAATTCAACGACAGGCCCGCCTGAGAGAATGCACAAGTGTATGTTTTTTACTGGCTAATCTACGCTTTTTGCTCATGGCGGACCCTGATATGGCTAACTTTGCCGCTGCGCACCCAGGGCGAGGCGCAATGTCGCCCTCTGAACCGCTCATGAATGCGTGAATATCGCCTGATTAATGCAGCCCTGACCGATTAAAGTGGTGCGCACAGCATCAATGAGCGGGGTATGAGGTTCATGGCCTAAAAAATCGATCAGTTTTGTATTGTCCATCTGTATCGCCTTTTGCCATAAATAGCGCATTTCCAGCATTTCATACATCGTGGTGTTAAAAGGCGCCATTGCCGTGATAAGCCACCAGGGAAATGATGTCACCTTCGCGTGAATGCCCGCCAGTTGCGCGACACGCTGTATGGCTCCGGCCATCGCTGTACCATCGGCATCCCAGTGCCCACGCATCTGAAAACAGGCAAAAGGGTCAAGTTGCTCCCGACGTGCTAAAAGCGCAATCAGCGTTTCGGCGACATCCGGCAGATAGGCCCACTGGTGGCCTGTCCCCGGCTTGCCCGGATTCCTGATTATGCGGGGAGTCTGCCCTGGTTTGATCAGCCCCTGCGAAAACCAGTTATTGCCAGCCTGAGGGCCAAAGAAGTCACCGGCCCGCAAAATCAGCACTCTACCGCCACGCTGCGTCCAGGCGAACAGCGCCCTCTCCATTTGCACCCGTATTGCCCCTTTTCGGGTAACAGGATTTTGAGGGGATTTTTCCCGCAGGAGTGGAAAGGCATCCGGCCCGTAGTTATAAACAGTACCAGGGAAAATGATCAGCGCGCCATTCCGCTCTGCGGCCTGGATAGTGTTCTGTAGCATTGGCAGAACCTGTTGTTCCCAGTTTCTATAACCCGGTGGATTAACAGCATGAACAATCACACTGCACCCTGACGCGGCGGCCATGACTTGCTCACCATTCAGCGCATCACCCTGTATCCATCTGATATCACTATCCTGTTGATTCTTCTGTCCGTTGCGGCGCAATGCACAGACGTCCCATTTTTCGCGGATGAGTTTACGGGCGATTTCACCGCCGATTCCACCCGTTGCGCCCAGTATGAGTACCTTATTACTTTTCATTCAATTGCCTTTGCTGGATGTCAGATTGACATCCTAAAGCCAGTCCGGGCTAAATGTAATTGCATGAAATCAGACAGCAGGTATGCATTTTTGTATGAAGCAAAATATTCCATGGGAATGGTATCGAACCTTCCTGGCAGTGATGAAAGAAGGTTCCTTGTCGGGGGCAGCCCGCCTGCTGGCGATTACCCAGCCCACAGCGGGGCGCCATGTGGCTGCACTCGAATCCGCCCTGGGTCTGGTTTTATTTACAAGGTCTCAGACTGGCCTGCAGGCTACGGATGCGGCAGTTGCGATTCAGGGCCATGCGCAAGCGATGGAAAACACGGCCAAAATGATAGAGCGTTCGGCAGCCAGTTTTAGTATGACCACAGCGGATTTGCATGGCGTGGTTCGCGTTTCTGCCAGCGAAATTATTGGCACAGAAGTGCTGCCTCTGATGATCGCTGGCATTAAAAAAGATTATCCGCGACTGATCATTGAACTGGTGCTGTCTAACCGAATGCAGGATTTATTGAGCCGGGAAGCGGATATTGCGGTACGCATGGCTATGCCAGTGCAGGAACAACTGATTGCGCGGCGGTTAGGCAGTATTGAAATTGGCCTGCATGCCTCTTCGTCCTATCTGGCACGCCATGCCGCACCGGAAAATATTGACGCGTTGTTCAACCATACCCTGGTGGGCTTTGATAACACGACCCCCTTTATTTTACAGGCCCTGAAACACTTCCCACAGTTAAGTCGGGAACGCTTTACCGTGCGAACTGACAGTGATGTGGCGCAACTGAACCTTATTCGCGCAGGTGCCGGTATTGGGATGTGTCAGGTTCAACTGGCCGCTTCTCCTGTTCCGCTTGAGAGATTGATGCCTGATTTCTTTGCCTTTCATCTTGAGACGTGGCTGGTTATGCATGAGGACTTGCGCCATAGCAAAGCGTGTAAAACGGTATTCGATATTCTTGCAACCGGCCTACAGGGTTACATCAATAATGTGGGGAACAGGAAAACAGCCCCATCAGCGCCAGCAGATGACGAAATAGCTGATTCTACGTAAATACACCCAACCTCAATTTGGTTCGGGATAACATGTGAATCTGTTACAGCAGGCAGAACGTCTGGTTCTCGCTCTTAGCGGACCTGAGCAGCATTAAAAGCAGCTCAGTCATCCTGAATGGCATGATGATGCCAAACCCGACCAACATGAATGCATCGACACGCCTTATGGTTTCGCACTGGCAGACCGTTCACTTACGCCAGTGCCTGGCGACACCCAAGGGTGCTGGGTGAAATCACTACCACCATTTTGGCGGTACATTAACCGTTACGGTCTGCACTACAAATCCGGTGGCTTCGCCATAGATTTCAAAAGTGTACATAGACATGTACATAATTAAAAACAGTTACAAAATCCCGCTACAAACCCCTTCATTTACTAAGCGTGGAGACACAGTACTGTTATAGTTGCCCTTTATATGGGAGGAACCATGAGCGAACTGATTAATATTTTTACAAGTCATAAAAGTGAACGCAGTTTCACTGAGCAACCTGTCGATGAAGCCGTGCTGGATCGTATCCTCAGCACCGCTTACCGCGCACCAACATCAGTAAACTCGCAGCAGGTTTCTGTCGTGATTACGCGTGACGCAGGACGTCGCGCAGAGATCGCCGCCATCGCTGGCGGTCAGCCGTGGATTGCCAAAGCACCGGTGTTTGTCACCTTTGTGCTGGATATGCATAAATCAGCGGTGGGCATGGCCGCTGTCGATCAGCAGCAGATTGCCCATCAGAGCATCGAGAGCATCGTGTCAGGTGCTACCGATATCGGTATTGCGCTGGGATCGGTAATGGCCGCTGCACGTGCAGAAGGTCTGGGCATTGTGCCGATTGGCGGTATCCGTCGTGATCCAGAGGCGATGATTTCACTGCTGGAACTGCCGCCGATGACCTTCCCGATTGCGGGCGTGGTGATTGGTCACGTTGACGAACCGGCTCATCAGAAACCGCGTCTGCCTCTGGCAACGTTCCGCCATGATGAGACGTATCAGACCCAGGGTCTGGAGCAGCAGATTGCGGCCTACAACGAAGAAATGGTTCAGCACTGGAAAAACATCGGTCGTAACGACGGTGAGAGCTGGAGCGAGAGCGTCAGCGGTTACTACAAAAACATCTACTTCCCGGCTGTACTGCCAGCACTGCTGAAGCAGGGTTTCGGCACGGATAAATAATCCGCACGCTTTCCTGAGCGAAAAACAAAGGCCATCCGTACCTCGTGACGGGTGGCCTTTTTCATTTTGTTACTATAACGAAATGTGACTTTCCAGGTTGTAACACATAATTTCCCTGTTAACCGAAGCGCAACTGCCTTTAACACTTACTTCCAGGGAAATAACATGTCTCAGCGTTCACTCTTTGCGCTCTGTTTAATGAGCTTTTTTCTGGCCGATGTCCGTGATGGACTGGGGCCTTTTCTGGGGATTTTTCTCACAGAGCGACACTGGCGACCCGATGAAATTGGTCTGGTGATGACCTGTGGCGGGATCGCCGGATTACTTGCCACGCTGCCTGCCGGGATCGCCGCCGATGCAACCCGCCATAAAAAAATGATTGTGCTGCTGGGCTGTCTGGTGATTACCGTTGCCACGCTGCTGCTGTGGTACAGCAATCAGACCTGGACGGCGATGGTCTCGCAAATTGTGGCGGGCATTGCTGCGGCATTTATTGGCCCGACCGTGGCGGGGATCACCCTGGGTCTGACGGGACAGCGCGGCTTTAACCATCAGATGGGACGCAATGAAGCTTTTAATCATGGTGGCAACACCATTGCCGCCTTACTGGCCGGTTTTGCGGCCTGGTACTGGGGAATGGGTGCCGTCTTTATCCTCATGACGGTGATGGCTGTTTTCGCGGCTTTTGCCACGCTGGCGATTCGCGGTGATGAGATCGATAACGACGTGGCGCGTGGGTATGAACAGAATGAAGAGCGGCAGCCCGCGCTGAACTTATCGATGCTGATGCGAAATCCGGCGCTGATGATTGCGGGTGTGACGCTGCTGCTGTTTCATCTTGCCAACGCCGCGCTGCTGCCCATGCTGAGCATGCGCGTCGCCTCTGCAGGGGGCCAGACGGCAGTCAGCCCGGGCCTTTTCGCTGCAGCAACGGTAGTGATTTCCCAGTTGGTGATGATCCCGGTCGCGCTGTGGGTCTCTAAACGTGTTGAAACGCACGGCTATCGCCTGTTTATCATGGTCGCCCTGATAATCTTACCGCTGCGCGCGGTGATCGCTGCAGGCTTCGCTGAGCCGATTTTCGTCATTCCGGTTCAGATGCTGGACGGTATTGCCGCCGGGATCCTGGGCGTCGCAGTACCGGGCTACATCGTTACCCTGATGCGGGGCACCGGCCACGTAAATGCCGGTCAGAGCGTCGTTATGCTGATGCAGGGCGTAGGGGCGGCTCTGAGTCCCGCCATGACCGGCATGATCGCCGCTCGTTATTCTTACAGCACCGCGTTTGCGGTACTTGGTGCGATAGCCCTGGCGGCGCTGATTTTATGGTGGCGCAACGGGAGTTCGCCTGCCACCCGTCTTGCCTGAACAGGCACAAAAAAGGCTGCCCATTGGGCAGCCTCTTCTGGCAAATCCGTTTGCGACCATCCGTTATTTATACAGTTCTGCGGTCATGTGAACACGGTTGTTGGTGTTCGCTTCCGTGATTTTGTACTGCGCGCCCTGTTCCTGAGCCTGAGCAGCGATTTTCGATTCTGCACCATCCAGTGTTGAGGAAGTTACAGAAACGGTCTCAGCAAAGCTGCCGAAAGAGATCATTGAAAGAGCAGCGATGGCGGCGATTGAAAGTGCTTTTACGTTTTTCATGGTCATATTCCTGAGATATGCCAGTAACTATTCCTGACAGTGTCTGCTCATTCCCGACTGTTTACCTGAATCCCTGTATCAGTAGGGAATAATTGAAAAAATCGGTCATTAGCTGTTTATAATGTTCCTGTGCATTCACAATTTTTCCCTTTATTACCCCCTTTTTTGTGTACATACTGGTGTACATAATTTTCCACTTCAGAAGATTTATGGCGCTATCAGATGCGGCCCTCCGTGCGATGCTGGGTAAAGAATACGAAAAAGTGCAGGTCAAGACCGATCGTGAGTGGCTTTCTGCCCGCGTATCCTGCAAGGGTAAGATCACGTTTCAGTACCGTTACCGATGGAATGGGAAAGGGGAGCGCGTGGATATCGGTACATACCCGGCGACCAGTTTAAAAGAGGCGCGGGACGAGGTCATCCGGCTGCGTGGCGAGCTCGAACAAAACCGTAATCCTCGCATAGTGAAACGCAAGGCACGTGACGACGCTTTTTCCGCACTGACTGTTGAAGGGGTGATCAGGACATGGCTGGAAAAATACGGAGCTGCAAATAAGCCTGAACATCATGACGTTTTGCGTTCATTCGAAATACACGTTTTCCCCCATTTAGGCAGTGTTCCCCACGAGGATGCACCTGTACACATGTGGCTAAACGTTCTGGAACCCCTGGCGCGTAAAAAACCCGCTATAACTATCCGATTGCTGACGAATGCCAGGCAGGCCCATAACTGGGCAGTGCGCAGACGGCTGACAAAAAACACGCCGCTGAGGGATTTACGTCTCACAGATTTAGGCATCACACTGACACCACGCGATCGTGTTTTATCCGGTAATGAAATCGTGACAATTTTCCGGGCAATGGAAGCCAGCAGGCTTGCCCCCAAGTTTCAATTGCTGGCTAAGTTGTGCCTGCTGTTTGGTTGCCGGGTGGGAGAACTCTCAAATGCAGAAAAGGCTCATTTCGATTTTGAAAAAAAATTATGGTCAGTTCCGCCAACGCATTATAAAACGGGTAAGCGAACGCGCAGGCCGCTGGTAAGGCCTATCATTCCGGAAGCAGAGGAAATGCTTAAGGAACTATTTGACCAGTCACCGCGTAGCCGCTTTGCGATGGCAAACATAAAACATGATGCACCCCAGGCACGTTCGTCCCTGATCGATATTCCACCGAGGATCAGGCGGTCAGCACACCGCCACTTCGGCATTGAAATGGAACACTGGACATTACATGATCTGCGCCGGACAGCCCGCACCAATCTTTCCGATCTGACCGAACCACATATTGCGGAAATAATGCTGGGGCATAAATTGCCAGGTGTCTGGCAGGTGTACGACCGTTATGGGTATATTGAAGAACAGCGTCGCGCCTATTCGTTATGGTGGGCGCGTGTTACAGGGTGGATTAGTGGTGAAGGGACAGTATCAGCGTTGGCGCGCTCTTCGTGATAGCGCATGATGTCGCAGGTGCGAAACGTCAGACGGCTGCGGCGCACCGGTAACGGAAACGCGGGATTGTGGGGGCGCTGAGTTCGCCCGTTTACTGATACCCATTTGCGAATGGTTTGCGGTGCTACGCGAAGCAGCATGGCAGCTTCGTTCAGATTCACATACGGCATCTGTAAGAGAGTTTGAATATCAATTTTGGGATTATGCACCATTTCTGTCCAGACCTCTTTCATGGTGTTTGCCTCGGACATGCCCGATCACCCATACCCATGAGCTGGCCCGCAGGTTGTCAGTGCTATGGATGATTTGCCAGAACGAACTGACATCTGAATCCAGTTTCGGGCATTAAAAAACCCCGCAGAGGCGGGGTTTCATTGTTTATCTTTTTCGCGTTTATCCTGTTCTGGCTTCCATTCAAGCCCGCACATATCGCAGGAAAATTTGCCATCAGGGTGCTTACGTGGTCCCCAGAAATTGCAGAAGGGACACGTTCTCGGTCTGTAAGCTATTTTCAACCTCCTTATGTAAAATCAGGTCTGATTTCCGTGGAAACGGCATCGATCAATGATCTCAGGACCTAAGTCGCGGAGACGTTAAAGATTGTCTCGATGAAAAGCTTTTGCAGCTTTACTGAGTTCATAATTTCGTCGTTTTTCAATCATCCTGATGTAGAAGTCATAAAGCTCTTTGCGCATGTGCTGCTTCGTTTCATCAGGCAACGATTCCAGCGACTTCTTCCATTCATCCAGTTCTGGCCTGCAGGTTAGATAGGCCTTATCAACAATTTCTTTAGGCGGAATTTCCGACTTTATGAGTGGGATGGTGTGGTCATTCAGGCATTTCACCTCTGGCGTCTCGAATGACCGGTCCTCCGCTACTACTGTCATGGAAAATAACATTCCAGATAAAAAAATCCACCTCACCGTTTTTTCTCCTTGTGATCATTCGTGCCAGTGCCGCCCGGATACTGCAGCCCAAAGCGCCCGTAATACTTATTACACGACTGAATCTAAGTTAATCCTGTCGCGTTCGTCCATGCTTAAATCCTCTATCTTTCCACTAATTATGCTTAACCCCATAGTCATAAAGAAGCTGCATCAAAACTATTCGTGGCATCTCTTTACCGGAGATTCTGATAGTATTCCTGAGTACGGAGACAATATTCGCGCTGGATAGCAGATTGCCTTTGTAATAGATAGACAGCTTCTTACCAATGTTCTGCTTTGTCGTTACATTGAGCATTTTTCCACAGTCATCACTTAGGGAGAAATTTACATTCTCAGAACTCATCTCATCACTATCCACGTAACTTATTGATTTTATGCATTCTGGTGAGTATGTCTCCTTTGTGCCATTTACTTCAAATATAAAACTACCGGGCTCTGCGACAGAGGCTACAGGAAAGAGAAGAGCAGCGAGAAACAGCGTGGATTTAAGCATGCAATATCCATATTTTGAGCATTAAAAAGTTATCATAAAACCATGAGCGTGCATGTGAACACCATCATGCAGTCTGACTGATACAGGGCAGAACAAAGCGGAAAGATGAGGCATTTGATTGAGTCTTCCCCCGCCTTATGCTGGCGGACACAGGTCTTTGCTTAATGCCCATCACGTCTGTCGTCACGGTTGTGTCCCGTGTCAGGTTTAATGATAACGTTATAATCCTTATCTGTCCCCGCGGTGAAAAAAGCGGCTGCACGTCTTACGCTGAGGCCACTGCAGGCTCAGGGTCTTGCGATTATGCCAGCCGAAAATTAACCATGAGGTGAGCCTCGTCGGGGACAAAAAATCTTTTTTCATCTAATCAGAATGAACCAGCTTCATAGATAGGAATACAATACCGGTACGATTAGTATGTTAATCGTACCGGATGTGATAACACTAGGAAACAAATGCCGCGGCATCCAGGCTAATCGTGTACGTATCAGCAGTGACAGATTGGTCACCCTCAATGGTAATGATTCCCGTGAATACTTTTACCGGACCTTCTGATAAAAATGCCCAATGGCCACCTCCCGTTTCAAATCCTGTCATTCCATGATAGCCAGTGATACCAAGCTTGATCTGGTTTTTTGGGTTATTTTTACCGGGTATTTTTATATTAAAAAAATTGTCTTTTTGTATGATTCCGGAGTTGGGGGTCCAGCGTATACCTAAATTCATTGGTGATTTTGCAGAAATACTGAAAAACGCTACGGGGCTATTGTCTACATTGACTCCAGCCTCCAGGTCCGGCCTTGGTGTAAGCCTGAACATTAATTCAGGATTCTCTCTGAAAACCAGATCAACGGAACGACTTACCGGATCGCCTACAGGTTTGAATTCATCTTTAGCTGCGACCGGAGTGCACACAAATAATATTGCTACTGAGAATGCTATGGGAAGTAATTTCATTTTAACTCCTTTGGAGTGGTGTGCTAATTTAAGTTGTTAGTTTGAATTGGTTTTGTAATGTTGGTTATTTAGTTATTACGGCATTGAGCGGAAATTTGCATGGAAGAAATATGGCTTGCTATAAACTGGTCGCCATTACTCACAACATTTAATGTGGCGAGTTTTGATGTAAATGTTGACAACACGCCTTTTCCAGCCTGAGCGTCAGGTTTCCAGTTATCACCTGATAGTCTTACATTTAGTTCATTTACTCCTTTATTGCGGTCAGTTAATATATAATGTCCCGGCATAATCTCTTTACCGGGTGGTTCAATCCACACATTGAGCACGCAGGATTCTGACATCCCTGATACGTGGATTGTTGCCAGTTCTGCTCCATCATTTATTCTGCCAGCATACAAATCCTGTTCTGGTGTTATTGTGAGTTTAAGAGTATTTGCTTCAGGGCTCTGAAAAGAAACAATAAACATTATGACCAGAAGATTTGATATTCTTTTTAATCGATGATGCATAAAGCTTTCCTTTACTTGCACTTCGCGGTAAAGAAGTTGAGTCCGTGCGCTTCGTCATTTTTTATCAAATGGTAAGGGCATTTGAGTGAGTGTGTTTTACCTATGACGGTAAGATTTCCTTCGGGTGGTAATCCTGACATATAGACTTTCCCATCATTGTCAACAATACCCTCATTTCCTGAATCTGAACTCATTCGCACCACAGAGCCGAAAGGGACTTTTGTACCATCAGGCTGCAAAAGTGTAATGACTGCCTTCGCACCCACTCGTGTTTTAAATTTAACAGGAATGATAGCCCCTGCTGTAGGCACAACTTTACTGTCAGTGATTGTTATTTCAGCCTCCGACGGCAACGTTGTTGGATCTAATGAAAGAGAATTTTCATGGTAGGGGTTCAGCCAGGGCTGAACTGTATAACCACGATAGTCCGTAGCAATGCCCGGAAAACCCGATACCTTCACACCTGAAGCACCCTTGGCTTCAATGAGTGCATTGGTTTCGCCAAGGGCCTGCGTGAAAGTCATTCCATTGCGATGGGCGATAAGGCCGCCGTCTATGGCAACGGCACACTGCTGGTAATGGCGGTCATAGCTATAATCACCTGCGATGTGGCCGTAGGTTCCGGTCCATCCCAGAGATACGTCGCCATTGCTCCGGCTTCCTGCGTGTCCGGTGGTATAACGCTGATCAACATTCCAGCTGAGGCGCTGATCAAACGCATCACCGCTTAAGCCTGCAGATTGAGTGGCAGGGCCGGACGATAAATGCGTGAACCGGTACGACGCGCGCGTGTTGCCACCCATCCATTTTTTCAGCGGAACAGAGAGCCAGAGGCTCATCATCTGTTCCTTAGGATGGTGCCTGGTACGTTGACTGGCAGACCAGTTTAATGACAGCGTCATATCCCTGAACCGAACAGAGTATCCCGCGTTAAGGCGGCTTTCGCGCAGGCCGCGGTTCCAGTAGATATCCTGATAAGCACCTGCGTTCAGGTAACCCCATTTACCCAGTCCCTGACTGATGGATAGACCGGTACGGCTTTTTCTCCTTTTTCTGCGAATGCCTGGCGCCATTCCATCAATCCGCCAGCTCTCCAGTGTTTCAGCCAGTGTGAGATAGTCCGGCTGGCTGAACTGTAAATTGACCAGTGACAGCGAAGTATTTGTCCCGACAAACTCTTTGCTGTACCGCATACGCCAGGAATAACCGTGTACCGGGTCATGACCTGAGAGCTGGGCGTGGCTGAGTGTGACATCTGAAGAGAGTGCACCCCAGTTGCCTATGCTCAGCCCGGTACCCAGGGATGAAGACTGATAGTGCCGGGCTGCCTGGATTCCGCCATAAAGCGTGAATCCAAAGGGAAGACCGTACATGGCGGTGGCTTCCATGACCGGCGCTCTTGTCACTCTCCTGTCAGACGAACGATACTGCCCGGCCATCAGACTGTAGCGCAGGTAGCCCTCTTTAATGGCGACTGCTGGCGTCTGGAAAGGAACAGTGAAAACCTGAGGAACACCATCCGCCTCCCATACCGTAACCTGAAAATCACCACCTGCGCCGGCAGGATTGAAGTCAGTCAGGGCGAACGGACCCGGTGCGACGACCTGGTTATAAATAGTGTAGCCGTTCTGCTTTACCTCAACGCGGGCCTGGGTTCTCGCCACGCCACGTATGACCGGCGCAAACATATACTGGCTGGAAGGCACCATCCGATCGTCAGAGGCAAGCATGACGCCTCTGAAGGGAACGCTGTCAAAAATCTCAGAGGCGGTATAACGTTCACCCAGCGTCAGGCGGCTGTTGATGCCATTAATACCGCGCTCCAGATAAGTCGTCATGGCCTGCCAGCGTCCGGGCGTTCCACGTGTTTGCTGCCAGCTGGTGACGTTGCGAAGCCGCCAGGCACCGATGTTGACGCCTGGCGTCAGTTGCAGCCAGGAGTACTGAGATTTTCTTCCCCAGGGGCCATGGGTAATACTCTGGCTTGTCCCCGCACGGTAATTCATGATGAAGGCAGGTATGCCGTCGTCCCACAGTGTCCGGGGTGCGATGCCTTTAAACCCGGGCTTCAGATAAACCTGAGGAATACTCAGATGCAGTGACTGCTCATTAAAGTGGAAATCAGCCTGAGCGCCCGGTATCTGCGACAGATCAAAAAAGCCTGAGCGTTTTTCCTTCTCAGTAACCTTGAAGCTCTTCATGCGTACTCCGTAACCTGACAGCATGGGTCTACTGAGGTGAGGGACGAGTCTCTGACGATCATATTTATCCGGCCTTAATTTGTAACTGACTGGCCGGGAGTCGATGAGTGTGTTGTTCAGATAGATGTCAGTCGGATAAATGCCCGGTAGCTGACTGCCCTGACTGAAAAGCCTGAGGTCTGTTTCTTTATTACTTCCGGCAATGAGAGCCGGGTTGAAGGTATAGACTTTGCCTTCTGCCTGAACCGCAGCCAGCGTCAGACCGGCCACGAAAAGTGGTCTGTAAACAGTCATCGTTTGAATCCTGGCAGTGAGTACTCTCAGTGAGAAACAGGATCAGTGCTCATGTCGGACGTGAACGCTTTGCTGTCTCCGCCATAATCGGTAATCAGTCGCCAGTGCACCTGACCTGACGCATCCGCAGGTATGCGCAGTTCCCGTTTACCCATCGGAGGAACATATTCAGGGTTGGCCACACTCGATTTTCCAAGCTGAACACTTCTGAGATTCATGTAAAAGGGCGTCGGGTTGCTGACCGTGAGCGTCTCACCGCGTTTTACCCAGGTCAGGCTGGAGGCAAAGTCTTCGGGTGTGCCTCTGAGGGAGGATGGGCGTACAAGCAGTTTCAGGCAGCTTTTGATACGCAGTTGCGTCAGAAGGGTGGCGTGCTGCCCGGCCTTTTTCTTTTTATACGCATCACCCGTCCAGTCCGCATCCGCCTCAGGGGGGATGCCTGTTACGCAAAGCCAGTAAAGTGACTCTTTCGTGTCATTATTGTGGCTGCTGGTTGCGAGAACCTTTATCCGGCTCTGCTGATGACCGTCCAGACGGAACAGCGGCGGGGTGACAATAAACGGGGCCCGGGTTTTCCGGTCTTCCATCATGACTTCCGACTGCACCAGCATCGGATATGCCTGCGGGTTCATCACGGTCATTGAAGCACCATTCGAACCCACAGAATAAATAATCCGGGTTGCGCCGGTTTTTACAGAAAAGGACTGGAGTTCATTTTCCAGCGGCATACTTTCTCCCCTTGCAAGCTGGAGCGAGCACAGTATGGCCGCCACAATAATAATGGCATTCGTTGTTCTGGTCATTGAATTATTCCTGACTGCCCTGGTGCTGTGCTTTATTTCGAGTCACAATCATGACGCGTTAAATTTGCAGATTTAAGATAACCATTGCCTGCTTTTAATTAGAGACTAATCTTCTTCATCAGGTAATGGCGTCAAAAGCAGATGCCGGATTTCCCCTGCACTCATATCCACTTTTACCGTTGTGAAAAGTGGCGCGACATAGTCATCGCTGTGCCCCTGCTTTTCCAGAAACGCCAGTGCCTCTTCCTGAGACGTAAAGAGCCTGTCGTCTTTGCCAGTCGGGCGTTTGACGACCCAGGCTGCGGGTGCAGTGATGAGGCACAGTTTTGCGATGATATAAACCAGTTGCTGCAATGGCTCGGTAGAAGAATGGTATAAAAAGGTGTCGATATAGCTTAACAGTCTTGTGTTCATAGGTGGCGTCTTCTTAATTAATGTTACACTCAGGGAGCGCGCGGAGTTTTAATTTTATGTATATATTTATTCGCCTTCTGTAAAGAAACTAACACTCACTTTCATATCAGTGAAGTCAGAAAAGTGAATATAATATTCATAATGATGAGGGTGCCTCTGGATAATCACTGCTGGCTTAATCCCTGATATAAGACCATCCATTACGTAATGCACTCATACAACACTGACTGCGATGTTCTGCCCACTGGGCATTCATCGGTCTTACGGCCAGCTTCATTGCCCGCAGCCAGAGTTTCCCCGCCTGATCAAACTTTTCGCAGCGTTCGGCAAGTGCCGCCGCCTCGGCGACGGCGTAATAACGCTGGTTGCGGTCAGCCTTTCTCTGATTCATCGATAACTCCTGAATTGACGGGGTTCAGTAAGCCTCTATTTTCTGGCTTCTTCTTCAATCTCGGCTTTCCTGACCAGAAAAACATCTGTGGCTTTATCCAGCAGCGGTGGCACCGGTTTGAGTACCTTTGATGCGTAGGCGTAGCAGCGGGCGAGTGCGCTGACCGACTGACTTTTCATGGCTGCCTCACAAAAATCAGCGAGAAGTTCTTCTGAAGAACGTTCCCTGTCCTCAGCGCGTTCCTGTTCTTTACCCGGACAGTGTTTAGGCGAGGGCGGGGGTGCGCTTGCCGGCTGGTCA
Source organism: Pantoea sp. Lij88 (assembly GCF_030062155.1). Taxonomy (NCBI): domain Bacteria; kingdom Pseudomonadati; phylum Pseudomonadota; class Gammaproteobacteria; order Enterobacterales; family Erwiniaceae; genus Pantoea; species Pantoea sp. Lij88. Next base: position 204,208 of record NZ_CP118267.1, on the reverse strand, counting down.
GGCGATCTGACCGGGCTGGCTGGTGGCGCTGCAGGCACGGGCGTTTCTGCTTTAATCTCTTCAGTTCGCAGGTCCGGGACAGAATGGTTTTGCAGCGGAACACCGTTCTCCGTGCTGGCAGACTGATTGATTAACCCATTCAAATCATTATGAGCTGGCGGGGTCACGTCGCGTTCTGCAGGCGATAACGTTTCAAGTTCATCCGGTGTGTACACCCCCAGAATGACGTCCGGGCAGTGCAGACGGGCCCAGCGTTTAACAGCGAGATAAGCCAGCTGCTGACGCGGATCGCTCGCCCAGAGTGTTGAGTTCCGCACCTGTGCCTGTGAGAGCAGCAGTTCCAGCACCCGCGGCTCCTGCTCGTTCTTCATTGTTGCCCACACCCGAACACCGCATCCGGATTCATCCTGCAGTGTCCAGTCCGGTGCGATGTATTTATTGCCTTTGGATGAGGTTTTCTCAGTGAATCTGCCGATAACATTTTCCCATGACCCAAACCATTCGTAATGCAGCCGATCCCGTGTTGGGGCCATGGAGTTAATGACCGCATTCACCAGCTGTGCCTCGTATCCCAGCACGCCATTCACCATGAAGGTTTTCTGTGCAACGGCGAACGGATTCATACGCCACTGCATGGCCTGCATGGTCACGGCCAGACAGTCCGCGGCTTTGCCCGCGAGGTGAGCAGGGACAGTGACTCTGCTGCTGGCCATGATTTCTGCAAAACGCATCAGTTTATCCAGGGCATCAGGGCTGAAAATAGTGGCAGTTGTGTCCGCGCTGTCCGGCGCAGAGATCATCAGTTGATTTTGCATAATGCTTACTCCTGTTAACGTGCCCATACAGGGCGCTGAATTATTTCTACGCCGCCCCAGTTATTGCTGAGGCGACAGGCATGGAATGTGCTCAAATCACGACGGAAGAGGGTGGAACCCGCGCTCATGTCATCGTCATGCAGCTCATACACCCGAACCGGATAGCGGCCACAGTCGATCGACTCGCTGACCGCAATAAAAACGAACTGCGGATACGTGCCAAAGCAGTGATAAAAGCCCTCGCAGTACATGGCTGCCTGAACGTGGTACCGGAACTCCCCGATGTGCCGGGCGAAGCGGGCCATATCACTGACCTTTTTCACATCAACAATGACAGGCCTGCCGGTCAGATATTTATCCGGACGGATGCGGCAGAGCTCCTCTGTCTCTGGATCGGACCAGTACATTGAGGATTCACACGGGCCTTCAGCCTCCAGAAAAAAGCGTGCAGCGTGATGCGCCAGCACGCTCTCTCTCATGAGCTGAAGTTTCCGGCCCTGTTCTGCATCCATAACAGTCATGTTCCGGATGCGCGTCTCATTCAGAAATGCTGCTTCGTCTGCTTTACCCTGAGAGGTGCGCCGGTTAAAAGAAGGAGCCACAATAAAGCGCTTATCAAACTGTTCAGGCTCAAGCAGCATGCAGTGCAGCGCGCTTCCCATATCCAGTGCGGCTGTTTTATCCGTATCCACAGGCGCATGTTTGCGCCAAAGGTAAATGGCCGGGTTAACCGCAATGTCATCGAGCTGCGATTTACTGACGCCGGGACCGGCGTGATAGGCCTCATTGCTGAGGCCTTCATAGATACCCGGTTTCATCATGCTGGTTCCTCCCAGCCAAGCAGCACCTGAAGGTCGTAATTTCGGGCCGCCTGCAGGTAGGCCAGATTCGTGATAAAGCTGATGTATTCCTCAGCGGCTTCAGGGTGGGCACAGCACTTCATCGCATCAGGATGCAGGTTCCAGTGACGGAACAGGTGAAGGTGGTCAGGAAAACAGGACAGCAGGCGCTGGGCTTCGTCATCGATCCACTGTTCTTTCCTGATTGCGTCCTGCTCCTGGGCATCCAGGTGGTCTTTATGACGTTCCAGCAAAGCATAGGGTGTGATCATGGCTTTCCCTCCTTAAGAAGAATGCCGACAAACCGGTCAAACACCACCTGCATCACGGGCAGAGGTGGCTGAGGTGGCAATGCCGGGGAGGTGGGCGATGAAAAGCTGGCACCATTGACAATGTTTTCAGGCGCAAACTCGATATCGCGGATGGCATTAAAGGGGCGAGCAAAAGCAGCATCGCCCCTGATGTCTGGTTGCATCATGGGAAATGGTCCTTTGAATAGTCAGTTAACCTGTTCCGGTTCTGATAAGTCCGGCAGTATGACGAGGGGCAGGGATGAGGTGTTTACTCAGGTGTCATTAAGGCCGTGCACGACGGCATCAGACCCTGCGTTTACTCTTCTTCTTCACGACGGGCCGCGCGGGTGGCTGCAAGGATTTGTGCCGGGTCTCCTGATATGCGCGTATGAATAACAAACGTACCAGTGTGGGTCACCCGGGCATCCGGTGCGGCCATGAGAGCCGCCCTGACAACACGTTCATGGATAAATGCCCGAAGAACGCAGGATTTGATATGGAGCGTGCCCTCTGTTGAGGTCGCGATGTACTGAATTTTCATCTTTTAATCTCCTTTAAGTGAAAATAACCGTTTAACTTCGGGGTTGGTGACCCGCCAGAACGGGCTGTTATCCCGGACCTGGTTTCTCCCGGATGCCGCCCGCTCTGATCGGAGCCAGGCTCCGGGTCTCCGCATTTGCGAGCCAGCGTTTATGGACAGCAGGGCGATGCTGTGATTTTTCAGCGTCCACTAGCGAATTTCTCGGTTTTGCCCTATACCGGTCATTACGGCTGAAACATCCAGACTAAATCTGATTGTCGTAATCCGCATGACTGAGTAATTCCCAGTTCTGTCCATTGTCTTTCGATAACAGTCTCCACTGCGGCGTAACCCTTAACGTAAGATACTGACCCCGATAGGTTCGCCTCGCCCGGATTTGCCCGGTACGCCATAAGCGCATAATGCGCTCAGCACGCCTTATTATCCGGACGGGGGCATGTGGCTTGGACATCACCGTTACCTCATTTCAGCGGCACAGGCAGCGGCAAGCTTCTGCACATACGTCCAGGCGATGCCTTCACTGAAACAGACAAAACGGCGGCTTCGGTTTAAAGAACTGGCGGTGAAGATGAACCTGCCGTTCCGGATATGAATAATCATGCTTTGTCTCCGTTGAGATATAAAAAAACCGCCCTGGCGGACGGTTTGCTCTGACGTATTCAGGCAGGCAGTTACGGCTGGTTGTTGTCTTCCGAGGCAGAAGAAGCGCAGCTGCATGCTGGTCGTAAATCAGGGTGCGTGGCGAAAATGGTTGTGAGAGTTGACTGAAGCAATTCATCCAGTGATCCCATCACACCCTTACGGTATGCGTCTGCTTCGTCCATACTGACTTTTCCGTCTTTCTCACTGGCATCAACCATCCTTACCGATGCCACCAGCTTGTTCGCCACTTCCAGCAGTGTTTCAGTGACTTTTTCTGCAGTTTCACGATGTTGCATAATGACCTCCGGGTCAGGTAATGCCCTTGCGGGCGGGGTTTACGAATGCCATCTCAGCGTTCATGGATGCCATCTTCATCAATAATGATGAGGCGCGTATTTTTGATGAAATCGCTCATGTTCACGCCTACATCGTGCCAGTGAGCCAGTGCCATCAGGACGTCACGACGGGACTGACAGTGACAGGCATTTACATACGCCTGTACATGAGCAAGGGCGAGGCGGCGCATTTCTTTTGGATTCAGGACGCATGAAGGTTTTTCTTTATGCATGGTGTTCTCCGGTTCCGGACGTAAAAAAACCGCCATAATGGCGGTCATGTGGACAGGTAAGAGAGCGATCACGACGTGCCGTTCCTGTCTGTCTCTGAAACGTCGCTACAGCAACATCCAGGCAGTAAGTCAGGGTGCTCAGTCATGATGGGATCCAGGATTTCGGTGAAGAGCACGTCGAGAACAACCTGGACTTTATGCATATGTGTCGCAGCCTGCTCTTCCGTGACTTTGCCTTCCTGCTGGTACTCAAACATCTGATCAGCAGAAACACTCAGTTCACGGGACAGCAACAATACAGTCTGGCTGATACGCACGGCAGCTTCGCGATATAACATCGTTACTCCTTAAGTGGATTTGCCATTCAGGCATTACGGAAAGGGTGATTGAGCCAGAGAGGCTTTGATGCCCGGCCGGACGTAACATATCCGGGGCAAAAAAAATCCCGCACGAGGCGGGAAAGTCATTCAGGCACTTGGTCAGACAGATCACACTCATAATTATACAATCAGGATGCCACTACTTTCGGTACTTCAGGCTGTCAGGCATTCGCTGACAGTGAAGTTATAGAGGTATTCCGTTTCATAATTCTGAATGAATTGAAAACCCTTCGCACCGACACCTCGTTTAAACTGCGAAAAGGGTTTCAGAGAAGCTGTCAATGTCGTGATGAGTCAGAGTAAGCAGGGTGATTTATTTTTGTAGGGCTTACTTTTCCCGAAACAGAGACGCCGGGCGTCGCGTATCAGGATTAACTCATGGCGTGATGCTGCGCTATGATGCTTTTTTATATGAATTCCGGGTGCTCTGGGATCAAAGTTGATTCCACAGACCGGGCACAGAACGCTGTGCTTTTTCATACTAACCTCCATCAACAAAGGAAATGACACTGGGCAGAGCCATCTCATTTGTTGAGAGGAAGGTGGGTTTTGCCACTTCGGGATCTCGCGCTTCTGCACTCCTCCCGCCCGACAGTATGCTGTGCCGTTCAGCTAATAACTCAATAATGAACTATAAGTACTATTTTGGTCAACACCAAAAGTACAGAAAATTAGTACTTTTCCGGGGTTTTGATTCATCTCATTGTTTTTGTTAATTTTAAGTGTGCGGTATCACACTGAGGCTTTGGGCGGGATCGGGGGAAACAAAGCTCATTCGGCACTCTATCACCACACCAATAAACTTGCAGGAATCATCAATTTCCACAGGTTTATAATTAGTATTCAATGGCTTGAGATACTTTCTGTTGATACCCTCATCAACAATGTACTGTTTAAAAGTCACTTCTTTTGCAGAAGCAAGTTTAGCAACGACTAATTGGCCATTTTCTGGAATGCGACCTGTGTCTATAAGAATCATGCTGTTCTCGGGGACACATGGGCCCGCGGGGCTCGTCATTGAGTCGTCTTTAACGACTAGCCAGAATGCCGGGGCATCTCCCAGTACAGCGCCGGAATAGAAATAACTGAATCTGTCCAAACCTTTCTCAAAAAACTGCGTGACATTAATAACCTCATCCCAGCCCATTAACGGAAAGCTACCGCGAAACAGGGCATGAGCTAACCTTTCTTCACCAGCATTAGCCTCATCTCCATGTTGCAGCCACAGTGGGTCTACGTTCAGAGCTTTAGCGATGTTTTTCATCATCGCAGCCCGGGGAAGTGACTCACCAGTCAGCCATTTACTGACAGCCTTCGATGTTACCCCCATACGCTGAGCAAGCATTACCCCCCGACCATGTGGCGGGTATTTGGCGTTGTTGAGCGCTTCAGTAAGCCGCGCTGCAAACTGCTGACGGATCGTTTCTGTTTGAACCATGGGTACAATGTTAACTGACTTGATAAAACTGTCAGTTCAAATTAAAGTGAACTGAAAGTACTATTGAGGGGGTTTTCATGTCATTCATTAACCTTGCAATTAAGTCTGTGGGAGTTGCTGAAGTTGCGAAAGCGTGTGGAATCAGTCCAAGAGCGGTCTACAAGTGGCTCAACAAGGGTTCACTTCCTAAAACAGAGTTTTATGGGGGAACTCAATATGCAATGACTATTGAGAAGTTATCTCAGGGGCAGTTCTGCTCAGATAAGTTACTGGAAGAAAGCCGGATATCTTTGCTGAAACGTTAGTTTAAGGTGACGTTTGGTCACTGCGTCACAGCCGACTAAGGAAGTTACATTGTGGAAACTGCAAAAACACGCAAGCAAGGATCATCAGTTCAGGGACGACATCTCCATTCACTGGCTCTAAGGGCCCTTTTTAACACGCGTCAATCGGTGGTTGCCCGCCGTCTCAACGTCGCTGATTCAACCATCTTGAGACGCACTGAAAAATACCCGGAAATCATGGAAACGCTGGCTGCCAGCGGTATTGAGGATTTCGTGATGAAGGGGGAGATGAAAATACCCCAGGAACAATATCGCTGGCTGATGAAGGTCGCTATCAGGTTTGCTGAGTATGAACTGGAACGAACCTGTAATGAGGAAGGCGATGAGCATCAGCACAGACAATCCTGTCCATGAGCTGGTGGTTTCAGGACTTCGCTTAATTCAGTGTGAGGGGGGAAGGGAAGCGACAAGAGTTGCAACGAGAGTTAGATCTTAGCCTCTGCACACATAGCGAGAATGCAATGAAACTTCTTAAAATTTTTATTTTGGAGGGACATATTAAATGAGTCGCGCAGCAACAGACTGGGCCTGGAGTCTTAATCTCAAGGCTTCCCAAAAACTACTTCTCCTTTCACTGGCTGACCGGGCCGACGAATACCACTGCTGTTATCCCAGCATCATGAGGCTCGTCAATGATACAGGGCTCGACAGAAAGACTATCGGGAAATGGATCAATCAGATGATTGAGGATGGTCTGCTTTCCGATACCGGTGAGCGGAAAGGTCCCACAAAACGGGTGCGTGTCCTGAAGCTGAACCTCGATTTTAAATGTGCCCAAAAACGGGAGGGTTCAGTAAAAGGTAATGGTCCCAAAAACGGGAATGTTCCCAAAATCGGGCCTGTTTCAATTAAGCCATCGAATGATCCCAAAAACGGTCTTTTGAACGATCCCAAAAACGGGCTTTTGAACGATCCCAAAAACGGGACACAGAATCAGTCATTAGAACCCAACATAGAACCTATAAATAAAACACCCGCCGCCAGGGCGACGTGTCAGGGGGAATGGCTTCCTTCACGTTATGCCTTCGAGGGCAAAGTCGTGAAGCTTAACCATGCAGACTTTGCATCATGGCAAAAACTTTACGCACATCTGGACCTGGTGTACGAGCTACAAAAACTCGACATCGAATTCTCATACCAGAGACCCAGACACTGGTTCATCACGGCCAGCCAGAAGCTCAGCTACCAGAACAAACAGGCCGCCTTGCGGGGCCAGATAGTGCCTGCTGGTAAAGGGACGCCACACTGGAACGATCGCAGCGAGTGGGAGAATAATTTCTTATGACGAAGCCAGAACCGGATTTTGACGAAGAACTGCGTAACGGTCACTTTGGCCCGAGCGGGGCTGACCAGCAGCAGTGCAGCCGTTTAATTGACTCAAACGCAGAGCGCCTGGTGGATACTCTCTTCGCCAGTCTGAAGGTTATCTTTCCCGCATCCTTCAGCACGGTGTTAAAGCATCCACGCGATGAAGCAACAGCTAAACGTCAGTGGGTCGCTGCGTTTATCGAAAACGGCATTACTTCGGGGCATCAGCTTTCTGCAGGGATGAAGCGTGCGCGTGCCAGCGTTTCACCGTTCTGGCCAACCCCCGGGCAGTTCATCAGCTGGTGCCGGAAGGGCGACTATGTCGCTGCAGGCCTGCCGGATGAAAATATGCTTTGTGACATGGTCATGCGTTACTGTGCACAACGGGGTTTATATCATTCCCCTGAAGCCTATCCATGGCAGGATAATACGCATTACTGGATGGTAACGAGCCTTTACAGCCAGATGACATCACATAATCTGTCTGAGAGTGAGTTACGTAAGGCGTGCGAAAAAGAGCTTGAAAAGATGTCCCGTCGTATTCGCGAAGGGGAGTCAATACCCCCACCGCGTGCACAACTTGAAAAAATCTATGAACCGGTGAGTCCTGAGAGGGCGAGAGCGCATATCAGCCGACTTAAAATGCTTCTGAAGAGAAACTCAAAGCATGACATGAAGCCGTTCAGGGCAACAGAACTAACTTCAGTTCTGAAGGACGCCAGCGGAATAGATACGCTCCACTGATTATCATGCAAGCCAGCTTTGAAATTTGTTGGCCAGATGCGCGCAGCTGAAAGTCAAAGTGTTTTCAGGCCCAGTAGAAGGGAGACACAGCAAGTGAAATTGAGTGCTACAGAGCGATTGAATCGCCACAGGTTTAACAGACACCTCAGAGGCCATTCTGCTCAACTGCAGGCTCAGTATCCCAGGTAAGAGAAGTGCGTACAGATTCAAATCTGCCCTCAGTATGCATCGAACTCTATACCTTCGCCAGAGAACCCCCAGAGCCTTGCACAGCTACCATCTCTTAAGATTAATTAATATAAAATGGTAATGACTTGTTTGATGTCGACAAATAATTGGCCGATCAGTCTCAGATTCGTGCCTGCCTTTTTAAGGGCAGGAGAGGACTTCGCTGCATGACTTCGGGGCTGGTTTATTAAACAATGAGGTGTTTGTACAATTTCAGCACTTAATGCCATAAATATAATTATTATCAAGTGCATGTTTATTAAGTGTTTATTTTATTCACGTTAAAAGAATCCTTTTTATCTCGGAAATTCCTGTACAAGTTCTCTGGATGCGTATAACTTTGCCCGATGACATGCTGATTAATTAACATACAGGGAGGGTCATTCATGCCGCAGAACATTTACGTTTCAAGCATGGTTAACGAAATCGCGGCATATTTCAGCCGTGCAACGTTACCTTCACAGCTGGAAACGTTAGGCGCGGTTGCAGTAGAAATTCTTCGTTCTGGTCGCAATCTGAACAGTAAATCAATTTGCTCCAGGCTTCTTATACGTCTTGAGCATGCCTCCAGCCCCGAAGAAGAACGGCATTACCATCAGCTGATTGCACTGCTGTTTGACCGGGACTGAACACGTACGTACACGCCCGAAAAGGGCAGAGAGTTTCATGAAAAACAGCGATGAAAATAAGCTATGCAATATTCTCATCGGCGAAGCTGTTATTGCGCTATTCAATGAGGGGGTTCACATCTCCTGGCGCAGGCTGCTCGGTAAACTTCAGACCGTGCTGGATGGCAGCGCGGATGATCTCAAACGCGCACATGCTGCAAGGCTGGCGATTCAGGATATCCAGGCTGAAATGGCGATACGTGGAGCTGGCCGTCCTGATAATGTGATTAGCATTAACAGCAGAACTTCCAGGTAAGACAACTTACCCGGCATTAAAAACCGGCTTCGGCATCGCAGAAGTCATTTTTCGCACCCTAACAAGGACACTAGTCATATGCAGCAGAGTAAAACGGATCATGAACTGCAGGCATTTCTTCAGGGTCCAGGCGATGAATATGCTGCGGAAAAAGAAATGCTGGGTATGCTTACTAAGCATATGCTTGCAGAAAAAGGATCGGTGACCAACAAAGACATCATCCTTTATCTGGTTGGTGAACTGGAAAGCACCAGTGACCATGCTTGTCTGAAATCACTGAGAAACTGCCTGGGTCTTGTGGTAGGCCTTACCTCAGAAGATGCATAACATTTACTGACATCGCTCCCCCATGCGGCGGAGCATCACTATTCCTGTTAAATGTTTCCTCCCTTTGACGTTGTTGCGCCGGCGTAGCCTTTAAAAACTCACATGCCTAATGTACTGGCATAATGCCTATCAGTCGCCCAATGTAAATCCCCAATCAATACCAATGACCAGACAGAATATGATGCCAAGTAGGGCTAAACACTGTGCTCAAGGCACTTTACGCATCAGTCAGGGAAATCTTTAAAGTGGTTTCCTGATTGTCTGCTTGGCTGGACTTCAGGAGCAACTGAGAGAACGCCTCAAAGCTGCCAGAGAGCTTATGCAGGGTGAAACTGCACTGCAACGCCTTCTGAAATGGCGAACGCCGGAGGAGCGATAGATATAAATCACGCGAATTTTATTTTCTGGACAGATACAAAGCTGTTGCTTCAAACGTTTACTGTGAGGGCTGGTTTGTGTCTTGTACACTGCGCGAATGCCCTGGCTATCACGACTGGCAGCTACCCATACGGCGCTTCCTCGGCTACTTATAACTGACCCGTTTCCTGAAAAATTAGCGGAAAAAGCATTAAAGCAGTGAGTTCCACGACCGGACTGCGCGTCGGTTTCAGATATAGTTTATGCAATATCTGTGGGGTTCGGAGGTGGGTAAGGGCAGGAGTGTTTGAAGTTCAATCAAAGATGGTTGCTTTGATAGTAAACGTCCGCTATGAGCGAAAAGCGGACGTTGCTAATAGCGTTCTGAGTAAATCAACGGCGAGCAGAGGTCAGTCTGCTTCTGGCACAATAGAACGTTAATGAGACCTAAATGCACATTATTTGATCTCGTAGAATCATCATCACCCCGGTGGGCCTGGAATAAAAGGGGTGACCGAGCTGATTAAACTTCGGGCAGGTTAGTCCAACTCTGTTACACTCAGGGCAGGCATGATTTCATAGTTTCAGCCAGGTTAGTGCTGTTGCTGAAATCAGGCAAAAACTATAACCATTCAAAAGCAATACTGCTTGTCCGCTGCGACGGACTCTTACCGCCGGGCAACAGGAAGTTTGATATGTCCAGAAGTGAAGAAGAAAAGATCAATATCGTTATTGGCGAAGCCATATTAGCGCTGCTTGAGGACGACGATGTCTTCAGCGCTTACACCCTTTCCCGACAGTTGAAACAGATGCTTAAAGTAGAGACAGAGGCTGCCCGTCGTGAAATCATTAAAGAGGCAATCAGACAGACCAGCAGACTTCTCGCCACAGCCCTCTGTTCCGGTAATAGCAGTGCTGAAATAAAGCGATTATCGCGCGAATTTTCTTGCCAGCAAAGTATTGGGTACTGATAGTTATCCGGCATTTTTACTTCTACTATTACGTTCTGCCTCACCGGGTCAGTGTACCCGGTGACTCAGCATCTGAATCGCCTTTATGATGTTTCCCCGCACACGCCGGTCCGCGGTGCTTTTTCTGAGCAGTTCCAGTGCATTAATCAATTCATCTTTCCCTACTGTGGCTTTGTGACTGAGCAGCCTGCGGGCAGTACTACCAATGAGATCTAGTGCTTTTTCATTGTCATCCTCGTCCGAATTCATAAATCCCCCCGTTAAACGAACCGCTGTGAATATAGCATTATGCCAGATAGGGGAAGGTGATTCTGTCCTTATCGGTGAGCTGATAACTTCATAAGCCCCGAGGGCCAAAGAGAGTAGCTTTCAGGCAGAGATTCAAACCTATGACCTGCTCCCCGTAAACCAACATACCATGATGAAAGCAACGTCCGCTTCTGACACAGCGGACTGATGGCAGGCTAAGGTCCGCTATGAGCGAGGAACGGACGCCCGGTGTCCGCTAATGTGAACTAGCCAGGTTACTTAAACCGTCTTCCTGCCTCATCAGTCACCTTTTCTCCATCCTCTTTGGTGAAAGAACCTTTCTGACCTTCAGGGAGAATATCCAGCACAATTTCTGAGGGACGGCAAAGTCGTGTCCCTAACGGTGACACTACTACCGGCCTGTTAATCAGGATCGGGTGCTGAAGCATAAAATCGATCAATTGCGCATCAGAAAATTTATCTTCATCCAGACCCAATTGCTCATAAGGCTCAACATTCCTACGCAGCAATGCACGTACAGAAATCCCCATTTCTGAAATCAGCAAGGTAAGCTCTTCTCGTGTCGGTGGCGTATCGAGATAATAAATAATTGTTGGTTCGGTGCCGCTGTTACGGATCATCTCCAGCGTGTTACGTGAAGTACCACAGGCAGGATTGTGATAGATAGTAATGTTGCTCATATCAGTATCTCATTACAAAGTGACAGAGAGCCGCCATACCAGCGCGGCCAGAGTGACGAACAGCACCGGCAGGGTCATAATTATGCCTGTCCGGAAGTAATATCCCCAGGTAATGCTCATGTTTTTCTGTGCCAGTACATGCAGCCACAGCAGGGTTGCCAGACTCCCGATTGGGGTAATTTTGGGACCTAAATCGCAGCCAATCACATTGGCGTAAATCATTGCTTCTCTGACGACGCCAGTCGCAGTGCTCCCTTCAATGGACAGCGCACCAATCAGCACCGTCGGCATATTGTTCATCACCGACGACATGAAGGCAGTCAGGAAGCCGGTACCGAACGTGGCGGCCCATAAACCGTTGTCTGCCAGCATAGTTGGGTCTGACAATTGACAGGTAAATTCAGGAATCATCACTGAACTCTATTTTCATCATATTCGCCCAACACCACTTTCAATTCATCCATATCTTCTTCAACGGCGGTTTTTAGACCTCGTCTTTCCAGCCACTTTCTGCCCCATATACTCAAATCCATGACAATTTTATTGAGCTCACGACCTTCTTCACTCAGCGAATACTCCACTTTAGGCGGAACAACAGGATAAACCTGACGCACGATCAGACCGTCCTCCTCAAGCTCGCGTAACTGCTTCGTCAGCAGTCGCTGGTTGATACTGGTCATACACCGCTGAAGCTCACTGAAACGTAGCGTACCGTCTTTAAAGAGATGATAAAGGATAACCCCTTTCCACTTTCCTCCCATTATATGAAGCGCTGCCTCCATTGAGCACCCAGGAGCACAGTCATAATTGCGTAATTTTTTCATAAATTCTCTTTGGTTACCTTTTGGTAAGTATAGGTAATTTATAACCGTATAAACCAGATTTGATCATATGGTACTTTGAGCGGGTCAAATATCAAACACTTTCCGGAGAATAAATGTCTGTCTTACTTTTTGAACCAATTACCATTCATGGAGTTGAATTCCGCAACCGCATTGCCATGTCCCCGATGTGCATGCACTCTGCTTCTGAAGATGGTCGTGTGAATGATTTTCATGTTATTCATTACGGCGCTCGTGCCTTGGGCGGTGCGGGATTGATTATGCTGGAAACAGCTTCCGTTCTGCCAAATGGCCCGATCGGCCCCGGTGATATTGGTATCTGGGACGACAGCCACATCGAGGGCCTTTCACGCGTGACGGACGCCATTCACCGTTTTGGTGCCAAAGCTGGCGCACAAATTGGTCATGCTGGTCGCCAGCTGGGCATTGACCTGCCATCTATTGCCCCGTCAGCGATTCCGTTCACGCCGCAGTCTCGCGTGCCTCAGGCCATGAGCGTTGAAAAGATCAAGGAAGTTGTAGAGGCATTCCGACAAGGCGCGCGTCGGGCACGTGAAGCCGGTTTCGATGTTATCGAAATCCACGGCGCCCACGGTTATCTTTTAAACCAATTCTTATCTCCGCTAGCTAACAAGCGTACCGACGAATACGGAGGAAGCCACGAAAACCGCTACCGTATTGTGCGTGAAGTTATTGATGTGGTGCGTAGCGAATGGAACGGTCCACTTTTCATGCGCATTTCCACGACTGATTATATGGAAGGTGGAAACCGGCCTGAAGACTTTGTGGTATTTGGTAAATGGATGAAAGAGCAAGGTATTGATTTGCTCGACTGCTCAAGCGGTGGAATCGCTATGGTGCCGGTAACTACCTATCCTGGATATCAGGTCCCGGCTGCTGAGTTACTGCGCCGTGAACTGGATATCAAAACCGGTGCGGTAGGTCTGATTGAAACAGGTCGCCAGGCAGAAGAAATTTTGCAGAATGGTCGCGCCGACATCGTTCTGGTTGGTCGTGATATGCTCAAAGATCCGTTCTGGGCACGTACCGCTGCAGATAATCTGGATGTAAAACTCCCGGTACCAGCACAATATACCCGTTATGGTTCTGGCTGGCAGCGCTCACAGCCTCGTGTGGCAGCAGCTGATCTGGATAGCACTGTAGAACGTTAATCGAGGCTCCTTCGGGAGCCTGTATTGGACAAATTAATCCAATATCGGTGCTCTTAAAAAGAGCATACGAATAAGCCGCCCAAATGCTCAAATCAGATGTAAGTTAGCTTTAAAGGGAACATGCACCGTTCCCCTCTTTTTTTTGCATCAGCGTTTATTCAGGTCCGGCTGAGAGCCTTCGAAGGACAGTGGCTCTTTTTCCCACCGGTTAATAACCAGTGGAGCAACAACGTTTCCCAGCACGTTGAGCGTCGTCGTACCGCTGTCGATGATACGGAATATCCCGGCTATCAGGGCAACGGCATCAAGCGGCAGCCCCGCAGATGCCAGAGTGGCGGAGAGGATCAGAATGGCGAACCCCGGTACACCAGCCGCCCCTTTCGAGGTCAGCACCATCGTTACCACTAAAATGACCTGCTGCATCAGCGTCAGGTCGATACCGTAAAGCTGAGCGACGAATATGGTTGCCACACCGAGAAATATCGACGCGCCGTCAAGGTTAAAAGCATATCCCACGGGCACCACAAAGCTGACGATCCGCCCCGGTACGCCATAACGTTCGAGCTTGTACATCAGCTGGGGCATCACCGCTGCAGAAGCGGCGCTTGAAAATGCCAGCACCAGTTCCTGGCGAAAATGCTTTATCAGCTTAAAAACGTTTTCGCCGATCAGCGCACAGATCCCGCCCAGCACAATCACGGCAAATAAAATCAGCCCCAGATAGACGGTGCCAATTAGCTTGAGCAGCGGCAAAAGGGAGGCAAAACCAAACGTGGACACCGTGGCACCAATCATGCCGAACACGCCAACCGGCGCGTATGCCATGACGATCGACACCACCCTGAACATGCCATCGGATACGCTCTGGAGAACGCCGAGGATGGGTGCCGTTTTGTTCCGTGGAAGGCCATTAAGCGCCAGACCGAACAGCACGGCAAAGAACAGGACTGACAGGAGTTTGCCCTCAGAAAGCGCGACAAACAGGTTATCAGGCACAATATTCTGCAGAATAACCAGAGCGCCACGCGCCGGCTCCATCTTCATGTGCCCGTCGCCGTGCGCCATTCCCTGAATACTGGTGCCTTCGCCGGGGGAAATAATGTTAGCCAGCACCAGTCCAAAGACGATAGCCACTCCCGTTACGGTAAAAAAATAGCCGAGCGCTTTCACGCCCATTCGCCCGAACGACCTATTGTCACCGCTTCCGGTTATGCCCAGAATCATGCAACAGAAAACAATCGGCACCACGACCATTTTCATCATTTTGATAAAAATATCGCCAAGCGGCTTGAGGATTTCATGGCTGACCCACTGCTGATACTCGGGGTGCGTATTGAAATACCAGCCCACAATGATTCCAAGTGCAAGACCAATAACAATCTGCCATACCAGTGTTATTTTTTTCATTACGCCCTCGGTTTGAACAGGAGCAACCTCCGCCTGAACGAGACAGAAGCCACGCTAAAATCGTCGGGTGAAGGTGTGATGTGGCACGGCCTGAAGCCGTGCCAGAGAGGTTATTTCGCGAAAAGCTGGCTCATATCCTTGAACGCCTTGAACTCAAGGGCGTTACCACACGGGTCGAATAAAAACATGGTGGCCTGCTCGCCAACCTGTCCCTTAAAGCGGATGTAGGGTTCGATGACAAATTTAGTGTTAAAGGATCTGAGGCGTTCAGCGAGGGCCTCCCACTCCTCCCACTTCAGGATGATGCCAAAGTGCGGGACAGGTACTTCATGACCGTCGACGGAGTTGGAGTGCACGCTCTCCTGCGATGCGGTTTTAGGATGTTCGTGAATGACCAGCTGATGACCATAGAAGTCAAAGTCCACCCACTGTTCGCTTGAACGGCCTTCACTCAGGCCAAAGACCTCGCCATAGAAATGACGTGTTGCTTTCAGGTCGTATACGGGGATCGCCAGATGGAAAGGGGAAAGGCTCATTTATGCATCCTCAGTAAGAATATCCGCCGGCTTGCGGCAGGATGAATAGTTTCAGGAGGCGCAATGCTTAATGCGAATTCGGAGTCAGGAGGCTCGTATGCATTAACATTACCGTCACAAATGAGCTTATGAATAATTTAATTTGATTAAAATCAATTTATATTTTTATATATAACAAATAATATTTGTGGATTGTGGGCGTGATGATCCGTGAACTAAAAACGTTTCTGATGGTGGCAAAGGAAGGGACTTTTGCGGCGGCAGGCAATAAAATCGGGCTGACGCAGGCGGCCGTCAGCGCCCAGATGCAGAGGCTGGAGGCCGACTTAAACTTTCCGCTGTTTGACCGGTCGGGAAGAAACGCTCGTCTGAACCAGAAAGGCGTGCAACTGGTCTCTCAGGCGCAGGAGCTTCTCACGCTGTATGACGGTCTGGGTGAGAGACTGAACCGGTATAACCCGGGTAAAACCATCACGATAGGGGCCATTGCCTCGATACAGCGAACGCTGCTTCCGGATGCGCTGACGACGTTCTGCAGACAGAGTGCCGGCTGCCGCATACGTGTTATACCAGGCCTGTCGATGGACCTGCTTAACCTCGTTGACGCAGGCGAAATTGATATGGCCGCAGTGCTGAAACCCCCTTTTGCAATGCCGGCAGGGCTGCAGTGGAGCACGCTGGCTCATGAACCTTTCCACCTTATCGTGCCAAAAGGTGTTGCCGGTGACGATATTGCCGCATTACTGAGCGCCCAGCCTTTTATCCGCTACGATCGTTCGTCATTCGGCGGGCGTCAGGTTGACCGGTTTCTTCGCGAAATGGGCCTTTCGGTCAACGAAATCTGCGAGGTGGACGAGCTTGAGGCCATCCTCAAGCTCGTCAGTAACGGCATGGGCGTTGCCCTGTTGCCCCGGACCGCCACCTGGCGGCGCTGGCCGGCGTCCGTGAGGGCAATTGGCCTCGGAGATAAGGTATTTTACCGGGACGTAGGGCTTATTCACCGCCCGCTTGAAAGCCTTGACGAGGACGTCCGGCGGATTTCTGAGCAGATTATCCTGCTGGCAAGCCGGCAAACCCGTCCGGCCACAGCCTGAACCTCATGCAGGCGTAGTAATGCACACATGAGGTTCAGCCCTGCGGTGCGCCTGGCGTCAGCTGTGGCGCATCGTGCACTTTCACAGCTTCTCCGGTAGCGTAAAAATGGCCGCCCGCAATGTAGTGCAGACTTCGCCAGTCTGCGGCTCCGCTTTCAAACTGCCAATGGCCGTCCTTAAAAGCGCGACTGTCCGCCCAGGCCGCTTTGATCTCGCCAATGAATAAATCATAGGCCTGCTGGTTATGGTCTTCAGGGATGAGTTCGCAATACAGCCACGCCGCACATCCTGAAACCCCCGGCACATCCGCACCAGGCAGCGCAAAAAGCGACACGCCAGACTGCGTGAGCTTATCCGCTTCGCAGGCCAGAGAATGCGATCCGAGGAAATGCACGAGTGATGCCTGGGCTGCCACCGGCACCTGAATCACAAACGAACGACTTTTTTCTATCAGCTCCCGTGTGTATGCGGTTTTGTCCAGCACGACGGTCAGCCGCGCCGGATCGTAGTCCAGCGCGCAGACCCATGACGCCGCCATGACGTTGTCCGTTCCGTTATAGCGCGCTGAAACCAGCGTCGCCGGCCCGTGATTTATCAGCCTGTAGGCCTTTGCCGGCTCGACAGGCATTATATGTTCATTCATTTCCGGACTCCGTTAAGCTGCTACTGATTTTCAAGGTAGGCAGCGAGGCTGAGGTGGCCTGACTTTATCAGCGCCAGCACGCTCGCTTCCATTGCCTGCACATCGCTGCGGGATCGGGATTCAAAAACTGCCTGCCACACGATGACCGTTTCGTCACGATCGCTCAGTGGAATAAGGCTGACCGTAGCCACATAGTCATCTACAGCCAGCGGCGCTTCAATAAAGCGATACGAGAAGGCACGTTTACCTGCATCCAGCATGAGGACCTCTTCGCGCAGGACGTCGCCGTTTTCAAGTACCAGCCGGCGCCGGCAGCCCGGGCGGCCGTCGGGCTGATTATCTTCGATTTCGCTGCTGCAGATAGCAGGATGCCAGTCGCTGATGCGTCCGAACTGGCTGAGCGTCTGCCATACGCGGTCCGCACGGGCGTTAACCACGGCATTAAAGTTCACTTCTGACATTACGGTTCCTTCTTATCATTCATCTTCAGAAAATTATCCTGCAGAATTTATTTCACCTGCAGAAACAATGTGAATGCCCGGCCTGGGTGGAGTCACCGCTCTGAGGAGATGGCGGGCTATGTCTTCAGCCGGGCTGAGCTGCCAGCTGCGTGGCAGAACCGGCGATAAGAGCCTGAGCACCTGCTTCAGCGCCGTTTCACCCGGGCGGGATTCAGCCCGATCGCCGGCAATAACGCCGGGACGGACCAGCGTCAGTGAGGTAAAACCTTCGCGCCTCAGCGCCTGTTCAAGCTCCCCCTTTACCCGGTTATAAAAAAATCTGGAGTCGTCATTTGCGCCGGTCGCCGAGGTCAGCGCGAACGCTGAGGCGCCGCCATTACGCGCCAGCCGGGCAAACCTCAGAGGATAGTCATGATCAACCCGCCGGAATGCCTCCCGGCTGCCGGCTCTGGCAATTGTGGTGCCGATCGCACAGATAACCGCGTCAACGCGCCACCCCAGAGCGTCAGCGTCGGGGGAATCAAAGTCGATCAGGGGATTAATAAGCCGGGTAGGGCCTGAGGCGCACCATGTGAGAGGTTTTCGCGTCGGCGCAATGACGGTACCGATGTGCGGGCTGGACATCGCCTGCTGCAGGACATGACTGCCCACAAGCCCCGTTGCGCCGAGCAGCAGCAGCCGCATATCCGGATCTGAATCAGCGGACCTGTCCATCTCAGCTTTCCGCCATCTGCTGAACCGCCTTTCGTACCGGCACCTCACCGTCGGTCAGCTCAATGATGACGCGGCTGACGCGGGGCTGAGCGATAATTTCAGCCAGCGTGGCCGCCACGTTATCCCGGGTGACCTCCCCGTAAGGTATGGCCAGCCCGGCGCGGACATATCCTGAACCTTTGTCATCCAGCAACAGGCCGGGACGCAGAATGACCCAGTCCAGCGAGCTTGCGGCCAGCATGACTTCTGCCTGCTTTTTCACCCGCATATAGTTTTCAAACGACGCCGAGGTGGATTCATTTCTTGAGGCCTCCGGAAAGGCCGAAACCAGCAGGAAGCGCGAAATGCCGGCCAGCGCGGCTGCCTCTGCGGCCGTCTTAAGCCCTTCTCCGTCAATGGCGTTCGTCATTTCCGGGCCACCTTTGCCGCCGGCACCGGCCGAGAAGACCACCACATCGCAGCCTCTCATCATGGTCGCCAGGGCGGCGGCATCCAGCTCCGTCAGGCTCCCGCTGACGGGCTTTGCTCCCTGCAGACGAATCAACTGCGCCTGCTCGGGCTGACGGTGCAGCGCATGAACAGCGAGCCCTTTCTCCGTAAGAATTCTGGCCAGGCGCCGGCCCACCTTGCCTGCGCCGCCGATAATAAACACCGTACTCATGGATAACTCCTTTGCGAGACCTGTTTTTTGCTAAAAAACTGCCGCCAGTCAGCCCGTAAACTGGTGATAGACTTTCGCAATCACCTGCCAGCGACCGTCAATGCGGATGAGGGTCAGGTAGTCGTTATAGTCGGCGCCGATAGCATCCTTTTCCATGTCCACGCGCACCACCGCCGTGGTCGGGGTGATGGCCAGCACATCCAGATGCGTTTCAATCTCTGGCGCACTGCCGTTTTCACGGACGAATTTATACAGGTTGTCGACAGACCCTCCCAGCAGCTCACCGTCAGTAAAACCGTACATGACGGCATCCTTGTGAAACGCTTCTGCCACCGTTTCGGCGCAGCCTTTTTTCAGGCCATCAACGTAGCGACGTGCCGTGTCGAGAACGGCTTCATAGGCAGAAACAGGGACGGTTTTGATATTCTGGCTCATGTTTTTTCCTCTCTGGGTTTTGCCGCGTCTGGCGGTCAGACGCGACGGATGAAGGGGGAATGGCTGATGTCAGGAAGCGGCGTGGGTATGGTAAATTTTGCTCACTACGGTCCATCGCCCGTTGACCTTCAGCAGGTTGAAAAAGTCCGTGAAGCGAAAGCCCGAAATATCATCGGTATCGACGCGCGCGCTTGCCGCGGTGCCTACGATATCAACGTGCACGATGGCGGCCTTCGCTTCCGGGGATGGGCGGAAAGCGGTATCGATGGTGTCGAAAAGTCCCTGAATAGGACCGCCGGTGAGGTTTGCATCACCGTCAACGCCAAAGATGGTGGCCTGCTCGCTGAACGCGGGCTTCATTATTTCGCTTTTGGCCTGCTTTCCACCTTCGTTGTACTGGCTTAGCACTTCCACGATGGCGCTGTATTCCTGAACATAAGTTACGTCGGTCATTTCATCTGTCTCCGGTTTTGTTGTGGCGGGTATCCGCAGGGATGCCCGTAATTCGCTTGAACATCTTGTTTATGACGAACAGCAGCATCAGTCCCGCCGCAACGGCGGCCATGCCGGTCAGCACATCAGCGCGCTGTAAAACGTCTCTGACGCTGAAACCGCCGTGCAGAAGCACCTGTAAGTCAGAAATAACGCTTCCGGCAGCGGCATAAACATACGTGCCGGGGATCAGTCCAGCCACCGTCGCCGTCGCATATTTTCTGAACGATACGCCGCTGATCCCCAGCGCGTAGTTCAGCGGCGCGAAGGGCAGAATGGAGCTCAGACGCAGCAGCAGGATCAGCAGCAGGGCATTGTTCTGCGACAGTGAAAGCAGGCTGTTCAGGTAGCGGTGGCGGCTGGCGGCGCGCGCCGCTGCCGGAAATAACTGGCTTTTGCTGATGCAGAAAGCGATCAATGCGGAGGTGGTACCCGCCAGCAGAGCCAGCGCAGTTCCGCCCGCCGCGCCAAACAGCCACCCTGACAGCGCGGTCAGCAGGGAAGCCGGGAAGAACATCAGCGTCACGGCGACAAAAATAACGAAGTACAGCACTACCCCCGCCGCGCCGGCGGACTGCAGATAGTGGCTGAGGGAGAACGCAAGATCTGACATGTGCCTCATGTATTTATGTAGTAATCACTATGTAATGTTCTTATTGTATAGTGATCGCTATGTAATGTGTCAAGAGAATGATTTTATGCCCGACGTGAAGACGAAAGATTCAGAAGTCAGCAGTCAAAAGCCCAAAGGGCGGCCGCGCAGCTTTGATCGCGACAGGGCCCTGATCAGGGCGCTGGATATCTTCTGGCGTAAAGGCTTTGAGCCCGCTTCGGTTGCCGAGCTCTGTGCTGCGATGGAAATTAATCCGCCAAGCCTGTACTCCGCCTTCGGTAATAAGGCGAAACTTTTCATGGAGGCCGTGAGCTATTACGAAAGGGTCTACTGGAAATCAACCTGGGAGCGGCTTGAAGAAGAGCCCGATATTACCCGGGCGATTGATAACTTCTTCAGCGAAGCGGCAGACATTCTGCTTTCCCCTTCTGCACCCTGCGGCTGCATGGTGGTGCTTGCGGCCATCAATGTCTCTCAGGAGTCCGCTGACGTCGTCGAAGCGGTCAGCGTGCTCAGGCAGGAAGGAAAAGATCTGTTTGAAAAGCGTCTTCGCAGGGCTGTCACGGAGAAGCAGCTGCCGTCTGATACCGCTACCGCCGCACTGGCTACCGTTCTGAATACGCTTCTGGAGGGCATGTCTATCGAGGCCAAAGACGGGGCCACGCCGGAAAGCCTGAGCGCAACCGGGCAGTTTGCGTCTCGATTGCTGCCACGTGAAAAATTCTGATCGCACAGAATGCAACCCGAGAAACTAGACGACCGGTCAGTTTAAACGTTATGCTACCCGGACTATGAAAAAACAAACGGCTAACGTGCGTCAGCACATCATTGATGTTGCCCGGACGCTTATTACACATAAAGGCTATAGCGCCGTCGGCCTGGCTGAGATTGTCAAAGCCGCTGGCGTGCCTAAAGGATCGTTCTATTACTACTTCCAGTCCAAGGAAGAGTTCGCTGAAGCCCTGCTGGAAAATTACTTCATCCACTATCTTATTCAGGTTGAAGAGCAGCTGCGCGGCAGCGAACCGGCCAGAGAGCGCCTGCTGCGCTACTTTGCATTCTGGAAGGTCACACAGGGTGCCGACCTGCCTGAAAGCAAGTGCCTGGTCGTTAAGCTCGGTGCAGAAGTCTGCGATCAGTACGACAGCATGCGAAGCGTTCTGGCAAGCGGAACCCGTGAAATTATCCTTCGGATCACGGCGTGCATACATCAGGGGCAGAGTGATGGCTCACTGCCGTCCGAAGTGGACGCAAAGGCCCTTGCAGAAGAGCTTTACCAGCTCTGGCTGGGCGCGTCCCTGATGGCAAAAATTCACACACCTGATCAGGCGTTTGATAAAGCAATGAGTGCAACAAAGCGGCTGCTCGCGTAGCCGCGTTTTTTTCTACCAAATTACTAGTCGACCGGTCAACTATTTAGGAGTAACCATGACTGATAACAGTACCCGTACAGATCTCTTTTCCCCCGTGGCAATGGGAAGCCTCCAGCTTGCCAACCGTATCATTATGGCGCCTGTTACCCGCAGCCGTTACGGCGAAGATGGCGTACCTGATGAGCTACATGCAACCTACTACGCCCAGCGTGCCAGCGCCGGCCTGATTATTTCTGAAGCCACGAATATCTCAGCTCAGGGCCGTGGATATGCGGCTACGCCGGGGATCTGGAGCGAAGATCAGGTTGCCGGCTGGAAAAAAGTCACCGATGCCGTTCACGCAGAAGGCGGAAAAATCGTCTGTCAGCTCTGGCATGTGGGCCGTTTTTCAAGCGTTGAACTGCAGCCTGACGGCGAGCGTCCTGTCGCTCCATCTGCAATCAAGGCCGAAGGCCAGACCTATACCGTCAATGGCTTCGTACCGGTATCGACGCCACGCGCGCTCGAAACTGACGAGATCCCGGGCATTATTGAGCAGTATAAGCGTGCCGCAGAAAACGCCCTGCGCGCAGGTTTTGACGGCTTGGAAGTGCACTCTGCAAACAGCTATCTGCTCGATCAGTTCCTGCGCGACTCAACCAATCATCGTACTGACGCCTACGGCGGCTCTATAGAAAACCGCGCGCGCCTGACGCTGGAAGTCACTGAAGCGATCGTCAACATCTGGGGCAATGACCGCGTAGGCATCCGCCTGTCACCGGTAACTCCTGACGCAGGCAACACGCCGCCGGACAGCAACGTGATGGCGATGTATGGCTATCTCATCCAGCAACTTAACCGTTTTAATCTGGCATACCTGCACTTCGTTGAGGGTGCCACTGCAACATCGCGTGACGTGCCTGCCGAGGTGGATATGGATGCGCTGAGCGCGCAGTTCAGCGGTCCGTTCATCGGTAACAACAACTATGACCTCGAAATGGCGATCAGCCGCCGTAACGCAGGGATCATCGATGCCGTTGCCTTTGGCCGCCTGTTTATTTCCAACCCGGATCTGGTTAAGCGTCTGCGTTATGGCGCCGAGCTGACCATCGCGCCTAAGGAAGCCTACTACGGCGGCGGCGCGAAAGGTTACACCGACTGGCCGGAAGCGAATTACTGATAAATACAACCGGCGGGATCTTCCCGCCGCCTGTACCTCATCCAAAAGGATAAGAATATGAATCATCTGCAGAACAAAACCGCTGTAATTACTGGTGCGTCATCGGGCATTGGCGCCGCGACCGCGCTGGAACTTGCACGTCATGGTGTGAATATCGTAGCCGCAGCACTGGATCAGACCGGCCTCGATAAGCTGGTAAAGGATATTGAGTCAGCCGGCGGCCATGCTTCCGGTCTGGTGACGGATGTGACTCGTCTTGAAGATACACAGGCGCTGGTAAAGCATGCTACCGATACCTTCGGTACCGTTGATATCCTGATTAACAACGCCGGGCTGATGCTCTTTTCAGCCTGGAGTGACATCGCGTGGGACGACTGGAACAAGATGGTCGACGTCAACATCAAGGGCTATCTGAACGCCATTGCTTCGGTACTCCCGGTTATGCTCAGCAAAAGTGACGGCCAGATCCTGAACATGGCTTCTGTGGCAGGCCACCAGGTTGACGCCGGCGCGGGTGTATACAGTTCGACCAAATTCTTTGTTCACGCCATGACTGAATCGATGCGTAAAGATCTGGGCGTGAATAAGGGCATCCGTGTCAATACCATCAGCCCTGGCGTTATTAACACGGGATGGGCTGATAAAGTGAGCGATCCGGAAGGGCGTAAGGTGGCGCAGGAGCTGACAAAAATTGCTATCAGCCCGCAGGATGTGGCAAATGCGGTGGTCTATGCACTCAACCAGCCCAGAAACGTGACCGTTAACGATCTCATCGTGTCCCCTACTAAGCAGAACTGGTAAATCAACAATGGCAGCCGGCTGGCTGCCACTTCATCTCTGAAATAAAAGGCGTCAGCCTATCGTCGTCAGACCTACGCGGTCTGCAAGGCTCTAATTCCAGCCAGATAAACATCATTTTCCAGCACCCTGCGCATCTCGCTGCATAAGTCCGGTTTGCAGTGTGAGTTCAACCGATGGATGCAACACATTGGTTAAAACGCTCTGCGGGTGATTCATAGTCTAGCGTTTTCCTTGGTCTCTCGTTGAGCTGTCTGGCAACATTATTTAGTCTTCGCTGACTGTGAACGGATAAGTCAGTTCCTTTTGGAAAATATTGTCTGAGCAATCTGTTCGTATTTTCATTTGAGCCCCGTTGCCACGGAGATTGAGGATCACAGAAATAAATCTGGATGTCTGTGGCTACAGTAAACCGGTTGTGGCTGGTCATTTCAGACCCCCGATCCCATGTCAGTGTTTTATAAAGCTCAACGGGTAATTCCCGGGCTTGTTTGATGAGTGCAGATATAACCGTTATGGTCTTGTTGTCCCTGATTTTAGCCAGCATAACAAAGCGGGAATGGCGTTCTACGAGAGTGACGATATAGGAGTTTTTCGAGCCCTGGATTAGGTCGCCTTCCCAGTGACCTGGTATGGCTCTGTCTGCGGCTTCAGGTGGCCTTTCCCTGATAGGTATCGCATCCGGGATTAACCCTAATCCTTTCCCTTTAAGCGATGACGTTCTGGATCTACGCACAACTCTTCCGCTTCTGAGGCATTGCTGTAGTTCTTTTTTTAATGCTCCCCGGGTTTGTATAAAAAGCGTTTTGTAAATCGTTTCGTGTGACACATGCATTTCCTGATTATCCGGATGACAGCGTTTCAGCCAACCGGCGATTTGTTCCGGCGACCAGTCTGATGCATCTTCTCTGCAATGATTTTACACAATGCGGGGCATTCAATTAGCTTACAAGGCTTTGGTCTCAGAGCACTGTCCCACGCGTCCTTATCCGCTTTTGCAGCACGGTAATGTTTTGTACCTCCATGCCTTTTGATCTCGCGGCTAATCGTAGAGGGAGCTCTTAATAATCCATCAGCGATGTCCCTGATGCTACGTTTTGCTACCAGCCCTCTGGATATCTCCTCTCTTTCATCAAGTGAAAGAGCCAGTCGGTGCCGCTTTCGAACAGGAGGACGATACCCACCAGTCTGGTGGATAGTCGGCATAATAGAAGAATGAAATCTGTCGAACATTCTGCCGATATCATGCAGGGAATCACCTTGCTTATATCTGTCCCAGATAATCGCTTTCTGTTCTGGCGTATAGTTAATTCGAGTTCTTCGTTTCATGGCAACGTCCCCCCTTGATTAAGGATAGCGTTGCATCGACCCATTGAACTCACAGCTCATAGCGGACCTTAAAGAACCAATAATTTCTGTAGATTTTCCATTCCACATAAATGCCGACATGAGCAGCCGGGTAATAACAACGCTGGAGCAGATGGCCCCCTGCGTGGAAGTCTATTCGATTGATGAAGCGTTCCTGGACCTGACCGGTGTACGCAACTGCATGGTGCTGGAAAACTTTGGACGGGAAGTGCGCGAGACGATCAAACGCAACACGCATCTGACCGTGGGTGTTGGCATCGCCCAGACCGAAACATTGGCTAAGCTGGCAAACCACGCCGCCAAGAAGTGGAAGCAGACGGGCGGCGTCGTCGACCTGTCGAATATCGACCGGCAGCGAAAGCTGATGGCGCTTGTGCCTGTTGAGGATGTATGGGGAGTGGGGCGTCGTATCAGCAAAAAGCTCAATGCAATGGGCATCACCACGGCCAGAGACCTCGCAGAACAGAGCACCTGGATCATCCGCAAACATTTCAACGTCGTACTGGAGCGTACTGTCAGGGAGCTGCGCGGCGAGTCATGTCTGGCGCTTGAGGAATTTGCACCCACCAAACAGCAGATTGTCTGCTCACGCTCGTTCGGTTCACGTATCACTGAGTACACGTATATGCGGCAGGCGGTATGCGCTTTTGCCGAGCGTGCCGCTGAGAAACTGAGAAAAGAAAGGCAGTACTGCAGGCAGATAGCAGTTTTTGTCCGGACCAGTCCGCACGCCGTCGGTGAGGAATTTTACGGTAATCAGGCAATCGGCAAACTGATTACCCCCTCAAACGATACCCGCGATATCATCCGCGTCGCTATGGATGCGCTCGACCGGATATGGGTGGACGGACATCGTTATATGAAAGCGGGCGTGATGCTGGGTGATTTCTACAGCCAGGGCGTGGCTCAGCTCAGTCTGTTTGATGAATACCGCCCGCAGGCGAACAGTGAGGCTCTGATGCGCGTGGTGGACGGGCTTAATCAGAGTGGCAAAGCCAGTCTTTTTTTTGCGGGGCAGGGAATCCAGAAGTCCTGGTCAATGAAAAGAGACATGCTGTCGCCTGCCTACACAACCCGTGTGTCTGACTTGCCATGGGCCAGATAAGGCTCAAATCACGCTGTAGCAGTACTCCACTCTGAAGGATACTTTCCGGGCAACTGTTCTGGCCAGCAATTATTGTAAGCGGAACGGATATACCTGTACAAACCTAAATTTTTTGTATAACTTACGAAAAACAGATCATTTTAGAATCATATAGGGGAGTCAGTCATGCAACTGAATCTGAGCAGCACAGGTTTCAACAGCGATATTGCTGACTATTTCAGCCGTGCAAATCTGTCCTCGCAGCAGGAAATGCTTGGTTCAGTTGTTGCTGAGATCCTCCGTTCAGGTCAGACACTGAACCGCAAAGCAATCTGCCTGAGGCTGATTGTACGTCTTGATCAGGCCTCATCTGATGCAGAAGAGCAGCAACTCCAGGCGCTGATTGAGCTTTTGTTCAGCAGATGAGTGTATTTCACTGCCCATCTTTTCAGTGTCGTGAGACAGGAGTCCAGCTGCAGTCATGACAGAACAGGATATGCAGTTATTGCGTGATGTGCTCATCGGGGAAGCGACTCTCGCCATACTCAATGACAACACACGTGTCTCATGGCCGGGCATATTGAACAAGCTGAATAGTTTTCTCAGAAAAGAGAGTGATATACACAGGATTGATGCCCTGAAACTGGCTATCAATGATGTCAGCGACGAAATCAAAAGGCGCGATGCACTACAGAGAAGTGCCATGAGAGAATTCACCATGAACTCAACCGACAGTTACGATTACCTGACCTGGCATTGAACGTCTTTTCATATTCCTTTTTGCTGATGACAGTACAGTGGCTGCGTGCGGTGTCTGCAGAGGTATCCCGACAGGGGGCATGTTCTCTCTGATGACTTAAAGGGAGATGTGTATTGACCTTCTCAGTCCTGGTGCGCTGCGCTGCTGTATGGAAATTCTGATGGGCCTCAAAGATGCAACGGGATCATCCTGATCGGCTTACAGCGGTCGCCAGACCGGTTTTAACTAATTCATTTCATCTGCTGTTTAATGAATTTAAGACAATTGGAGCAGGCTATACTGTCAATGGTGCTATCACGCAGTCACTGAATTGCACGCGTAATGGTGTCAGCTGTTTCAGTATTGTTCCGTGTCGGCACCCCCGGTCTTGCCAGCCATCTCATCTGAAGTAATATGCGCTTTCTTTTTTAATTTGTCTCAGGATGGTTCCAGAGATACCCCATAGCATCAGGTAATACTTCCTTTCTGTAAGTGGAAACACAGCACTCATCTCATTATCTTCCCTATTTTTTTCATGACTGAAAGGTGATTTTCACGATGTGAATTTAACCGATATGTGAGTGTCTGTATGAAAGTATAAATCCGCCTTCTTATATTCAGGCTCGTCAGAATTCATTTTTGGGTAGGAATGGGTGCTAACAGGAGTCTGAAAGTTAATCCTAATACTTTTCCTGGTATAAATTTAACCCCTTTTAATCAACAGGTTAAAAGAATTATTTAGTTTTTCATTTCTGTCGGGCAAATGATTGCATTGAATGTCCTGCAGGATATGAGTAGTAATAATACGCGTCATTAGGAGGGTGGATGTAAATTCTTTTGGGATGAACTGCTTAATACGGAAGGCAGGATATGAAAAGCAAAGAATGCTGTATTGTCGTCATCGGAGACAACAATGTTTTACATTTTGGACTATTTAGTCTTATACACACCGCATGCAGTAAAAGAAATCTGACAGTATTATCGTGCGGAGATGGACAGAAATTCAGCAGTCATGCAGCGAACAGATATCCGGGTTGCTATCATCTCGCCGTTATCTGCCTGGGGTACGATGACTTCTTTCCGGACTGGTTTAGCTTATTTCTCACGCTGGTGCGTAAAACAAACGGTAACGTGCTGGTTTTTTCAGACAGTCAGGCTCTTCTGGACAGCCGGAAAAGAAATCTTCTGAACAGGGTATGCGATATGGAATATGTTCTGGATGTGTCCTTGCCTGTTTCCTGCATCTCATTCGTCCTCAAACGCTATCTGGACAAGAAACCTTCAGACAGGAAAAACTGCAGATTAACGCTGCGTGAGCATGCCGTCATTGATGGCTTTCTTGACGGCACAGATGTCAGTCATCATTGCTCAGCACTGGGTATACAAACCAGAACGCTTTACCAGCACCGGAAAAACTGTGCTAATAAGCTGGGCGTCAGAAATCTCAAAGATTTACTCAGGCTGTAACAGCAGGGGAAGTCGCGTGCCCGTCATCAATATTCATAAAATTGACTGGTTCCGGATCCTTACGGATATGAGCCGCTTAGGTTACTCTTTGCAGGATATCGCGGATGAACTGGATGTGGTGGCTTCCACACTTATCGGGTGGAAAAAAGGGGCCAGCCCCCGCCACCATACTGGTGAGGCACTCATCGAATTATGGTGCCGGGTGACAAATAAGGGCAGGCATGAGGTGCCCAAAGAAAAATATATTCAGAAATTCATTTTTCACTCCGCAAATCGTGGTTGCCGTCATTCAGAAAAATGAATCTTAACCGACTCATAGTGCCGGTAACTTTCTTACCGGCACAGAGTCACTACGATGAAACTTGAAAGTGTTGTTAAGTATCACAGCCCGCGCTCCGTTTCGCCTTTCACCCGCCAGTCCTCCCGTTCACCTGATGACATGACCGGCAGCGATGTGATGGCTGCACTGGGTATGACACAGAAACGTGCACCCCTCGGTTATTCCGCCTTCTTTGGCAAAATGCAGCTCAGTCACCATGACAGAGACCGCGCTGTACGGTTGCTCACTGTGACCGGAATGAAGGCATCAGTACATTATCCGGCCCTCTCTAAATTGCCCGAAGATGAGCGAATGGCGGTGGTTACGGTCATCGCGGGCTATGCCTTTCTCGATTATGCGCGCAGCCCGGATACCGAATCGCCATGTCATACCTGTCACGGCACAGGGCTGCGCAACGGAAAGTGCTGCAGCAAATGTAACGGAAAAGGTGTCGTGCGGGCAGCCTGCAAGGACTGCAAAGGGCGAGGGGAAGCGGTTAACCGTGTGATGACGCGATTTCAGGGTGTACCGGTTTATCAGCCCTGTAAGCGGTGTTCCGGGCGCGGCTTTGAACGTATCCCTTCCGCTGTTGTGTTCAGGGCGGTGTGTCAGGTCACGCAGGCTGTTACGCTGGATACGTGGAACAAAAGCGTGAAGCAGCTGCTGGAGTTTCTGGTCGCCGAGCTGCATCGGGAAGAAGCCTGGGCCGAGAAGACGTTATCGCGCATTACTAAATAGCGAGCGATAATCCATGTAGCGATGTTATAGCTCGCTATTTACTTTTCCATTTTTTGTGTTAGATTGGCTCCAACGATGGGTAAATGACCCTCGAGAGATTTCTATTCAGCCCTGGCATTTTGTCAGGGCTTTTTTTTATGACCGGATGCCGTCACTGTATCCTGCTCATCCACCGGCTCCGGCTATCTTCCTCCTATTCTGCGCGACAAATCCTGATGAGCAAACTCACAACCGGCGTCGCTTACAGCGTATCCGCAGGCGAAGTTGTCCATGGCGTCCTGACCTTTTTCAGCCCGGAAGAGTGGAGTGCGGTGGGCGTTCTGGCCGGCATAAGCCTTGCGACTATCACCTGCATCATCAACGGGTATTACCGGCGCAAGGCATCACTGGCAGAAATCAGGGCACTGCGCTGCACCTGCCAGGACAAGGCGAATTAATTCATGGCCATCTCCGTCGTGCTGCGTAACAGACTTCTGGCTGCAGCTGGTGGAGGGGCGCTGACTCTGGCAATGATACTGCTGGGCGGTCCGGATGGTCTGGAAGGGCGTCGTTATGTTCCATATCGGGATGTCGCCGGTGTGCTCACCGTCTGCGATGGTCACACCGGCCCCGATATTGTCAGAAATAAAACCTACACCGCCAGGGAATGTGATGCTCTTCTGCGCGAAGACCTGAAACCCGTTCAGGCAGCTGTTGACAGTCTGGTCACTGTCCCCCTCAGCGATTACCAGCGCGCTGCACTCTACAGCTTTAGCTTTAACACCGGTACTGACGCTTTTTCCCGATCTTCCCTTCTGAAAAAGCTCAACGCAGGCGACAATACGGGTGCGTGCAGTGAAATGCGCCGCTGGGTCTTTGCGGGCGGCAGAAAGTGGAGAGGGCTGATGAACCGCCGTGAAACTGAACGTGCACTTTGCCTGGCGGAGAACAGCGATGTCCTTAAGCCGCGTTAAGTGGGGTGCCGTCACCATCACAGGGCTGCTTCTGCTGGTCATTGCGCTTGGTGTCATCCTGAGGCTTCAGTCTTTATCGAAAGCGCTGCTTACCCAGCAGAACAGGCAGCTTGCGCAGGAAAAAGTTTCAGCTGAGATGATTGCGAATAACGTCCTCAGGGCAACGGTACTCTTCAGCGACATTGCACAGGCAACCCACAATGCGAATCAGGTCAGTAATGCAGAGAGCGAGCGCAGAGTGGTGGTTATTCGCAAGCTGGTCAAAGGTAGCAGCTGTGCCACTGAACTTGTGCCTCGTCCTGCTGCTGACCAGTTGCGTGCGCACCGGGACAAAGTACGTACCGGTTCCGCCAGTACCGATACCGGTGAGTCTGCTGGCTGACTGCGCTGTGCCTTTGATTCCTGACCCGTTGACCTGGGGAGACAGCCTGGAGCTGAATGAGCATCTGCTTAACGCTCTGGAGCAGTGCAACCACGACAAGGCCGCCATCCGGCAAATCGAACGGGAACGGCAGAAATGAATTTCCTCCAGTGGCTGAAAGGGCAGTTTATCCACCCTGAAGAAGCGAGGACTGAATTGTCAGAATCAATGAATGACGAAGTTGTTGAACAATCCGAATTCTCTGCCGAAGCAGCGCAGATGCCCCCATCAGCTGAAGTCAAAGTGGGCGTTCATGATTTTGAAACTGCGCTGGCGTTTGTTGAAAGTGGGGTTGCTCTGCTGGACGAAGCCGCAAAGGACGATGTTAAAGCACTGGCGATTAAGCATCTGTAAACATGATTGGCCATAATTCATTGTGTAAGGCAGACATACTAGTCATATCAGTACATGAGAGGTTAGTTTAACTAGGCTTGTAGTATTGAAAGTGAGTTTAATTTAGAAACAAGTTATTGTTTTTCAGGATGTTACGATTTGACTTAAATACTACGAAAAAGGCTCAATCTAGAGCTAAGCCTAGGAGCTTAATCATAAATGGTATAGAATCAAATACAGAATTCTTCTTCGTTGCTCATTAACCAAGCATCGAAGGCGTGAACATGTACGGATGAGCCGACAGGAATAGTATGAACGAAAAATTTGCGAATTCACCATTGGTAGAACTCGTAGCGGAAGTACGCTGGAAGACTGATCATCAAGATAAGAAGCCCATTATGGATGGCGATGAGCTAGACTCGCAGGAGCTTTTTTTCTCAAAAATCACAAGTGATCTGGCATCTAAAGGCTATGTTACTTCTGAACGCCTTATTCCTAAAGGCCTCCCACTCATGGCTGGAGCTCCAGTAGTTCGGTTTAAGAAATCTCCACCAGATGGTTCACCTGAACAAAAAGCTAAAGAGCTTTCCACATTGTTTCAGGTGGGCGTTGGCGTTTTCACAATAAATGGTATTCAGCCTTATAGTTGTTGGGATGACTTTATACATGTCATAAGTACAGGTATTAATGCGTTATTAGCAACAAACCTCATCAAAGCTGAAACTGGCTATAAGGTTAGCGTTAGGTACATCAATGCCTTTGGTGAGAGTTTTACAGAAGGATTGAGCCTTAGACGTTTTTTATCTGAAAAACTTGGTTTAAATATTGCTCTACCTAAAGCCTTTGATGATGAGTTCTCTCATGGAGAAAGCGATTTGCCGAATCTTCGTGTAAGTTCGCCGCTTAAATTTGGAACGCACATCGTTAGTTTCACTGAAGGTAAAGTAAAGAATCAATCAGTTTTTTTGATGGAAAATGCAGTCAAGATTAATAAAGTTATTGAGGTTGATGCCGATAAAATTATGGCTGAAATGACAATAGCTAGAGATGTGATACACAAGCGTTTCTTTTCAGTTACGCAAGGATTACACTCAGTGATGCAGTTAGTCTAGCTAAGGAGCAGCAATGGAATACGCATTTTCAAGTTCTGGGGATTCTTTCTTCTCACCTTCAAGTACGTTACTTGTCGAGACATCCATTCTTGGGATTGATGATTGTTGTGGCGTTGAGTATGGTTCTGCTACGGCTGAATTGCAGTATGCCTATTTAAGTTCTAGGTTAGAAAAGACTTATTACTCGGGTGTTGAACTTGATGATTTGGCTGTCTTTGACAATTTGTTGATAGATGTAAAAGAACTCTACCTACAAATCCTTATTGACGTGTTCCCTAAGCTTGGCCATCGTTTGTCCGCTTTAGCAAAAGTAGAAGATGGATGGGATGGACATGATGCTAATTCAATGTCTTTCGAGTCGCTAGGTACTTTTAAAAGATTCCTTTTGAAGGCAGATTTATTTGCTGACGACATTGGCATTTACCTTGATCACAACGGATCTTTTATAATTAGTTATACTGACCCTATGCATGGCTTGGTTGATATGACTTTCAATAATCAAGTGATCGAAGTGTGTGCTGATGAGCTTGAGATGGACATGTCCATTGCAGACGCTGTAGCATTTGTTAAAACAAAGCGATAAGGCACTGTTTGGCAGATGAAATTTATCAGTGATGATGAAACTGTAGGTCGAGCACTGTTTGTACCTGACTGGGATCCTGGCGTGAAGCGCCTTACACCTAGTGCTTTTAAAAGGTGTGATACATCGGTGACTAGACTTTTGGATGGCGAACAAACTCTCATAAATTATCTTAAAAATGACGTTGAAAATGGGAAGGCAGTTGTTCAGGCTGTAGGTGTGATTAGTGTATCTAAAATCAAGGCTATAGGCTTGATTACTGATAATAAAATTCACTTTGGTGTTAAAGAATCAATAACCTTAAAAAATCCTCATCATGCTGAAATAATTCCTTTTTCTGATGAGCAAAAAACAAATATAAAATCGAGCGTTTCAAAAGGGGTTTCCCGAAAATTAGTAGACGCATTGAACTTATGGATAGTCGATACTGCGGGTTTAATAACTGAACGAATTGAACCAAAATCGTAATTACCTGACTTAATTCCCTTATGTGGATAGCTGTTTAGCTTACAGGGCGACCCTTCTCGAGGGCGCCCTAAAATTTGAAGTCATTATTTTCTTAGTGGCACTCAGAAAGTGAAGCGCCACTGAAGAAACCTGATTTCCGGTCATCTTTAACGAACCATTCGCAGTAGTATTGCGCTCTTTCTTCGTCGTAAAAACTGATAGTCATCAATGGCCCACCGGATTTAAGTTGAACCACGGTCCCATCATCGAACTTTTGTGTCATATAAATTCCTTTATCCAAAGGTAAACATGAAACTCACCGACAAACAAGAAATGTTCTGTCGAGAGTACCTTATTGATTTGAACGCAACGCAAGCGGCCATACGGGCGGGGTACAGCGCAAAAGCCGCGAATGTGCAGGGTGCTCAAAACTTATCAAAGATTAATATTCAGAACCGTATTTCAGATCTCAAATTGAAGCGTAACGAAAAAATAAACATTGATGCTGCATATGTTCTTAACCGCCTGATCGAAATTGACCAGATGGACGTGCTCGACATTATGACTGATGACATGAGCATCAAACCTGTGTCGCAATGGCCTTCATCATGGCGTCGGTATCTGAGCGGATTCGATCTGGCTGAGATGTTTGAAGGCCGGGGAGAAGAGCGCGAGATGGTCGGTATCCTGAAAAAGATTAAGTGGCCGGACAAAGTCAGGAATCTGGAGTTGCTCGGCAAACACATTTCCGTGCAGGCATTCCGCGAACAGGCGGCGACGTCACTGACAGGCAAAGACGGCGGCCCGCTTGAGGTTGCGCTGCTCACACGCGAGGAATACCGGCAGGCGCGCCGGGAAATGCTGGAGGATGACGACTGCTGACTTTAAGACCGCTGCACGCCGCATAGAGTGTGAAGAGGACGGGCTCTATTTCACCCGTTACTTCTTCAAGCAGCGCAGCGGCAGCAGAATGATCGTCGCGCCTCATCATCAGGTAATACAGCGGACGCTGGACCGGGTGATTGATGGCGACATCCGGCGACTCATCATCAATGTGCCTCCGGGCTACACCAAGACGGAACTGGCCACCATTAACATGATGGGCCGGGGGCTGGCGCTGAACCGCCGCGCCCGCTTCATGCATCTGTCCTATTCCCACAACCTGGCATTACTGAACTCATCAATTACGCGAAGCATCGTGAAATCTGCCGCCTTTCAGGCCATGTGGCCGATGGCACTGCGCGATGATGCTGACAGTAAAGCCATGTGGTGGACCGAATACGGCGGCGGGGTGTATGCCTCGTCCGCTGCCGGACAGGTCACCGGCTTTCGTGCCGGTCATATGGAGCCGGGCTGGCAGGGCTGTCTGATTCTTGATGACCCGGTAAAGCCAGACGACGCCTATAGCGAAACCATACGTGTCGGGGTGAACACCCGTTTCAACGAAACCATACGTTCCCGTCTGGCTATTGAGACCACACCCATCGTGGTCATCATGCAGCGCATTCACTACCATGACCTGAGCGGATACCTGCTGCGCGGTGGCAGTGGCGAACAGTGGCATCATCTGAACCTGCCGGTGCTGATTGATAACAGCGAACAGTATTCAGTACTGTACCCGGAAAACTCGCATGCGATACCCATTGAACATGGTCTGCCTGACGGCTGGCTATGGCCGTACAAGCACAATGAATCACATCGCACCTCATTGTTTTCACACCGGCGAACCGCGGAAGCGCAATACATGCAGCGGCCCCGACGGTTCAATGCTGACGGCGCGCTCTGGACTGAATCGATGGTGTCCGGTGCGCGTGCGCTGGATATCATCCTGCTGCCGTCCCGGACGGTCGTTGCCATTGACCCGCAGGCGACCAACAGCGAAGACAGTGATGAAACCGGTATTGTCGTGGCGAGCAGTTACGGGCGCGGTAATGACCGGTTATTCTCGGCTGACGCGGATTACTCCGGGAAATACTCGCCGAACGGCTGGGCGAAGCGGGCAGTCCGCGCTTATGAAGAGCATCACGCTGAAGCCATCGTCATTGAAACCAACCAGGGCGGCGACATGGCTGAAGATACGTTGCGCAATGCAGGCTTCCGCGGGCGCATCGTCCGTGTCCATGCCAGTAAGGGTAAGTTTGCCCGGGCTGAGCCCATTTCAGCGCTGTATGAGCAGGGGCGGGTGGCGCACCGAGGCAACCTCTACCAGCTCGAGAACCAGCTGCTGGAATACGTGCCCGCTA
The DNA here is from genome assembly GCF_030062155.1 of Pantoea sp. Lij88. NCBI lineage: Bacteria > Pseudomonadati > Pseudomonadota > Gammaproteobacteria > Enterobacterales > Erwiniaceae > Pantoea > Pantoea sp. Lij88. The sequence continues at coordinate 168,335 of NZ_CP118267.1, read as the reverse complement.
CCGCGAAGAAATCACCCGACCGCCTGGATGCGCTGGTCTGGGCCATCACAGAACTGTTCCAGCCGAAGGGCACAACAGTCCGTCCATTCTCTGCCTGACAAAACATCAATATGAGCAACGACGTCCGGAAGCGATCGCCCAAAATCGAGTCGATGGCCGAATGCTGGCCGATGATAAGCGTGCTGCTGGGCGGCACAGCGGCAATGCGTCAGGCAGGCAAAATGTATCTGCCGAAATGGCCCAGTGAGGAAGAAGTGTTTTATAAGAACCGGCTGGCGGTGGCGACGCTGTTCCCGGCCTTTTCGCGTACGGTCGAGGTGCTGAGTGGCAAACCTTTTTCCCGCCCGGTCACCTGGAATGAAGACGCGGTGCCTGCGCGCATACGTGAGATGTTCGGGGATGTGGACCTGCAGGGTACTAACCTGCACTCCTTTCTGGCTGACACCTTTGAAGAGGCAATGGCCTTTGGCCTCTGCGGCATCCTTGTCGAACATCCACCTGCGGATAAAAAGCTCTCTCTGGCTGAAGAGCGCCAGCGCGGGCTGCGGCCTTATTTCGCCAGGGTGAATGCCACCAGCCTGCTGGATTACGACTCAGAACGGGTCAACGGACAGGAGACATTCACGCTGCTGCGCTTCGTCGAGACGGTCAGTGAGCGCGACCCGCAGAATGAATTTGTCGTGAAAAATATTGAGCAGGTCAGGGTGCTGAATCCCGGCCGCTGGCGGATCTATCGCGAAAAGCTGAATGAAACGAGCGGGGTGCTGGAGTGGCAGCTGCACGATGAAGGCACCACCAGCCTGAAGAAAATCACCTTTGTTCCGGTCTACGGTGACAAACGCGGGTTTATGAATGGCCGGCCGCCGCTGGCTGAACTGGCCTGGCTCAACGTTGAACACTGGCAGTCCCGCAGTGACCAGCAGACCATTCTGCATGTCGCCCGTGTACCGGTGCTGTTCGGCAAAAAGCTCGGTGATGGTCCCATTTCGGTGGGTGCGGCATCGGCAATCCTGTCTGAAGAAGATGAAGCGGACCTGCGTTATGTAGAGCACAGCGGCAAAGCCATCGAGGCGGGACGCACAGACATCATCGACCTTGAAGAGAAAATGCGCCAGATAGGGGCGGAGCTTCTGGTGGTAAAACCCGGCCACCGCACCGTGGTGCAGACGCTGACCGATAACGAAGCGGGCACCAGTGCGCTGCAGCGCATGGTGTGTGACCTCACAGATGCGGCCCGGCTGGCGCTGCAGTATCTGGCGGAATGGATTGGTGAATCCGAAGGCGGGCACGTCACTATCTTCAGTGATTTTGGTGCCACTACCCTTGCTGAAGCGTCCGCTGACTTCCTGGTGGACATGTATAAAACGCGGGCACTGTCTGACGAGACGCTGTTCAACGAGATACAGCGCCGTGGCCTTATTAACAGCGAACTCCGCTGGGCGGAAGAGCAGGCGCGTATCCGCGCCATGCCGCCGTCTTTGCCAGCTAAGCCGGTAACCACATCCCCGGTTTAGCCCTCTCCGGGCCCGTGCAGAGGCAGGGGTCTTTTTATTGCCGTTCGCTGCGGATGCAGCACGGTGCCACGGGCCGGATGGCTCTTACCTGGTTGGATGACCCTGATGAAACTGAAACTCGATGAGAACGGCCATGTGGTCGTAAACGATGGCAAACCTGTGTACGTGCAGGATGACGGCAAAGAGGTGGTGTTTGATGCCCCCGGCACCCTGCAGACCATCTCGCGTCTTAACGGTGAGGCAAAGTCGCACCGTGAGCGTGCGGAAAGTGCTGAAACGCAGCTGAAGACCTTTGAAGGAATTGATGATCCGGCCGCTGCGCTGGCAGCACTGGATACCGTGAAGAACCTGGAAGACAAAACGCTGGTGGATGCCGGTGAAGTCGAAAAGGTCCGCACTGAAGCCGTACGTGCGCTGGAAGAGAAGTATGCCCCCATCGTGAAAGAACGCGACGACCTGAGCCAGAAGCTCACGGCGGAGAAAATTGGCGGCAGTTTCGCCCGTTCAAAATTCATCGCTGAGAAGATGAGTATTCCGGCTGATCTGGTGGAAGCCCGTTTCGGCAGCAACTTTCAGGTCGTCGGTGACGCCGTCACGGCGTTTGATCGCGACGGAAACAAAATCTTCAGTGCGGCCAGACCCGGTGAAGCAGCGGGGTTTGATGAAGCGCTGAGCATTCTCGTTGAACACTATCCGTATAAAGACCAGATCCTCAAAGGCACCGGCGCATCAGGCGGCGGCTCCTCCGGCGGAAATGGCAACAGCAGCTCAGACACACTTACCCGTGCACAGTTCGAATCCCTCAGCCCTCAGGAGCAGAGCGAACGCGCCTGTGCGGGTGTACAGATTACCGATTAACTGGATAACCCTGCATGTCTAATACCCTGACTCAACTCATTCCCGACCTGTACCAGTCGCTGGATATCGTCTCGCGCGAACTCTGCGGTTTCATTCCCTCTGTTACACTGGACGCCACGGCAGAGCGTGCAGCGCTGAATCAGCCGATTCGTATCCCTGTGACGCCGGCTTCAGACGCTGAAGATGTTAAGCCCGGTCAGCTGCCGCCGGATGACGGTGACCAGGATATTGGTAATGTGCCGCTAGCCATTACCAAATCGCGTATGGTGCCGTTCCGCTGGGAAGGCGAACAGCAGAAGGGCATTAAATCCGGTCCGGGTTACCACGGTATCCGCCGCGACCAGGTTACCCAGGCGATGCGCACGCTGGTTAATGAAATCGAAGAAGATTTGGGCGAGCTGTTCCGTCGCGCTTCACGCGCATCCGGTGAAGCGGGTAAAACACCATTTAAAGATACCCTGACTGACACAGCACAGGTGCGCAAAATCCTGACGGACAATGGCGCACCGCTCAGCGATTTGCAGTGTGTCATCGATACCACTGCAGGCGCGGCACTGCGAACCATGGCGCAGCTGACCAAAGCCAATGAGGCCGGAACCACAGCACTGCGTTCTCAGGGCACACTTCTGGAGTTACATGGTTTTACATTGCGTGAATCAGCCGGCGTCGCTCAGGTGAAAAGTGAGTCGGGTGAAAAGCCACTTAAGGACAGAACATTAACTGTTGCTGAGGATTGCCCGGAAGGAAGTCTGTCTGTAAAAATCCAGCCTTCAGATGGCGACAACAGTAAATCCAGCGTGCCTGACTTTGTTAAGCAAGGGTGCGTCGTTATCATCGGAAAGGACAAGTATGTTGTTGCTGCTAATAGTTATAACACCATTGAAATTTATGAGCCGGGGCTGATGGAAAAGGTTAAAGCAGGAACCAAACTGGAGGTTGTCAGTGAATTTATTGCCAACTTCGCCTTCAGCCGCTCCGCCATCATCCTGGCTACACGCGCCCCCGCGCTGCCAGAAGAAGGCGACATGGCGGATGACCGCATGATGATCACCGATCCGCGCACCAACATGTCCTTTGAAGTTTCCATGTACAAACAGTATCGCCGTGTGCGCTATGAAATCGCCGCGGCATGGGGATGCCAGAACATCAAACCGGAACACAGCGCCCTGTTGCTGGGTTAGTCCTGGTCAGCCACTTCAGACAAAATCCTTTCAGATGAGGTCATACATGCTGACACCCCAGCAGCAGGCCGACGCACGTCGCTATATGGGCTATCCCACGACCGGCGACACGTCACCTGACGATCGCAGTGATGCAGCTTACGCACAGGTCACATCAGGCCGGTTCCAGACGCTGGCTCACAGGCTGACTACGCTGCGGGCTGAGGAGGAAGCCATCGTGGTGAACTATCTGACGACACTGGCCAGTCTGGAATGGGGGATTACCCATGCGGCAGACAACCTTGATACGGATAAAGCGGCTGTCTGGCAGCGGAACCGGTCAGAAGTCTCAGACCGTACGCGTCTCTACAATCAGTGGCGGCGTCAGCTCTGCGGACTGCTCGGCATCCCGCCGGGCCCGTCGCTGGGCAATGGCGTATCCACTGTGACACGGTGCTGATATGGACGCACATCAGCTGGCGGCGAAGGTAAACCAGGGTAACGGGAAGGCCGCGAAGCGCCTGGGCGGTACGGCCCGTCATTACCGGGCGACATCACCCTTCAGCCCTCTCGACGCGCAGCCGCTGCGACAGCTTTCGGCCTCATTCACCACCGATTACGGCTACATGCGCGCAGCCCGGTTCGGACAGGCCACCCGTATTGGCATCTTTGATGCGGCGGGGTTTGAGGTAGGCGATATCCTGGTGTCTACCGAGGGGACTTTTTACGTGGCAGCCATGCCACTGTTACAGCCCATTCTGTGCGTCAGAGCTGAGCGGCTTGTCAGCGTCCGGCGTACCGCGCAGGCAGGTTCCGATAGCGGACTGCAGGATTATGGCGGCACCACAGCTGCCTGTGAGACGCTCATCATGTCCGGCTGGCCAGCCAGCATTCTGCTGAGCCGTGGCGGTGAGCACAGCCCGCTTAAGTTGCCGGGTGAGATGCGCAGCGCGTGGCACAGCATTCTGATGCCTACGTTCGAAGGCCTGTCTCTCCATGCCGGGGATTTTGTGACGGATGACGCCGGGCATCGGTTTGTCATCAGCGGCACGGAACTGACCGACATGGGCTGGCGTCTGACGGCGCTTCAGGTGACGGCGTAACATGGCAAGTACCGATGATGTTGCCCGTTACCTGGCAGGCCGTATTTCAGATGCAGTGTATCCCGGTGGCAGCGGGCTTCCGGGCATCATTAACGCCGCAGTGAAAATCTATCCGGGCTGGCCGGTGCCGGGCATACTGCAGCAGGATATCGAGAACGGTGGTGTGCACGTCTCCGTATGGCCACTGCTGACAGAGCGTAAAATCAGCACGGCGCTTGGCAGGCCGTTCCGTTTGATGGCGAAGGGCAAACCCTCGCTACAGTTCACAGTGAACGGCACCGCGATAAGTGTTGCCGGTGTGGCGTCGGCACTGACTAACGTGCAGATAACCCTTAACGGGAAAACATACACCTTCCACTTCCAGGCAGGCACTACAGCCGAAAAGGCACTTTATATTCTCTCTGTCAGACTGCCCCGGTCATTCACTATAAGCAGCAGTCTCTGCATTATGCTGGTGAGACACATCAGTCTTTCCGTCTCGACCGCGGGTACTGCCGTCAGGGAGCTACGCAGGCAGATAAAAGATTTCCAGGTTACTGTCTGGGCACCCACGCCTGGCCTAAGAGACCGCATCGGCAGTGCCATTGATACGGCGCTCTCTGAACAGTGTCACATTGACCTCAACGACGGCGCGCCCGCGCAGCTCCTGTATGCCCGGCAGTTTGATTCGGACAGGTCAGAGAACTGGCATGTCTACCGGCGCGACCTGATTTTCAGCGTGAATTACGCCACCACCCAGACCATTACCGCACCTGAGGTGACCAGCACGGTTGTCACCGTTAACGGCCAGCAGACTACGCGGTAACCCTCTTCTTTCCAGCATCAGCTCACTCATCCGGAGTCTCACTCATGCCGATTTATTCAACCGGCGATCTCAACACGTCTGCACTCACGGCACCTGACCTGTATGTTCAGGTTGTTCCGCCCCGGGCACGTTACATTAACGGTGTACCCACTGACGGGCTGGGGCTGGTGGGTGTGGCAGGCTGGGGGCCGGTAAACAGCGCCTTTCGTATCACGTCAGATAACGACATTGCATTCTTTCTGGGCACGCCTGAAAACCGTAAGTATGACCTGGCGACAGCGGCTGCCATTTCACTTCAGCTCGGTGCGGCGAACCTGAACTGTGTGCGTGTGACAAACGGTCAGGATAAAGCCGCCAGTGGCCGGCTCTGTGAAAATGGCAGCAAGTCAGGCCTGCTGCTGACCGCACTCTACAGCGGGACGCGGGGAAACCAGATAATTGCAGGTATCGGCAGCGGTACCGCGGTGAACTCGAAAAAGCTGACCATCAGTCTGCCGGGCGTGAGTGCCGAAGTCTTTGATAACCTGCAGGGTGAAGGGGATGCGCTATGGAAAGCGATGGCAGAGGCCGTAAATCACGGTCAGATGAATATCCGCGGTCCCAGCCAGCTGGTACGCGCGAAAGTAACCGAATCTGAAGCGCCCGCACAGGCCGCGGTTAAAGAGATCACACTTAGCGGGGGCACCGACGGCGCGACCGGTATCACGGATGCCACGCTACTCGGTACAGACGGCACTGATGCTCCGCGTAAAGGCATGTATGCCCTGCGTGGCACAAATTCACAGGTCATCAACCTTGCCGATGTGACCGATAAAATGTGCTGGCCCGCCATGGCGGCGTTTGCGCGCTCCGAAGGTGCCTATGTCATCGGCCAGGGCCCGGCCTCCGCTGGCTGTAAGGCGGTGTCTGAAGCGCTTAACAGCTCAGGCGTGGACGACTGGCATTTCAAGCTGATAGTGGGTGACTGGCCTTACTGGAAAGATACCGCAAACGGCACAAGCCGCATGATTGCGCCCGCCACGTTTGAAGCGGCAAACATTGCCGCCCGGGCACCGCATATCTCCACGCTCAACAAACGCATTCCCGGCATCATTGCCACCGAGCGGCAGCTGGCGGGGCGTCCTTACTCCGTGCCGGAAATCGGGGCCATTAACTCAGCCCGCCTGGATGTCATCACCAATCCCTGTCCGGGCGGCAGTTACTTCGGCATGCGATCCGGGCGCAATACGTCATCGAATCCGACCCAGAACGATGATACCTACACCCGCATGACCAACTTCCTGTCGCTGACCATCGCGGCGAGCTTCGGCAGTGTCGTGGGTGATAACCAGACCACGGACCTGCGCCGGGAGACCAAAAGCACGCTGGAGTCTTTCCTGTCGAATCTGGAGACGCTGAAGATGATTGGCGACCCGAATGGCGGACCAGCCTTTGCGGTGCGCCTCGATGCGGCCAATAACCCGGATGCGCGCGTAGCACTGGGCTACATGACAGCCGATGTGCAGGTGAAATACCTCAACGTGGTGCGCTACTTCCTGGTGAACCTGGAAGGGGGCGGCAGTGTGTCCATTTCCGTCTCAGACAGCTTGTCGCGCTGAACTGTGCCTCACTTATTACTCCGGAGATAAACCATGCCAACCCTTGGCTATACCGTGGGGCGTGATATTGCTGTCGATATCAATACGCCGACGGGAAAACTGCGCATTCCCAAAATCATGAGCTTTGACTCAAAGCCGCAGGTCTCGACCCATAAAATTACGCCGCTCAATGGCATTACCGATGAACTGCAGATACCCGTTGGCTGGAATGGCACCATCGCTGCTGAACGCATGGATGCCACGCTCGATGACTTCTGGGCAAAGTGGGAAGACAACTACTACAACGGCATCGATCAGCCCCGCGGCACCATCACCGAAACCATCACCGAGGCAAACGGCACCGTCAGTGTGTACCGCTATGAGGGCGTGTCGTTTCACCTTACCGATGCCGGTAACAAGCAGGGCGAGAAGACAGTGAACCAGACCCTGTCATGGACAGCCAACCGCCGTAAAAAAGTGAACTGAGGAATAAACAATGGTGCAGGTCAGAGTGCATGAGACGCCGCTCGCCGTGGCGGAATCGCCAGTGAAGTCAAATCAGGTCCGGGATGCCAGCGGGCGTGTCATTACCCTGCGTGAGCTGGACCCGGTGCAGGAATCCCGCCTGACGGTTGCGGTGGGCCCTGAGATGGCCATCAACGTGATGTACATGAACATGTACGCCTTTCCGGCGGCTGCTGTGGCTGATATCGACGGCGAGGAATACCCGGTGCCGCAGAACCCGAAGCAGATTGAAAGCATGCTCGCCATCCTGGGCAAAAGTGGACTTAAAGTGGTCAGTGCCTCCCTGCGTGTCATGTCGAACGACAGGGACGATGAGGCCACGGAGACTGCCGCAAAAAACTAGCGCAGAACCCCGGGTTTGTTAACCAGTGCTGGCTGATGAAAGCCGGGGTTCCGTTCAGCGTGATTTTTCCGGGTCTGACAGCACTGATGCCCCATGAGCGCATTGCTATGGGTGTGGTCATTGGCGAGCTTGAGGGTGGCACCTACAACTGGAACACACGCAGATGGGAGGAGGGTAAGTAGTGGACCTTGAGCAGTTTGCGCGTGAATTGTCGTCTGCCTCAGCCACCATTGCCACCGGTCTGGAGGCGGGGTTCCGCGTCATCGTGAAAGAAATTGAGGAAACAGCGAAGGAAGAAATCGGCGTTTACCAGCCAGCTTATGGGCCCTTTGACGCATGGGTATCGCTTGCTGAGTCGACCAAAGCCGACCGAGTACGTCAGGGGTACAGCGAAGACGAGCCGCTGCTGCGTTCAGGTGAACTAAGAGACTCAATCGAAAGTGAAGTAGTGGGACTGGCGGCTATCGTGGGCACCAAAAGTCAGATTGGATTCTGGCAGGAAGTTGGTACCGATAGCATTCCGCCACGCCCCTTCATCGGTCCAGCGTATGTGCGGAAGATCAACCCGTTGATGGAGGCAACGGGTCTGGCGATTACTCGCGGGTTTAGAGGGTATTAAAAATAAGAGCCCTGCAGATATGGCATATGGGCTATCAGAACCACATGCCAAATACTGGTAATGAAAGGCGGTCTCGTTAAAGAGAATAAAAGAAATTCTTTAAACAGTAAGTTCTCACGAGATTAAATGCTAATCAGCAACGTTGTTTATGGATATACTGACAAGGCCCGGCAAAAGCCGGGTCTTATTATGAGGTTAAATTTAGTACCCTTTGAGCTAATCCTTTAAACTGGCCATCGAAAGAATCTCTACTAGCTTTCATTGTGCTCAATGCATGCCCGAATTGACCAGACTCTTTAATTTGTTGGTCGCTAATCGAAAATACTGGGGTTGCTAATTGCTGACTAATTGCTATTAATGAGTTGAAATCGGAAATGTGTGCAAGATCATAAGCTGATAGATCACCAGTTCCATTGGTAAGGTCAATCGCTTCTTGAACATTAGCCCTAGGCATAATGCAATCTATTTTCTCTAAGTTTGGAACGAGAATCTTATCAACAGCGTCACGTATCGCAGTCATCCACTTTTCGAATGATTTTACTGGGGCACCCTTTCTTGGTCGATACCTTTGTTGAATCATTCCCAAGAACTTAGGACTATTTTTTATCGACTGAGCAGAATTACCATCATTATTTTCTTTGAACATAGTTAATTCCCTGTGCCATCTGGGAATATTTTTTGCCAAAGAACGTATAGCTTGCCAGCAGAAAAAGTCAGGGGCCACTGGCACAATAAAGTAGTCACTAGACATCAAAATAACCTCATTAAGTCCGCCAACATTCGGGCTGAGATCATAAAGGATGTAGTCGATATTGTTTCTCTCTGCAATCAATTGCAATATTTTGGGTAAGTTACCAGGAATATTCCTCGTGGCCGGAATACCTGCTGCAATTTTAAGAGAAACACTGATTTGAGAATCCAAGTCGGAAACATCTAGGTGTCCAGGTAGGAGGAGCAGATTTTCATGTAGAGTGGGGTGAAGCTTTCCATTATCAGACTGGAGGTAAGCTTCTGGCTGTCCGCCGTTAATAAGAAATTCAACAATAGGACCTAAAGTGAGATTATCTCGACTGTTATAAAATGCATCAAGCCCGTCATCAATTTTATCGTAGCCGAGAACCATACCTGTTAGGTTGCATTGCGAGTCAAGATCAACCATCAAAACTTTTTTACCTTGCTCAGCTAAAGACCAGCCGAGGTTAAAAGTGGTAGTGGTTTTACTAACACCACCTTTATGATTGAAAAAGCATATTGATTTTGGCATCGAAGTTTTTTCCTGTGCATTAATATTTTGCATACTTGTCCCTATTTTACATTCAACCGACTAATAAAAAAATTCAATATTCAACTGATATGGTATTTTCTTCTCTTACCTTCAGAATAAGCGCACCTCAATGGGTAGGCATAGGTACATTGAAAGATGGTCAGAACTTATTGATAAGGTGCGTTCGGCCACTTCCTGTAAGCGAAGACGTAGAGCATGATGAAATGTATGCCCGGACAGGAAAGGAGCAACGCCATCTTCCATCCGAAACCAGCTTTCTGAGCCATGCGGAAGCATGGGATAAACATCAAAAACCAGATGATCGACGACAGGACTGCGAGAGGGTTTGTTTGTTCCATTAAGCGTTCTCCTTGAGTTGCATGCCTTTGGCATCGGCAGCAGGCCTGATTATGTTCTGGGAATCAACACTGCTCATTGGTTGCGTAGCAAATCAATCTGAGCAAGCAGGCGCTGTAAAGTGTGAATGTTTTGGTGAAGCAGGTATTGCATTTCAACATCCCAGTCAGGACATGTAGCAAGATCTGCATTGCACAGTTTTATCACAAAGTGAATTGCAGCTATTTCGTCCCGGCGACAGTTTCCAGCGATTGAACGGAGTTGAGCATCACTAAGTATCCCATATGGCGTTTCAGCCCAAGCTTTTTCAAAGTGCCGGTAAATGGTTTCTACTGACATGATCGTCTTTCACATGATTGGCTCAGGCGTACTATTGATTTTCGGCGCACTGTTAGAAAACTTTAACTTTTCTTTAGCTTGTTCACTCTGTCAGCACAATTAAAAAAGCCCAGTAGAGTGGGCTTTGAGTAAAGATTCCATACCATTAATCAGTGTCGCTTCTCATAATGGTTGCCGGTACGAGCATTTTTATACTTGCCATATTTATGAGAAGAGCCATGTCCGCCTGCATAATGACCACCGCGTGCAAAACTGACAGATGGTACCAGAAGAGCCAGAGTGATTAGAGCCACGATTGTTTTTTTCATTTATGATTCTTAAACCTTGCCATACGGGAAGACCCCATTGGCAATATACGCTTAAGCTTGGGAATAGGAATCCTGATAAAAAAACAGGTCTTTCGCAATAATTAGAATTTGTGAATGCTCAAACGATGAGCCGGAACTAATGGTGTAAAGTGTCTGGTTCTGGCAGATAGAGCGGAAATACTGAGCCGAAAAAATGAGTCTGATAATTAAACGCTAATAGCTCGCTGGCTCAATATAAAATATTGTTATAAAAGGGATTTTTTGGCATGGATTACGGCTATTGGTTCACTGTAATTGCAATTTTTCTCACGGGGCTTCTAATGATTAAGCAAGCAATCAGTTACTACCGAACTGGTGTCTACACCAAGACTTTCAAAGGCACGTCCAGATGCGAGCTTATCAAGAAGGCTGACCGGCCTCACGCATACTGGTTCAATCTTAGCTTGCATATGCTCGCTGGTGTTGGAGGGGTTTACTTCAGTCTGTGGTTTTTGCAATTCGATCCAACAGTGAAGGAATGGTATGAGGCTCTTATAGAGTCCCTGTCGCATCGAATTTTGATGTTATTTTCTTAAAACCCGACCCGCTCCGGCGGGTTTTTTATGCCCGTAAATTGAGGTTCCTATGGATATTCAGGCTTACCGTGTAGCCGTGCGACTGGCGCTGGATGACCAGATTACGCGCAACCTGCTGCAGGTGAGCCGTGATGCGATTGAACTGAATAAGAAGTTCGTCACCATCACCAGGAACATTAAAGCACTGACTAGCGCGGCTCGTGAGGCCACATCCGCACTGCGGGCTCTCAATCGCTCGCTTAATAATGAGTTTTTCGGTGCGTCCCGCGGTGCGCGTGAATATGCCGGAGCCATCCGCGAGATAGCTGACCAGACTCAGCGTATCAACCGTGCCTCGCGTAATGTCCCGCTGCTGGCGGGTGGTTACGGTGCAGCTATTACACTGCCCGTTCTGGCAGCAGGGGCCGCCGCTGCAGGTGGAAGCGGTGGATACGGCAACAATGGCGGTGGACCTGCGCTGCCTCCACCTTCAGGAAGCAGTCGCTGGTGGCATGGCTGGAATAGCGGCGTCCCTCCAGGTGGATGGGGTGGTGGCGGTTCTGGCCACGGTGGCGGTAATGGCCGGCCACCTGGCGGTGGCTCATATTCAGACGGTATGACCAATCTGGCCACCGGCTATCTGGGTTTCAGAATGCTGAAGGGCTTTGTTGATGAAGCTGCCCGCTACCAGACCATGACCGAGAAGTTCAGGCAGTTCGGCATGGGTCAGGCTGCGACAGATGAAGCACTGCGTTTCGCAGAAACCACACGGGTCCGGGGCTCCTCAGCCACTGACATGCTGAAATATCTGGTGGAAGCGCAAGGGGTATTCAGCGAGTCCGGTATGAAATCTGTGGAGGAGCAGCTGCGCGCGGCGAAACTGGCGGCACCGGTGCTGGCGCGTATCACCTTCGCCTCCCGCGGGCTGGATGAGCATCAGCGTGAGGCCACCACGGCGAAGCAGATGGATATGCTGCGCTTCACCGAGACGGCGGGCGGACTCAAAAGCCCGGAGCGTTTTAATGAACTGATGGACGCGGCGTTCCGTGCCATTCAGTCTTCAGGCGGCAATGTCGATTTCACCCAGTACCGTCAGTTTATGGCCAAAGCGGGCACCTCGGCCTTTAACCTGAGCAATAAAGCCCTGTTTGCTGAGCTGGAGCCGATTATCGGTGAACTGAAGGGCAGTTCAGCGGGTGATGCGCTGATGACCGCTTATAACCGGTTAAACGGGATTGTGAAGCTGCCTAATCAGGTCACCCACGACCTGATGACGATGGGTATCTGGGATGCCAGCAAGATAGAGCTAAACAGCCTGGGCGGCGTGAAGCGTTTCCGGGGCAATCCGCTTATTAACGCGCAGCTCTTCAGCCAGTCGCCTGTCGAATACTATGAAAACGTCATCCTGCCACTCTACCGCAGACACCATTACACCGAAGAACAGAAGCAGCGTGAGAACGCCCTGATATTCGGGCGTACCGGCGGCAAGATGTTCAGTCTCATCGACAAACAGCTTGAGACCATCCATCACCGTATCGATGCCTACGGTGTCGCGCGCGGCCTGAATGATGCTTATGGTGCGGTCGGCAGCACTTACAACGGTAAAGCGATCGACTTTCACAAGAAATGGCAGGACCTGCAACGGGTGATGGGGAAGGACGGCGGCCTGCTGGACACGTTCACGCAGGGGCTGGAGACACTCACGCACTCTCTTCAGCAGATGGCAGACATTGCACACCGGCATCCGGAGATGGCGAAGTTTGCCGGACAGGCTGCTCTGACCGTGACGGGCCTTGCAGGCATCAGCGGCGGATTCTGGCTCATCAAACATGCCACGGGCGCACTGCTTGCACCGCTTAAACTGGCGGGCTGGGGCATTGACCTGCTGATCGGACGAAGCGCCACAACGGGTCTGACAGGACTCACGGCCGCGCTTACCGGTCTGCCGGGCATAATCTCTGCCGTAACGCTTGCCGCCCTTTATCCGGGCAGCACGGTATCGCAGAGCCGGGAAATGGCAGAGCGTGACAGACTGGCCCGGCAGAATGCGCTTGACCACGGGGTTGCCTATAAACCCTGGTTGCCGACTCAGGCGGACTTTGACAGACAGCAGCAGCGGGAGCAGGCGTATCGTAAAACCGGTAGGTACCCGCCGATACCGCCTGTCTCTGTAAGCCACGGAGCGCAGCCCGTAAATCTGCTTATGACGCATGAAGGGCGCCAGGTACTGGTAGCCACTGTCATGAGTGGCATCAGTAAGCAGGCCGCCAGAGCACCGGCCTCAACCAGCACCTTTGACCCCACAATGCTGATGGTCTATCCCGGCCAGGCTGGCAACCTCTCATAAGTATGACTGCCGGCAGTGAATGTCTGACTCGGCCCCAATAAATGTTTTCAGACGTTCCGTTTTTCAGAATTCTGAAAGCCATTCCCGGCATGCTGACTCAACTGAATTTCTCATTCACTGCCACTATCCTCGGTTTCCGTGAAATTGCCCGTGGAGTCCCGATATGCTCAATGAATACCTGTTCATGCTGATGCTCATTAGCGCATGGCCTGCACCAGCAGAGGTCACGAATCATCAGGTCATCAGTGCCGTTACGTCAGAACAGACTCAGCCTCTGTCGCAGACTGATGCAATGATCCGCCTGAAATTGCTTAACGATCCGCTCTCTCCTGTCGTCGGTGCAGAGCAGCCAGAACTAAAAATTGTCAGTTTCGTGAATTACGACTGTATTCACTGCAAACGTCTGGATACCAGCCTGGAAAGGCTTTTAAAGGCCTATCCTCAGATTGCCATCACCTACAAACTGATTTCGTGGGGGCCGGAAGCCTCAACCGCCGCTACCCGCCGGGCTCTTTCAGTCTGGATCGAGCAACCCGAAAAATTTCACGCATTCCATCACGCGCTGATGTCAGACAGCGGTATGGATAATGGATTGCGTATCTATTCAGCCCTGCATGCTGCCGGGATTTCACTCAGCACGTATCCGCTCAATACGCAGAATATTATTGAAGTGAATAAAGAATTGATGAGAAGGCTTCATTTTACAGGTACGCCGACGACCATTATCGGAGACAGTGTGCTGACGGGTGAAGTGACTTACGAAGTACTTGAAGAAGCCGTCAACACCGCACTGGCAGCGGCTAAGGACGAGAAACACCTGGCCATCCTGACAAAGTAAATATCCCAGGCTGGACTGGCGCTTAAGTAAGCTTGTTTTGCACTGAATGAGATGACCGGGTATCAGTATTCTCTGTCTGCTGACTCACCTGGCTCTGACAGAGGTTATCGCACATACCCGTCAGTAGCTTCCCTGTAACCGTCAGTCTCCCTCTGAACCAGGCCTACTCTGTATGTCATATCTCAATTCACTGGCGCCGTTCGCGCAGGGTGTCGATCCGACTGGAACCCGGCTGATGCTGGGCGACTTCGAGTTTTTGGAATTTGAAGTCCCTGAACAGATTGCCATCCACGGCAGGCAGAAAACTGTACAGCATCAGCTGATTGGCGGCAGCCGTATTATCGATGTGCTGGGTACGGAATACGAACCGCTGTTCTGGTCTGGCATCATCACGGGCGCTCAGGCTGGTGAACGCGTCAGTGTGCTGGAACGCATGCGGGATGCAGGGCACCCGGTGGTGCTGACCCTGGATGATTACCGTTTCAACGTGGTGATTACGGCATTTAACCCGGTCTACGAGTTCATCTGGCGTCGCCCTTACTCCATTGAAGTGGCGGTTGTCCGCAATGAGGGCTCGCCAGAGAAGGTGGATGCCCTGACCGGCGCGCTACAGGGACTGATTGACAGTGACCTGGGCCGGGCACTGGGCCTTGCCAGTATCATAAACATTGATGTCGTGGCGCAGGCCGTCAGAAATCTGCATCAGGCGGTAAAGGCGGTGACGAATTTTGCGCATGCCACGGTCGCGCAGGTGCAGGCCGTTGTCCGGCCCATCATCGCTGCACGCAACATCATTCAGCATGAGCTCGCGCTGCTTGAAGCAGAGGCAGGTGAGATTACCTCACTTGGAGGAATGGTGCCCGGCAACCCCGTTTCAAAGACCGTCAGTAATCTGCTCCTTCAGTCAGACCACGCTACCCGCATCCCGGCCCTGTATCACCTTCAGGACGTGCTGGGCAGACTGAACAAAAATGTTAATGCAGGGCAGGCCGCCAGTGGTGTCAGGGCAGTAACGCTGTCAGGCGGCAATCTGTATCAGGTGGCATCAGAGCAGTATGGTGACGCTTCTTTATGGACCAGCATTGCCGAGGCCAATGACCTGGCCGATCCGCAACTGAGCGGCATTCACACGCTAAAAGTACCCACCAGCCCAGCGAGTTAACGATGGACGTCAACAACCCCATTACCAAATCCAGCGCCCGCCACGTCAGCGGGCGATGTCTTTTAAATGGCACAGAGGTGCCCTTTGTGTCGTTCAGTGTTGAGAGCAATGCCTTTCGCGGTGCAGGTACGTTTGAGCTTACGCTGGCGATTTCAGCGCTGCCGCCAGGTATGCAGCTGCTTAACTGGTGGGCGGTGCAGACCACGATCAGGACCGAGCTGTTCATTTCGATTGCGACACCGGCGGGGGTTAACGAGAAAAAACACATCACGGGCAACATCGATACGTGGCATTACGAACCTGCACGCTTTGAGATCTCCGCAGAAGGGCGCGATTTCACCGCAAAACTTATTGATGCGAAGACCCTGGGCGAAAGCTTTAAAAATCTTACCAGCTCACAGATAGCCACTACGCTGGCGCAGCGACACGGCCTGACACCGGTTGTGACGGCGACGACACAGCGCGTCGGTGAGTACTACCAGATTGATTCGACTCACCTGACAGGCGAACAGACGGAATGGGACCTGATAACCAGTCTGGCGGGGATAGAAAACTTTTCGGTTCATGTGGAAGGTGACAGCCTGCATTTCGAACCCCGACGCGACCCTGCCGGTAATGACGATTATGTTATCCGCTGGCAGCCCCCCGGTGAGCAGGCGTATCCCCGTTGCAATGTCTCCGATGACCTGAATTTTTCAAGAGCATTGACTATTTCCAAAGGCGTGACGGTGGAAGTGCTGAGCTGGAATGCAAAGCTGAAAAACAGACAATTTACTGCTATCTACCCGTCACCCGCTGGAGGGACCGGACCCGGTAAAGCCACATCAGACCGACAGGTCTATCGGGTGATCCGTAATGGCCTGACCCCCGATGCAGCGCACGCGCTGGCGCAATCAATTTACCGGCAAATTATCCAGCATGAGATGACGTTCAGCTGCTCAGTGGCCGGTGACAACCTGCTTATGCCAGAAACTTCCGTACGCATTGAGGGCACTCAGAGCCTCTTTGACCAGGGTTATTTCTGCGATCGGGTGCGTCGTACGCTGAGCGCGGACTCAGGCTACAAAATGATGATATCGGGCAGAAATCACAGCCCAGCACTGGAGGTTAACCGTTGAGAGCACTGATCAACACCATGGCGGCAACGGCCCGTCAGAGCCTGTCCGGCAAAAGCGGCACACGTCAGGGCATTATCACGGCATACGATCCGGCCAGTTATGCAATAAAAGTTCAGCTCCAGCCGACCGGTGAGGAAACGGGGTGGATCCCCCTCAGCACGCCATGGGCAGGCAACGGCTGGGGACTGGCTGCAGGGCCGATGCTCGGCGCGGTGGCGGAGGTGGGATTTGATTCTGGCCTGACTGGTGTAGGAATGGCAGAAGGGCAGTTCTATAACGATGCTGATCGCTGCCCGGGCCCACCCTCCGGTGAGTTCTGGCTGGTGCACCAGAGCGGATCGCTTTTGAAGTTTCTCAACAGCGGGGAAGTCCTGCTGTCCGCTAAGGAAAAGCTCACTTATGACGCGCCTGCACACCACTTTACCGGTGGTAACGTGCGCATTGATAAAAATCTTACCGTCGGGAAAGACATCCGCGACAACGATGGGCGCTATGGCACGGTTCATCGTATCCGCACTGTTTATGACGGCCATAAACATCTCGAAAAAGGGCAGGGCAACTTTACCGCCCCGCCTGAGCAGAAAATTACAGCCACTCTCCAGAGTTAAACGATGCACGACCTCTATCACTTCCCGGGCGGAGACCTTGACTCTTCATCCACAGGCGACTTACGCACGGCATCCGCCAGCGATCGCACGAAACAACGCATTCTGCGGCGACTCCTGACCAATCCTGGCGACTACGTTTTTCATCCGGAATACGGGGCAGGACTCGGGAAGAAAATTGGTGAAGCCTTCAGGCCCGGAGAGTGGAAGGCGCTCATCAGCGGCCAGATGTTGCTGGAAGAGGCTGTCGCCAGCCATCCGCCGCCGGTTGTAAAACTGAATCGCATTGAGGGGGGGATCAGTGTGTCAGCGTCCTATACGGATGCCATGACCGGCAACCCGGAAACCCTCATCTTCGATGTCACGAGGTAAACAATGGCACCCCTCAATATAAAATCCTTTACCGATCTTGTGAGTGAGCAGGTCACGGCTATTCAGGCCAGGGCACTGAAGCTGGTGGATTTCTCCATTGGCAGCATTCTCCGGTCGCTGGCAGAGTCGAATGCGGGTGTGGCCATGTGGATACAGCAGCTGATTGTGAAGCTGCTGGTGACGACCCGCGCCGCGACATGCTCCGGCGAGGACCTGGACAGCTGGATGGCTGATTTCAGTTTTCCGCGGCTCTCTGCCGTGCAGGCTATCGGGCAGGTCACTTTCAGTCGATTTACAGCCACCAGCAGGGCATTGGTCCCGGTGGGTGCGCATGTCACCACCACAGACGGTGCCCAGCATTATGCTGTGATGGCTGACACGTCGATTGATGCCTGGGATGCCGAGCAGTCAGGTTATGTCATCGCGGCGGGCGTCAGCTCGCTTGTGGTTCCGGTCAGGGCGAACAGAGCAGGCGCTGCGGGTAATGCGCAGCCGGGAACGGTGACGGTCATTTCAGGGGCAATTTTCTATGTAGACACCGTAACCAACACCGCCGCGTTTGTTAACGGCAAGGATGCAGAGGGTGATGACAGCTACCGGGCGAGATTTGTGCTGTGGATCGCCTCACTGTCGAAAGCCACCAAAGCGGCTATCGGCTTTGCCATCAGCAATCTTCAGAGTGGGGTCAGTTATACCCTGACGGAAAATGCCGTGTGGGATGGCTCCTATCAGCCCGGTTATTTTTATGCCGTGGTGGACGATGGCAGTGGCAGCCCTGATGCAGCTTTTGTCCAGCGGGCAGCGATGGCCATCGATGCCGTGCGGGGATTTACCGTCACATTTGGTGTATTTCCGCCAGATGTAATTAAAGCAGATGTCATTCTGGTTATCTCCACCGATGGGACAGCTGATCATGGCGAAATCGTCACGCTGGTCAGAACTGCGATTATTCAGTGCATCGGCAGCCTGGCGCTGGGGAAACTGCTGGCATACACCCAGCTGGTAAAAGTGGCCTACAGCGCCAGTCCGCTGGTGACCAATGTTTCGTCACTGACGCTGAATGGCGGCACTGCCGATATGGCAGCCTCTCACAGGCAGGTTATTCGTCCTGGAACGGTGAAGGTGAGCTGAATGGCCAGAGGCGATCAAAACGACTTTTACAACCGGCTTCATACCCTTCTTCCTGCTGGCTGGTTTGCTGATGAAAGTCCGGTTCTGTTCGGCGCGCTGGCGGCATGTGCGAAATCGCTGGCCTGGTGCTACACACTTTATCTTTATGCCCGGTCGCAGACACGCATGGCGACGGCCACCCATGGCTGGCTTGATCTCGCGGCCTATGATTTTTTTGGCAGTGGCCTTATCAGGCCCGCAGGGATGGACGACGAGCCATTTCGGGATCAGATCAGAACGAATCTGCTTCGCGAACGAGGTACCCGGCAGGCGATCATCGATATCATTGAGGCCCTGACAGGAATTACACCGGTTGTGTTTGAGCCGTTGCGCCCTGCAGATACGGGCGCGTATGGCGGACCGTCAACCGGATATGGTTCTGCTGGCGGTTATGGATCCCTTTATCTTCCTTATCAGGCCTTTGTTATGGTCAGCCGCCCAAAAGGCGAGGGCATACCATGGGTGGCGGGCTACCATATTCCCTCATCCGGCTATAGCAGGGCATCACGTGGCGAGTATATATCCAAAAACATGTTCACCGGCGGCATTACGGATGCTCATATTTATGCCGCTGTCGCAGCCTTCAAAATGGAAGGCACGCTGGTCTGGGTCCGGATTCAGTAAGGTGCCCGATTCAGAATAACTGGCTCATTCTGGCCATCCTGCGGGTGGCCTTTTTTATGGGGAAATGTATGGACCGTCAGATTGTTTATCCGGGTGCCATTCCGCTCGAAACCGACCTGCTTAATACCAATAAATTCGCCATGACAGGTATGGCAAAGCTTGCCATGGCCGTACTGGGCTCCGATACCTGTCTGTATGGACTGCATTGCACACCCGACAGCCCTGCGTCCATGCGGGTCATTGTCGGCTCTGGACAGATTTACAGTTTACAGAATACTGATAACACACCGTATTCATCACTCCCGGCAGATACGTCACTGCTTATCCTGAAGCAGGGACTCATCTGTGAAGCAACCCCGCTCACGCTAATCGCACCTGCTTCAGCAGGTCACAGCATGAATTATCTGGTGCAGGTCGGGTATGAGGATGTGGACTCTGATGAAACGGTACTGCCTTATTATAATGCGGCAAACCCGGCAATGGCCTACAGCGGTCCCGGTAACTCAGGCAAAGCTCAGCCAGGGAAACGGTCAGGTGTCTGTCGGCTGATGTTAAAGGCAGGAGTGTCTTCGCCCATGGGGTCACAGATTACGCCTCAGCCTGATGCGGGATATGTAGCGGCGTGGGGAATTACTGTCACTGCAGGCATGAAGGAGATCACGCAGGCCAGTATTTTCAGAATAGAAGGTGCGCCATTTCTTCCTGATGAAGGAATTATCACTGCTGTGCAGCAGGGACGTCTTAACAACTGCAAAACCCGAACCGAAGGCGATAACTATCATCTGTCCTGTCAGCCTCCAGTCACAAAGCTTACAGATGGTATGCGTCTGTTCTTCCGGACACCAGTGACAAATACGGGAACATGTAAACTTCGCGTTGGCGATTTGCCTGCATACCCCATCTATGACAATGCCGCCAAAGAACTTATCAAGAGTACTCTCAGCATCTGCCAGCAAAATGAAGTGGAGTGGAATGCGACACTGAATGCCTGGATCCTGTGTAATAACCAGCAACACATTGACTGGGTCGACTTTGATCACCGCTATGTGTCTGTAAGTGGTGGCGAGATAAACGGGGATATAAAAGTTGAAGGCTTCCTGAGTACCGACAAGCCTCTGCAAATAGGAAAAGCGGAAATTACGACACAAGGTGACTTGTCTGGCGAAGCCTGGGACGGAAGTCTGCATACCTGGCTAAAAAATCGTTCAACCAGTCTTTTAAGGGTGAGTGGCTCACCCATGTATTGGAAAGATCCGGTCAGTAAGCTAATCATTCAGGGGGGCCAGCATCACTCGGGTGGAGGTGAAGTTGCCTACCCTGTTGTTTTTCCCAGCAGCTGTCTCGTCGTGCTGATCACTCAATCTGGTAAACACGGTCAGAGTAAAGACAATTCGTATATTGATGATGTCAGCAAACAGAAATTTACCCTGCATGCAGGCAGGGGGGAAACGTCCTTCTATTGGCTGGCTTTGGGGTATTAATAATGGCCTTCGGATATAGCGCTAAAAAAAATGCATTTTACTTACTTGATGAAGAAGCGGCTTACAGGGCAAGTGGCAACTGGCCTGACGATGTTCGTCCCGTTTCGGATGACATCTGGCAAAAGTTTGCCGGTACCCCTCCTGAAGGAAAGCAGCGTGTGGCAGGAAAAGAGGGGACGCCTGTGTGGGTTGACCTCCCCGAACATGAGGAAAGAACCATTGAGGAGAATCAGGCGGTAAAGAATGCATTACTGGAAAAGGCCGATACGGAAATACGTATGCTGTCTGTAGTTCAGGAAGTATATGGGCTAAGTGATGATGAAAAACAAAGACTCGGGGCGTGGAAGAAACACTTAGCTGAAGTTTACAGATTGAATGCGAGTGTAAGGGAGAAAGTGGACTGGCCAGTTGCACCAGTCCACAGCTAAAGAAGCCCGTTTCGCACGAGCCCTATAATTAATATTTAAAAACGATAACCGACATTGATGAAAATACTCTTCATATCATGTTTTTTTGATGTGAAAGCGGCTTGCGAGCCTTCAAAGCCTACCGTTAGCGCCAGGTTTCTGGTTGCATCAAATGTCAGGCCAGTACTGTATGCAAACTGGTTAGAAGATGTTGACCCGTCTTTCTTCTGGACGTTATTGATATAATCAAAAACTAATGGATTATCTACTTTTGTATGAGAAATCCCTCCCAAGGCAAACACACTCAGTTTGTCTGAGATGCGATAGGTCGGTCCGATAAGCGCAGAGTAATATTCTGCATTCCTGTCTGAACGATGTCTTTCATTATAATTATCCCTGCATTTCGCATCGTTTCTTTTGCATTCGGTATCAGCATCCCGCCAGTTTCTTTTCATTGCTGAAAGCGATCCCATCAATCCCCAAGGCGACGTCGTTTCATATTGAAATCTGAAGTTTCCCCCCTGAATTTCACCAAAATCCTTGATATTGCCACGCTGATAACCAAAAGACATCGTTGGCGTCACATCAGGCTCATCGGCCATCGCAGAGTTACACAGCATTGAAGCCAGTAAAGCCACTGAAATTTTTCTGAACAACATCTGAACTCCTTTTAGAAGTGGGATGCAAATTTCGGCATGCATACCCGTTGAGGTACGCTCATTTTTAGTCAGAATGCAGTTCAGAAAAGTGAAAATTACCCATTATATTTCAATGCATTAAAATGAATATAGTGGTGGCAGTGCTGTTATTTTAATGTTTAGTTTAAAGATGCCGGACAATAGCAATCAATCATGAGTGATGAAGACAGCGTGTCAGCTTAACGTCGGTAATCCTGTTTAGGGGCATAACATCCTGACTCTTTATGGAGAAGCCGGGGCCATACAGCTCAGGGAGGTGTGCGCAATATCGTTGTAGTGCTGCATAATGGTTTTAAAGTCAGCTTTTTGAGTTCGATGCAGATAATTGGGTTTTAGGAACAGGCGTGTAAGGCAGCATGCACAATGATGGGTGAGGCTGTCTGGCAGTTTGTGGCTGGTAATAAAAGCGTATCTCAGGAGGCAATTGCCAGAAAAGTTGTTGCTAAATCACAGCATCGTGATGGTCTGGCGGCAAGCATTGCACTATGAACAGTGATGCAGGTTTAAAAATAGACGCGACGGGCAGGCGGAGCAATCCTGAAAGCTATCAACGTCAGCTTTGTGCCAGAAGCGGACATTAAGGATGTCTAAGCAGGATCATACTCCCACTCAGATGGGGTGCTGTAAATATTTCCATCGTCGTCCATTACCTGGGCGTTAAGGCACTCGGCTATATACAACATCTTTCTATATAGCTGTGTGTCTGGCCATTTGGTGTAAATATTGCCGTCACTCCAGTCAAGCCATGCCTCTTTATGCGACGAGGGCCCTGACCACAGAGCATGATAGTCGCCATTATCAAGGTTCCTTGTTAAGTCGCTGTCGCTATCAATGAAGGCAAGCCACTCTTCAGGAGTGATTTGGGCTTCTTCATTTTCAGCCCAAAAATCAGCTCGTGTTATATAGAACTCTACACCCATGAACTCTCCACTAAATTTTCAAACATTGTTTTCGATCAACGGCTTCACTTATAAGTTAAAACACAGGCCTGTTTTTAAGTGAAGCATACCCAGGCGCCAGCATATGATTACGTCCGCTTTTCGCTCATACCGGACGGACATTGACCTATTCGTGGGTCAGTTATGTCCCGAGTGCTGACATTTCAGATACCAGCCAGTTAGCTGTTAAGTCTAATTCGCTGAACCGAGTGTTTTCAGGGAGAGCTTCTAAAAGCCGTAAAAAGTACGCCGCAGGAATGCTAAAAATTAATGGCTTTTTTTACCAGAATGCTCATAGGCCTTTCCTCCCCCCTTACTAGCTAAACGAAAAAACTGCCTTTTAGGCGGTTTTTTTCGTTCCAGGGATTAGATAGCTTCTGCAAAGCGTGGCTGTTTCTTCTCAACTTCAACCGGCATCGCAAGAGCGTCAGCCTTTTGTTTCCGCATTGCCACCGTCTCATGATAGTGCTGTGCAGTCGCCGTCTCAATGAAGTCCACATCATCACCCGCCACATCAAACACGGCTGCTTTAATCTCTTCCAGACTCACGTTAAAGAATTCTTTGCGTCTGTTGATGAGGTTAGTGCGATTTTCAGCGAAATGCTGGTGAAGGGCATATTCCATTGCCGGTGCATCTTCACTGTGGATCATGGCATGGATATCAAATAAGAACGGCACCGATGCACTACCCAGCTCGTCAACGCGGTCCTGAGGGTCAAGGCGGCGTGTCATGCCAATTTTAAAGACATTCTCACCAAAAGAGCCGATGTTAGAGATAACGTAAACGTGGCCCCGCTTGGTTTGTTGCGCCATGCTCAGGGCTTTTAGTCCTTTCAATTCTGCTTCGGTCAGCGCCTCTTGAAGGTAATCGATCTTCTCCTGATACTTTTCGGCCTGAGCGGCGGTCATTTTCGCCAGTTTTTCATTCATTTCTTTCCGGGCTTTATCTAGGGCTTTCTGGGCGCGGCGTTCTTCTTCTTCAGCCTCACGAAGAGCACGGTCGATCTCTGCCTGGGCTTTGCGTTCCTCGGCCATCTGGGCGCGGATTTCACGTTGTTCTTCTTTTTCTTCCTGCTTTTTGGCCCGGTATTCATAGGTTAAACGCAGTTCGGTCAGCTTTAGATCTAAGAAGGCATGATTAATGTGGATCTGGTTTACTTCATTGAGCTTGTTTAATACTTCAAAAGCTTTGTAGATGCGCGATTCCATGGTGTTGATGTTTTTAAAAGTGACATTGGCAATGGCCGCATCACATTCACCGTTAAAGGCTCGGGCAGTCATGTTTATGCCTCGCGTGGTCATTTTATTACCTTCTGCCTTTGAACCACTTACCGTCCATTCTGTGGTGCAATAGATGGCCCCAAAAGTGGTCTTATTGCGAAGCAAATCTTTCTGCTGCTGCCGATTGCTACGGATAGATATCTGGAACATTTCAGACGTATCGAAATCGAAATGCGGCGCGTAGAAGCCCATTTCTGCAAAATCCATATCTTCTTTGTATACAGAAAGCACAGACTCTAGCTCGTCATACGTGATTTTCTTACTGGCGTAAGAAGCGCGCAGAGTTTGGATCTGCTCTTCAATTTCGACTTTTTTTGCGAGCTGCAGGGCAACGGTTTGCTGAGTCTCATTACTGAGTTTTTCAGCAGCCGTGCGGGCATCTTCTAACGCAGCATTCGCTAAGTCAGTAATGAACTTCGCTTCTGTTTCGCTTATCGAAATGGTGGTGGCTGCTTCCGTCTTTGCTTGAGTCATGATGCGCGCCGCTTCATCTTCAGCATCAATAATGACAGCATAACGCGCCAACTGTACTGACTTATCGGTAAAATCCGTCCTGGCTATTTTCAATTTCTTCGCGGTAACAATTAGGGCTGCTAAAATGCCCACAAAAGCGATAGCTCCTGCAACCGAAAAATAAATAACGTTCATTAAGTTAAACCTTTTTGAGTAATTTTTTACCGGCGCACCCAGCTGCTGCGAGGAAATGTACATATACAGCACTAAATCAGCAATTGCATTGATTACAATCTATGTCGTTATAGATTTTATTTGGGGGTTTTATACTTTAACTCATGTAGTTCTCGCAAAGATTAATCGAATGTGAAGCGCAATCTTTCGATAATGCCCGCTCATCGCTGCCCTTGCCTGCGAACAATCTCACTGGCCGAAACGTGCCAGAAGCGGACGTAACTAAAATATATTGCTATCCATATTATCCCATTAAGCGATAGTCGGTTCCTTAGTGAGTTGGTAAACATCATACATGGATGAACTTTTCATAGGTTTAACCGCCCAATGAAAACGCACCCCTTTGCCAATCATGATGGCGTTACGAATTTCGCTAATAGGATGAAACTCGTGATTCGACTTCTGAAATTCCATTTGCTTGTTGCGCAATGGAGCCGCGCCGTAAATGTCTCGAAACTCATTAATGAGCATCGCTTCGAATTCAGAGTAAACCTTTAAGGCGTTTCTCGCCCGAGGGAAACAATAGCCAATGAGGAACTCATTCTCGCCTTGAAGATCCGCGAGATCCATCAGCCAGTTCTTATGCTGAGTAATACGTTGTTCAAAGTTTCCTTCGCCGATATAGACAGTAGGAGAAATACCGCGTGGATATTCAATTGCGAATAGGCCATCGAGCTTTATGACATAAACGCACCGTTTAAGATCCTCTTGGCTAACGCCTTTGCTTTGCAATACTGGAAGGATATCTTTTTTCCAAGTCTGACTGCAGTTCCACTGAATCCAATCCCATTTAATTCGTACATCTGCCACTTAATCACTCCTTATCAAGATTGTTTTGCCCGCGCTACACTAGGCAGTTGAATTTACGGCTTGAACTTATCTGGCGGTTGTCAACGAAGTTGCAAATGGCTAGCCAAGTCAATGCTGGTTTTCCACACGTAAAAATATGTATGTTATATCGGCACAAAAACCACTTTCATGAGCAGTTATTTTAATTTGTATAGGGCGCCTCACTAGATTGTGGTTCAGTCAATAGCAATCAGTCCGCTAATTGCTCTTAGCGGACATAGGCCTGACGTTAGTCCGCTTAGTTTCAAAAGCGGGCATTACCCCCATTACGACATATACTGATATCAGGAGTAGTCAATGTGTCTGTGTGGAGGATGCGCAGGCTTTAATAGATAGGCAGCTAAGCTGGTCAGAATGGAGCATTAGAATGGCCTTTCAGAATCCCGCCCAGAACTATACTGAAACGCGCCTTAATCTGGGCGATCTCGTTCATCTTTCCCCTTATTCAACCTATCTGATGCGCAGCGAAAGCGACTGTCCCGGTGCCGGGATTGTCAAAGGGTCCGTGCTGGCAATCGATCGGGCGCTGACACCTGAACATGGCCAGCTTATCGTTGCAGAGTTCGATGGAGAACTGACTTTGAGACGCCTGCTGCTCAATCCGGTTCCCGCCCTGCAGGCGCTGGACGCGGATGAGACTGTGACGCTGCTTGATGTAAGCCAGGCGCTTCCCGTGTGGGGTGTTGTTGCCTACGCTCTGACTGATGTTGCCGGAGTGGGATTCAACGGACCAGCAGGGGATTAACTATGTTTGCGCTGGCCGATGCCAACAACTTTTACGCCTCCTGCGAAACTGTATTCAGGCCCGATCTGCGCGGTAAACCCATTGTCGTCGTGTCGAACAACGACGGCTGCGTGATCGCACGCTCAGCGGAGGCAAAGCGCATGGGCATCAAAATGGCTGCGCCGCTGTTTAAAAATGAGCGTTACTTCCGGGAGAACGGGGTGCACGTATTCAGCTCCAACTATGAGCTGTACGGCGACATGTCAGCACGCATGATGGCAATACTGGGCGAGATGGCTGCGGGTCAGGAAGTCTACTCCATTGATGAGTCTTTTCTGGACGTTACCGGGATTGGCAACATTATCCCGCTCGAGACATTCGGGCAGCAGATGCGTGAGCGCATCCGGAAGGAAACCGGGCTGATAATTGGCGTGGGATTCGCACCGACCAAAGCGCTGGCCAAACTTGCTAACCACGCGGCCAAGAAGTGGACACAGACTAACGGCGTCGTGGATTTGTCTGACAGAAGCCGGCAGCGAAAGCTCCTGCATCTGACCGATGTCAGCGATATCTGGGGAATTGGTCAGCGCATCAGTAAGCGGCTGAACCAGCTGGGAATAACGACTGCTCTGCAGCTGGCAGACAGCAACGTCAGCATGATACGGAAAAATTTTGACGTTGTTGTTGAGCGTATTACGCGTGAGCTGAATGGCGAGTCCTGCATCGCGCTCGAGGACGCGCCGCCGCCGAAGCAACACATACTGAATTCGCGGTCATTTGGCGAGAGAGTCACAAAACTGGAAGGCATGCAGCAGGCTATCGTGCTGTATGCCACACGTGCGGCGGAGAAACTCAGGGAGCAGAATTCGCGCTGCCGCCATATCAGCGTGTCAGTTGCTACCGGCAGGCACGGCGATGAGCCGCGCTATTCAAATACTGCATCATGCATGCTCGACTATCCGACCAATGATACGCGGGACATTATCGAATCTGCTCTTCATGGTCTTGGCACTATCTGGCGGGATGGCTTCCGTTATGCCAAAGCAGGGGTAATGCTGGGTGACTTTTACCAGTCAGGAATGACGCAGTTTGACATGTTCAGCGAGCAGCAGCCGCGCGCTAACGCTGACGCGTTAATGGCTGCGCTGGACAGAATCAATCGTTCAGGTAAGGGCAAGGTCTGGTTTGCGGGGCAGGGAGAACGAGACAGCGCATGGCAGATGAAGCGTGAGATGCTATCACCACGATATACAACGAGATTAAAAGATATTCCTAAAATAAAGTAACTCAAAAGAATAAAGCAAAAGTATCGGGTTAGCTCATTAGCTGGAGGTCCGCTTTGTGCCAGAAGCGGACGTTTTCCTTGAGCCTGAACTGCCAAAAATCGATCAGAAGCAAAACCGTTAAACTGAGTGTGCAGCAAAGGTGGTTTCAGGTAATCCGGGACTGAGATCAGATTCAGCTTTTAGTAATGAACCGTCATATTCAGACAGTGCAGTAAGTCCCACTGTAGCCGTGGTGCAATAGAGACGGGTAAAACCCTCACCGGCAAGTGCCGGACAGGTGCTCTGCAGTCCGGGTGATGTCAGAATAGCAGCGGTGGTCCCATCCGGGCGGTAACGGACAACACGGCTCCCTCCCCATTCAGCATTCCATAGATATCCCATCGCATCCACGCAGGAGCCGTCAGGCGCGCCGCTGCCTTCGGTTTCTGCGAACACGCGCTGGTTCTGCAGCGAGGGATAATCACAGCACATTATCCGACCCTGCAACGAGTCACAGTAATAGAGCGTGCCACCATCGGGGCTGAAACAGATGCTGTTCGGGATAGCGACATCGGGCAATACAAGCGTCTCAACAGTCAGCGTCGCCGCGTTGAGCCTGTGAAACTTACCGATGGCTTTGACGGGATAACCGTCATCCATCGTTCCAAAGACAAAATTACCGGCGCGGTCACACCGTCCATCACCTATACGGGTGCCGGCGTCTCCTGGTGAAGCGGCCACCGGGGTAAGCAAGCCGCTATTGAGATCATAAAAAGCCAGCCCTGACGCGAATCCCATCAGCAGAATATGACTTTGTTTAGTCAGTGCAAAGGAGCCAAGGCGTTCAGGCAGCGACCAGCGCATTACAGCATCATTGCCTTCTTCTATGGCGAGTAGTTCACTGGCTTCAATGTCAGTCCAGTAGAGCCTGTGGGTTCTTTCACACCACAACGGGCACTCTCCCAGTTTATTCCTGACATCAGCTGCAATTGAAAACATGTTAATCCTCCGGATAAATAAAGGTCCTGTTGCGCGTTAACAGACGTGACTAACGCGGTCACTGCAGAAAACGTGCAGAGAGTCGATCGCCGAAAAGCATGACGGCCAGTCCGGCCAGCATGACAACCATTCCCCCCAGCCTGAGGAACGAAACCGGGCGACGTATAGCGCCCAGCAGGCCAAAATGGTCAATGAGCTGTGAAGAAAGTAACTGTCCGACAATCGCCAGCCCGAGCAGAGCTGAAAATCCGATTTTCGGCGCCAGCACGACATAGCTGAAAAGTGCACATGCGCCTATCAGTCCGCCCGCCAGACTCCAGAGGGGTTGCGAAGGGATCGCCACTAACGATGTCATTAACCCACCCCGCAGCAGCGCGTAAATCCCCAGACTGAACGCGCCCGCCGTGAAGGAAAACAGCGCCGCAGTGACCGGATCGCCGCCCAGCCCCTTTGCCAGCTTGCTGTTCAGGGTCGTCTGAAGGGTGATCCCCAGACCTGCCGCAAAAGCGATTACGTAATAGATCATGCTTTTCATCCCGGTCAGTCTGTCTGCATCAGCGGCAGGAAGGCGTCAGCAAAAATGTCGGGCTGGTAGCCAGATGCGGCAAACAGGTGCTCACGCGACTCATCAATCGCCGCACGCAGTCGCTCGCTGTCCAGGCCCAGCACCGTGCCGTTCTGTTTAACGATGCGCCCGCCAATCATGACGGTGTCGATGTTGCTGCGCTCGGCGGCATGAACCACCGTGCCAAAGGCGTTGCCGGACGGGTAAAGATTGAGATCACTGGCGTTAATCAGCACCAGGTCGGCCTGCTTGCCTGGCGTCAGACTGCCCACTGTATCCTGTAACCCTGCACAGGCTGCGCCATCGAGAGTCGCGGCTTTGAGGAGTTGCGCCGCCGGAAGCGTTTTCAGCGCATGTTCAGAATCACAGCACTGCTGCTGATGCATGCCCATCACCCGCTGCAGGTAGAAGGCGACGCGCATCTCCATAAACATGTCGGTGCTGTATGAGGTTTCATTGTCTACGCTCAGACCGGGATTGATGCCATGACGCTGCGCGGCCTCAATGGCAAACATTCCGCTTTCGATCCCATAGTGCGAATCTGAGCGTGGGCAGACGTTCACCCGGACACCCGCTTCCCGCAGAATTTCCCATCCCCGGTCGGGCAGCGCCGTGCAGTGATTGAAAATATTGTCCGGACCCAGCAGTCCCTGCTGATGCAGCGACTCAAGTTCAGACCCCATCTCAGCGCCAAAGAACTCAGTGACGATCGACAGTCCCAGTCGGCGGGCTTCAGCCCACAATTCCGGCTCCAGCTGCGCCATGACGGCGAGAGAAACCAGGCTTTCAGGGTTATTTTTGAAATACTTCTCCTGCAGACGCTGCCAGTTTCCCGGCCAGTGCGCTTTATCCCATTCGCCGGCTACCGGTGCACCGGTAGCATGAATGGCGCGAATGCCGGTATCAAGCAGGGCCTCGACGGCGGCATCGGAATGCGCTGCGGTCCGGCTGTTGTGCGAATTATCAATCATCGTGGTGATGCCCGCGTCAATAGCGCCCAGCGCCGTCAGCAGATTGCCGACATAGATATCGGCAGGACGGTAATATTTAGCGAACGAGAAATGCGTGGCGTTGCTGTAGTCGTCAAGGCAGGTGGCGTTGGGGTTAATGCGTCGCAGCTGTCCTTCCCATGCGTGACGATGAGAATCGACCATTCCCGGCATGGCAATCATGTTGGTGGCATCAATGACATGCGCACCCGGTACATTAAGGTCCTGCCCCACGGCGGTTATCGTTGAGCCGTTGATGAGAATATCGCCGCGCTCAATGTTACCCACGCTCCCGTCCATGCTCAGTATCGTCGCGCCGCGAATCAACGTAGCCTGTGAAGTGACATTCTGATTGTTAATAATATTTCTGATGTAACCGGTCATTAACTTGCCTCTTTCCTGATTAATGAGGAAACGATACGTCACGCCATTAACCTGAAAAAGATGCTTAAAGCGTTTTCATCATTCATAATTCACGAATAATCAGACCTACTTTTATCCGGGAACAAGACAATGGATCGGATTCAGGCTATGCAGGTTTTCACGCGGGTTGCTGAGGCCGGGAGTTTTGTTCGCGCGGCAGAAACACTGTCACTGCCTTCTTCCACCGTTACCAGCATGATTAAAAACCTGGAGAAATACCTGCAGGTGCGCCTGCTGAACCGTACCACAAGGCGGGTCAGCCTTACTCCTGAAGGCCTGAAGTATCTGGCGCAGTGCCGGGAGATCCTGTCGCTGATCGAACATAGTGAATCCAGCCTGACCGATTCCATCAGACGCCCTCAGGGACGGCTGCGGGTTGATATGCCCGGTGGGATTGCCCATTTCATCGTCATGCCTAACCTGAAAAATTTTTACCGGCTCTATCCGGATATTTACCTGATGATTGGTGTCAGCGACCGGCAGGTCGATCTTGTTCAGGAAGGGGTGGATTGCGTCATACGAACCGGTGAATTAACCGACTCCACGCTGGTTGCCCGTCCGCTTGGCCGGTTTCGCTGGGTGACCAGCGCCTCACCTGACTATCTCAGGAAGTTTGGTATCCCTGAGACGCCGGAAGCGTTGTCACAGCATCGGGCGATTCATTACTTTTCCGGTTCGGGAAGACGCACTAATGAACTGCGTTTTACACAAGGCACTGAGGCCTTCTCAGTTCCGGTTGAGGGGGATGCAGCTGTTAACGAAACGGGACTCTATATCAGACTGTGTCTTGAGGGTTTTGGGCTGGCGCAGCTTGCTGAGAATGTGATTTCGGAGAATCTGCAGCAAGGCAAACTGGTCGAGGTTCTGGCGGACTGGCAGCCACCCTCAGTGCCGGTGACGATGCTCTATCCGCATCAGCGTTTTCTCTCCCCCGCCGTGCGTGTTTTTGCTGACTGGGTCGCCGGACTTTTAAACGATGGCAAAGGTGAGACGGGGTCTTCCCGGTAAAAGAGGGTCCTGAAAGCAGGAATACGTTTCAGAACACCTCAGCAGAGGAACCGAACGTTCCTCTGCAGTGTCAGCGAATTCAGCCCGGCTGTTGTGCAGGTTCCAGGTGAGCGTTTCGTCCGGCAGCCATTCCGGTGCAGGCACCTGCGACTGCGATTGCTGCGGTCATCAGTAAGGGCACCGTCCAGCCTCCGGACAACTCATGCACTTTGCCCAGCAACAGCGGCCCCATCGCCGCCATCAGATATCCGACACTCTGCGCCATGCCTGACAGTGCGGCAGCATCACCGGCGTTTTTAGTACGCAGACCGATGAAGGTCAGACCCAGCATCATGCTGGCACCTGAGCCGAAGCCGAGAAGCGCAGCCCACAGCATCGCCAGATTTGGCAGGTACAGAATGCCGATAAAGGACACTGCGGTTAACAGGCTGACGCCAGCAGCGGCTAATTTCTGATCGTTAAGACGACGCAGCGTGGCCGCCAGAATCAGGCCGGGAATGGCGGTGGTCAGCTGAAGGATGCCGTGTACCTCGCCAGCCTGAGCTGAGGAGAGTCCACTGTCCGTAAGAATGGCTGGCAGCCAGCCGACCGCAACATAAAACGGCATCGCATTCAGACCCATAAACAGGGTGACCTGCCAGGCCAGAGGCGAGCGCCAGACCGCGACGGTCGCTGCTTTTTTCTCACCCACTGCTGGCAGCTGATGCTTCTTCGATAACTGGGGCAACCATAAAAGCAGCGCAAGGAGCGGTACAATAACCAGCATGGCTAACGCGATGTTCCAGCCCCAGCTCTGCGTAAGAGGAATGACAATGGCTGAACCAATGGCACCAGCGGCACCCATGGTGATGGAATAAGCCCCCGTTACGGAAGCCACGTTGCCGGAAAAGTCACGCTTGATAAGACCTGGCAGCAGAACATTGCCCAAGGCAATCCCGATGCCTATTAACAGGGTTCCGCCATAAAGTGCCCAGACACTTCCTGTGGAGCGAAGCAGGATGCCCGCTGAAATTATGGCCAGGGCACCAAAGAGGGTGCGTTCCAGACCGTACTTCCGCGAGATGGATGCGCTCAGCGGAGAAAAGGCGGCAAAGGCCAGTAATGGCAGTGAGTTAAGCAATCCAACGGCTGTGATACTTAGCCCAAAATCATGGCGAATGGACTCTAAAACGGGTGCAATAGCGGTAAAAGGAACACGCAGGTTAATGGCAATAAAAAGGATGCCGGTCACAAGTATGACTGAAGACCACTTGTTCGTCGTCTGGAACATAAATTCTGCTTTCTCTGGAAAAAAGAAAGACTTTAAAGGACGCATGAGTTACAGAATATAGATAACCTGACAACATATAACTAAATCATGCCAGTTAATAAAGAACCGGTGACCTCACCTGAAGAGTTTGATGCTGATGCTTTCAGTCAGGCCGCTATCGCCCTGCATGTTTCATCGTCAGGCGAGTATGCCGGACAGAGTCCGCACGCTCATCGTAAGGGTCAGCTTATTCTCTCTTTGCGTGGTGCAGTGAGCTGTGAGGTACAGGATGCGCTGTGGCTTGTTCCACCGGGACATGCTGTCTGGGTTCCGGGTGAAATCCCACATAGTTGCCGTGTTACAAAGAATGCGGATACCTGCTTTCTGTTTATCGAACCTGGTGCGGCAGCGATGCCGGAAACCTGCTGTACCCTTGCTATTTCCCCTCTGGTGCGCGAGCTTGTTCTGTTTCTGGCAGAGCAGGAACGGGCTTATTCTCCTGACAGTAAAACCGCGAGGCTGGCAGAGGTGCTGCTGGAACATATTCCGGATGTGCCGGTTGAAGCGCTGCATCTGCCGGTATCAGACCATCCTAAAATCCGGAGTATGGCTGAGGAACTTTTTAATGATCCTGGTGACCGGCGAACGCTAAAGCAGTGGGCTGCGTATCTGGCAACCAGCGAGCGATCTCTGGCGAGACTGATTAAAGAGGCAACAGGAATGAGCTTTGGTCGCTGGCGTCAGCAGTTGCATTTAATGATTGCCCTGAGCCATCTGGCAGAAGGGCAGTCTGTGCAGCGCATAGCCGGAATGCTGGGATATGATTCGGTCAGTGCGTTTATTACGATGTTCAGGAAAGCGCTGGGTCAATCACCGACTCAATATTTTTCATCTCTAAACTAATCCAAAACGACACAAACTGGAATTTTATAAACAATACCTACGTCCGCTTTTCGCTCTTAGCGGACCTTAGCTGCATTATAAAGCAGCCCCGGCCATCTCGAATGGCACGATGATGGCGAATCCGGTAAACATGATGCGCATTAATACGCTTTACGGATACATGTCAATTAACCGGGCACCCAAGGCTTAGCTTGGCTACCTGGCAGAGTTCAAGCTCGCTAGCTCGCGAAAAAATAAATGATAAGGTGGTTATTTCGGGGATACATCTCATGACGGAAGGACGACCGACGGGGAAGGGCATAAAGGAGAATACTGTTTGGCAAAGTAATGGCCACTATCATGCCGATTTACGAACCGATGCTCCCTACTAATTAGTTTTGAAAGAGAGGCCATTAAGTTCTGATGTGTACATATCCGTGTACATATTCAAACTCTAGATAAGCTATCACGCTTTCAAAACGCAGTAGTGGCGCGGTTCAACGCGGCTTTACTGTCATATTCCTGAGTTATGAAAGAGGAGGTTGTTTGCCTCCGATGGGAATAATAGTAACCCAGGTTATCATATCTATATTAACTATTAGTGCGGCAATGGTGATCATGCTAACTGTTTATCTCCGGGTCAGAAAGCGCCTTTGCCGTCTCTGTCATCAAATTCCTGAACCAGCGATGGGCAGGATCGTCGCGATAACGTGCATGCCAGCCCATCTCGACCGGAAAAGTACCCAGGTCAACCGGTGCGGGGACGATTCTGAGCCGCTCATCGCGTGAAAGATGCTGACAGATCAGACGCGGCAGGGTCGCGCAGTAGTCTGTCACCGCAATCATCTCCGGCACGGCCAGAAAGTGTGTGACAGAGACAGCAACCTGTCGACGCAGGCCGCGTTGCTCAAGCGCCTGATACAGACCCGCGCGCATACGGCCAGGCGGCAGGACGTTGACGTGCTTTAACTGCTCATACTGTTCCGCGCTGAGGTTATCGCCTGCCAGCGGATGATCTGCGCGTAATACGCAGGCCAGGCCTTCATTCATCAGGTGCTGCACCACCAGATTATCGGGAGGATCAACGATACGACCCAGCACCATATCGGTATTGCCTGAGATTACGCCGGTTTCCGTGACGTCATTGCCAAACGGGGTGAGGCGAAGTCTGATGCCGGGCGCGCAGGTCCGCAGGCGAGCCACAATGGCAGGCATCATGATGAATTCGACATAGCTGTTGGGTGCGAGGGTGAAGAGACGGGTGGCGTGCAGCGGGTCAAAGTCCTGCTGGCCAAGAATCACTTTATCGATCGATGACAGGGCAGCCCCGACGACCTGAGCCAGCTGTTCCGCTTTTGGCGTTGGCCGCATCCCGTAACGCTCACGGATAAATAGCGGATCGTTGAGCGTTTCCCGCAGCCGGTTCAGGGCATTTGAAAGCGCCGGCTGGGTAATACCAAGCCGTTCCGCTGCGCGGGTGACATTGCGCTCTTCCATCATGACCAGCAAAACTGGCAGTAAATTCAGATCATATTTCATTAAGTTATAATGCTATGTGAATAGCTGAAATTGAAGAAATAAATTTCATAAATATTCGTAAGCCCGCCATGATTAACAGGTCAACGCAGAAGAAGGCGGTTAACACGCTGGTTCTGACTATCCTTACACCTGAGACCGACTGACTGTTATATGGAGCGTAAATGAAAATTTTAATGGTTTTGACCTCGCATGATGAGTTGGGCACCACTGGCAAGAAGACCGGTTTCTGGCTGGAAGAGCTTGCGGCTCCTTACTATGCATTCCTGGATGCGGGTGCTGACATTACTCTGGCTTCGCCGAAGGGCGGACAGCCTCCACTCGATCCGAAAAGCGATGAGCCCGATTCTCAGACTGATGAGACCCGCCGCTTCCATGCCGACTCTGCGGCTCAGGCCGCGCTGGCCTCAACCATCAGGCTTGACTCGGTGAATCAGGAAGCTTTTGATGCCGTGTTCTATCCTGGCGGTCATGGTCCATTATGGGATCTGGCAAACGACAAACATTCCATCTCGCTGATTGAGCAAACCCTGCAGGCGGGCAAACCGGTTGCGCTGGTCTGTCATGCTCCGGGTGTCCTGCGTGATGTGAAAAATGCCGATGGCACGCCGCTGGTGAAAGGTAAGAAAGTTACTGGTTTCACGAACAGCGAAGAAGAGGGCGTTGGCCTGACCGACGTGGTGCCATTCCTGGTAGAAGATGTGCTGAAACAGAATGGCGGCCTTTATTCACGAGGTGATGACTGGCAGTCCTACACGGTTCAGGATGGCTTGCTGATTACCGGTCAGAACCCGGGTTCGTCGGCCGAAACCGCGAAGGTGTTACTGGCGAGCCTGGCGAAATAACGCGCCTTCTGGCATAGAGAGTTTTGAGGGCGCCTGCGGGCGCCTTTTTTATGGCTGGCGTTATGTAATCAGGTTGATAGTGACAGGGTGAATTATTCTTTTTGAATAGATTTGGATTCTATTTTTCCTGGCATTAATAATAAACTTCTGGTGAATTTTCAGCGCTAAATTATTGTTCACGCAGTTCCACTGAAAATATAAACATGTCTTTAAAACCAGTGTTGACATCGTTTTTTATATCCGTAAAGTAGAACTCATCAGCGGCAAGCAATCGCCCTGATAGACTGAAAACCAAAGGTGTTATGCGTAAAAGGTGCCGACAAGTTTTGAGTTACAGATTGTCGGTGGTTCTGTTAAACATTGTTCTTTGAAACTGTTCGTTAGTTAATGATAACCCTGTTAAATGGAGTCGAAGTAAGTCTTTGAGAAGTATGCAGTAACGATGTACGTAGTTTGTAGTATCGCGTCGCGATGATGTAAGGCCTCGTAGTTCTGAACGTTACGTTACGACAGGATACGATTGCGGTTTAAACGTCGTAATGAAAGTAAGGCAACGCATCAAAAGTATATATCGCGATGGGGGTGTGCAGATTTATACGGGCCTGACCTGTCTTTGTCTCCTGAAAGACTATCAGGTGGTTGAAACCGCTAATGATAATGACATTTTACTATCGTGATCATTATTATCCGCAGGATCTGTTCATAAATAGCAGTACCGAAGCAGTACCTATCAATTAAGTTAGTTAATGGTAAACGTTAAATCTGTAGTACCTTAAAAGCCCTGACTACCACAGTCAGGGCTTTTATCATTTCTGCTATCAGAATAACTTTACCGAAGATATGCATCGCTTCGATGCTGATGGCCCGGCTTATCCGTATATGATTATTCCTGAGTCTGCGAAAGTGGCTTACATGAAAAACGAAGGACCTGATAACGATGAAGTGATCAATCAGGCACCTGGACAGATGCCTGCTGACTATTTTGATGGTAAGTCACTGACCGGGCTATCCGCTCATTGTGAGCGCGCCGCTTCAG
Source organism: Pantoea sp. Lij88 (assembly GCF_030062155.1). NCBI lineage: Bacteria > Pseudomonadati > Pseudomonadota > Gammaproteobacteria > Enterobacterales > Erwiniaceae > Pantoea > Pantoea sp. Lij88. Next base: position 130,911 of record NZ_CP118267.1, on the reverse strand, counting down.
CTTCAGCCTGACGCGCCAGCGTACGGGCCAGAATCGAGGAATAAAGTGGTTTTCCCCCCAGAAACTGCGCCAGCAGTGTCGCGCCGAGACAGGTAATGATCATCGGCAATATCAGTTGATAGTTATCGGTCATCTCCAGCACCAGCACGATACCGGTCAGCGGTGCCCTTACTGAAGCCGCAAACAGTGCGCCCATCCCCGCAATCGCAAAGGTCCCTGCTTCCAGATGATAAAGCGGAAACAGGTCCGTCATTGCCACGCCAAAGGCTGTTCCGAGCAGTGTTCCCAGTGCCAGCATTGGCGCAAAAATCCCACCCGGCGCCCCTGAGCCAAAACAGAGCAGCGTCGTCACCAGTCTGACCAGGAAGATCACCAGCAGCAGGGCAAACGGGAAGACGCCATGAACCGCCTGTGGAATTAGTGCTGAACCGCCGCCTGCGCCAGGCGCGAAAAGCAGAGCCAGAATCCCGCAACCACCGCCGAGCAAAGCACCCGCCAGCACGACGCGTGCCGTTTTACCGGCATAAAAGCGGGCAAAAAGATCCTGAGTGATAAATATCAGACGGTTAAACAGCACACCGACCATGCCGATAACCATGCCGAGTACCAGATACAGCCACAGCGTCTGCACTGGCGCATCAGCCAGCTTGCCGACGGAGATCACCGCCTGTTCACCGTTAAAACAGCGAAACACGATGCTCGCCATAATCACGCCGGTAAACACGGCTTTAATCGAAATCAGGTTATAGCGGAACTGCGGGCGCATCTCTTCGATGATAAACAGGATGCCCGCCAGCGGCGCATTAAACGCCGCTGCCAGACCGGCCGCCGCACCGGTTGCCAGCAGCGTATGACGCGCTTCATTACTGCGCATCCCCAGAATATCAATCACCATCCGGCCAATGTTCCCGCCCAGCTGCACCGTTGGTCCTTCACGGCCCAGCACCATCCCGGCCCCGAGCGTCCCTAACCCGCCAAAGAATTTTACCGGAATCACCCGCCACCAGCGCACCGGTCTCAGCTCTTCCAGCGCGCCTTCGATTTCAGGGATGCCCGAACCGCCAGCTTCGGGAGCAAAGCGTCTGACCAGAAAATAGCCGACCATTGCCAGCAGCGCCGAGATGACAAAGGCCGCGGCGTAGAGCATCCAGCCCTGAATGTGTTCAGGAGTGAGCGTGTCGGCGCGCCACTGCTGTATGGTCTCAACGGCCCGAGCAAACGCGACGCCCGCCAGACCTACCAGCGTACCGACCAGTGCGGCACAGAACAGCATCGCCAGCGGCGTTTTATCCCGATGGAGCAGGGCACGAAACATCCGGCTACGCGCCGCGATGGAGCGGGGAACATACACCGGCTGCGGTAATTCTTCATTCATTGAGAGACTTTCTTGTTCAACCAGACCAGCGTGCCAGTTTACTGAGTGATAAGGGGAAAACAAACGTCAGGATCAATTCCTTCTGAGGAAAAGTGTTAATCAGTTTGTGGTGGACAAACCACTTGCGCCATGCGTTCGCGGTAGGCTGGGTTATCCTGTTTTTTCAACGCCTGAACCGCTGCGTTCAGCGTAGACTGGTTCTGTTTCAGGTTCTGTTTGTCGTTGAGAAACATCTGCCGCAATTGTTCATCCGGGGTGGCTGGCGGTAACTGACACTTCTGACGCAAATCGTTGATAATTTGCTGCTGACGCAGCGCAAACTTCAGCGTGTCATAGGGCGCGGCTGCCACAACCAGCGGGCTTAACAGCGGCAGAATAAACAGCGTGTTGCGGATCACATTCATGATGGTCTCCTGACTGCGAAAGAGAGGAGTAAGTCTTCGGCAGTTTTCAGTTGAGTTTACTCGTATTGAGTGATTAGCCTGAGCACAGCACCATCGACCGACTGCGGCAACATCGCCACGGTTGACGCAATAATCATAGCAATACTGGCGCGACAGGGAGCTGACATGCAGCCACATTCCACTGAAATTATTACCGCTGACTGCTGTATTGTCGGCGGTGGCCCGGCCGGGTTGATGCTGGGCTATCTGTTTGCCCGTGCGGGCCTGCGCGTCGTCGTCATCGAAAAGCACGCCGATTTTCTTCACGATTTTCGCGGAGACACTATCCACCCGTCGACGCTGGAAATTATGCATCAGCTCGGACTGCTGGAAACCTTCCTCACTCTGCCGCATCAGCGTGCTGAAAAGTTGGAGGCGGAGATTGCAGGACAGAGTGTTACGATGGCCGATTTCTCACGTCTGCCGGTTAAATGCCGCTTTATCGCCTTTATGCCGCAGTGGGATTTCCTGAACTATATGGCTGAACAGAGCGCCCGCTATCCGGGCTTCTCTCTGTTGCAATTGACGTCATTTGAATCGCTGACTGATGAAAATGGCACGGTCAGCGGTGTGACGGCCTCACGCGGCAACCAGCAACTGCACATCCGCTGCAAACTGGTGGTCGGCGCCGATGGGCGTCATTCACGGGTGCGCGAAGCCGCCGGGCTGACCGGTCAGGAGTTTGGCGCGGCACGCGATGTCATCTGGTTCCGGTTGAGTAAGCAGCCGCACGATCCCGATCTGGGCATGGGCCATAAAGGGCCTCGCCAGAACTTTATTGTTATTGATCGTGGCGACTACTGGCAGTGCGGACTGACCATTCCGAAAGGGGAGTTTGAGGCGAAACAGGCCGCCGGACTCGATGCATTCAAAGCAGATGTGGCGGCGCTGTCGCCATTTGAAGCGACGCGCGTAGCGGAAATCACCAGTTGGGAAGCGTTTAAGCTGCTGTCGATTAAGATTGACCGGCTGGATAAGTGGGCGAAACCCGGCCTGCTCTGTATTGGTGATGCTGCACATGCTATGTCGCCGATTGGTGGGGTTGGCGTCAATCTGGCGATTCAGGATGCGGTAGCGACGGCGAATCTTCTCAGCGACCCTTTGAAGCGGGGAGAACTGCAGCTGCGCGATCTGGAGAAAGTGCAGAAACGTCGGCAGTTCCCCACGGTCGCCACGCAGTTTTTGCAGATCAAAATGAGCCGAGGCAAAGCCAAAAGAAAACCCACGGGAAGCAGCAAGGTGCCTGCGATTATCCAGCGCCTGCCGTTCCTGCGGTTTGTGCTGGGACGCCTGATTGGCCTTGGCTTCCGGACGGAGTCGCCGCAGGTTGCGCGCGTGAAAGAAGAACGTTAAATGATTTCGACAGCGATCCTATATCGTGCGACACTGTTTCGTTGTGAAAGTACTGTCAGGTTGAGCCGCTATTCATCTGATAATTGGGCGCTAATTGAGCATTGTTAAGCTAAATTATTTTCGATTTTTGCGCCTGCATAGGAGAGGTTTCAGTGCATAACGAGCAAAATGGCAGCGACGTAAAACGTCTGAGCGCAATTAAGGCACTTTTGTCACCGGATGAAGTCCGGGATAACGTGCTGGAGAGATTCGTTAATCTCGCCAGCCAGGTGCTGGGTATTTCAGGCAGCTTCATTTCGATTATTGACGATCATAATCAATACATTAAAGCGTCACGGAATTTCGATCTCAAACAATCGACCCGTGATGAATCTCTGTGCCGCCACGTCGTCGATGGTGAAGGGCATCTGGTGGTGGTTGACACGTTGCTGGATGAGCGCTTTGTCACCCACCCGTTCGTGAATGGCGATCCACATATTCGATTCTATGCCGGTGTCTCACTGCAGAATCTCGACGGCGCCACACTCGGAACGCTCTGCGTGACCGACACGCAGCCACATCCCTTTACGGACGAGAAACTCGCCACGCTGCGCTCACTGGCAACGCTGGTGACCTCTTTTCTGGATGCGTGGAACAATGCCGGGTTTGCCGACGTCATTACGCACCTGCCGAATCGGCCACGACTGATTCGTGACGTTCAGCAGCTGACCCTTACCGCGCCTCACCGTCGCTTTCGCCTGATTCTTATCGACTGCCTCGACATCATTCGCGCCTATGAGCTTTCACGCGCGGTGGGTATTGCGCCGATGGAGAAATTGCTGAAGCAGATGGCGCAGGATGTGGCACATCGGCTCATGCTGCCGGACAACGAAACGCTCTACGCTTTTGCCCCGGGCCGTTTCGCTATCGTGCAGCCTTATTCAGGTCGTTATAACGCGCATAATCTGCCCGACCTGTTTAAGGGCATGAAGGCCGATCTGGCGGAAAATATCACGCTCGACCTGGATGTCTTCACCGGTGAAACAGAGTTTGTGCCGGACCAGATGGATGCGAATGAAACGGTGCGTCAGGCGGTGAGCGCGCTGCATGAGGCCATTGATGAGAACATCAGTGCGATGTCGTTTGACGAGAGTTACGACTCCCGTCGCACCGATGACTTTATGATCATGAACGATCTGGCTCAGGCGCTGAAGAAAGACGAAGAGCTTTACCTGGCCTGGCAGCCAAAAGTCTGTCTCAAAACCGGTAAAACGGTCGGGCTGGAGGCGCTGATCCGCTGGAATCATCCTGAGCGGGGTGAACTCTTCCCATCAGAATTTATCCCGTTAGCGGGTAAAACTAACCTGATCTCCGATCTGACCAGCTGGGTTATCGATCATGCCGTTGAGCAGCTGGCGAGCTGGAATCGCGAGTACGATCTGATTCCTGTCTCCATCAACGTCAGCGAGCGCGACTTCGCCAGGGCCGATTTTGCCGAACAGCTGGTGGCGAAACTGGCGGCGGCACAGTTGCCCAACGCTATCCTGGGCATTGAGTGTCTGGAGAATGAGTTGATCACCAAAAGTGATGTGGCGATCAAAGGGCTGGAAGCGCTGAAATCGCACGGCTTTGTGATCTCGCTGGATGATTTCGGCGTTGGTTACAGCAACATCAGCTATCTGCAGGATATCCCGCTGGACGTGATTAAGATTGATCGCTCACTGATCTCACGTATGGGTGAAGATGAGGCATCAAAAATCATCGTCAGATGCATTATTCAGATGCTGAAAGAGCTGAATTACACCGTGCTGGCCGAGGGCGTCGAAACAGAAGCGACCCTGGGATTACTGAAAACCTACGGTTGCGATCAGATTCAGGGCTACTTCTTCTCAAAACCGCTGCCCGCCAGCGACATTGAACACTGGCTGTATCAGAAGTCACATCAGTAATCCGTAACCAGCCCGCAGCGATCGCTGCGGGCGCATTGATCACTGACTGCCGATGGCGTAGCGCTCAACCGGAGTGATGCTTTTAATCAGTTTGTTATCAAACAGAAATTGCTCATAGGCCTGATAGCGTGCGCGATCCAGTTTTGCCGGATCGGCGGCAAACAGGGGCAGCGTGGCACGCCATGCCTGATGGTTTAGCGGCGTGTTCAGCTCCGGATGCGCGCGGGCAAAGGCCAGCCAGCTCTCCTCAGGATGCGCCTGCAATTCGGCATTTCCCTTCTTCAGTGCCCGCAAAAACTTCTGAATTTTCTCCGAGTGTGCCTCATCACGATTGGCGACAATAATCAGCTCGTCATAGGCCGGAACACCGTAATCCTCAACGTTGAGCACCACCGGCGCTTTGCCCGCGAGTTTCAGCTCCAGGGCTTCGATATTGCGATAGCCGCCGATCACCGCATTCACCTGGCCGGTCATCAGGGCGCTGGTGAGCTGAAAATTGACGTTAACCAGCTTCACCTGATCGGCTTTGACACCGTCATGGGCCAGCATGGTCGCCAGCGTTGCCTGTTCAATGCCGCTGACCGAATAGCCGATACGTTTACCTTTTAAATCTGCCGGTTTTTTTACCGTTTTGTCTAACGTCATCAACGTATTCAGCGGTGTGTTAATCAGCGTGCCTACCCGCATCAGCGGCAGGCCCTGATCGGCGAAGAAATGCAGCTGCGGCTGATAGGTAATCGCCAGGTCCGCCTGCTTTGCTGCCACCAGCCGCGGCGGCAGCGCCGGATCGGAAGGCGGCACAATGTTCACGTCCAGCCCTTCGGCTGCAAACGCGCCGGTCTGCTGAGCCACCATAATCGGCGCGTGATCGGGATTGATATACCAGTCGAGCACCAGCGTCAGTTTTTCCATCGCCTGAGCCTGGCTGGCTAAGGAGGCGCTGAACAGCAGGGTAAAGAGGGGCAGTTTAGTCATGGTTTTTCTCATTTTTCAGGTGATTAAATTGTCTCAGGTGCCCAGGTAATCAGGCGGCGCAGCAGGAGATCGACAGACAGCCACAGCGCCAGCGTCATCAGCACCAGAATGAAGAGCGCGGCAAAACACATGTCGCTCTGCATCCGCGCGTTAGCATTCAGCATCACGAAGCCCAGCCCTTCGGCTGAGCCGACCCATTCACCGATGATCGCGCCGATTGGCGCGACGGCCGCCGCCATCCGCAGGCCCGAACCCAGCGCGGGCAGCGCCGCTAACAGTCGGACATGACGCAGTTGTGCGGTGGGTGAAGCGCCCATAGTGCGGGCCAGATCGAGATAGCCGGGCGTGACGCGACGCAGGCCATCAAAAAAGGTGGAGGTTACCGGGAAGAAGATCACCAGCACGGCCATCGCGACTTTGGCGCTCATACCAAAGCCAAACCACAGCACCAGCAGGGGGGCCAGGGCAAACACCGGAATCGCCTGGCTGGTAATCACCAGCGGCATCATCCAGCGCTGTAACCACGGCGAAAACGTCATGCCCAGCGCCAGCACACTACCCAGCAGCACGCCGAGCGCCATGCCGCTGAGGATCTCAATCAGGGTAATCAGCGTGTGATGGCTCAGATAGTCCGCGTTCTGCCACAGCGCGGCGGCGACCGCAGCGGGCGAGGGCAGCAGAAACGCCGGAATAGAGGTCAGCGTGGCGAGCCACCACAGCGCAATCAGTCCTGCAAACAGCGTGACTCCCCGGTGAAGTCCGGCTAAACGTGATCTCATCCGGCTATCCTGCTTAGCTGTTTCAGCAGGGCGGCCTGACTCTGGATAACATGGATGTCATCGGCTGCCCGCGGTGGCTGACCCTGGAGTGGGGATGCGGCTTCTATTCCCGCAGAACCGATCACCAGCAGATGATGACTGAGCCGGCAGGCTTCTGCGGCATCATGGGTAATCAGCAGTACGGTGTGACCGACCAGCACTTCCGCGGCCAGCGTCTGGATCTGCGTCCGCGTCAGTGCATCCAGCGCGGAGAACGGCTCATCCATCAGCACAATCGGCTGACGGGTGTATAGGGTGCGAGCCAGCGCCGCACGCTGACGCATCCCGCCGGAGAGTGTCGCGGGCCGCGCGCGGGCACAGTGACTCAGACCTACCCGTTCCAGCAGATGCTGCGCCCAGTCGCGATCGGCTTTCTTCCCGTTCAGGCGACTCGCGAGGCAGACATTCTGTTCCACCGTGAGCCAGGGATAGAGCAAATCCTGTTGCCCCATCCAGGCGATGCGCCCGGTCAGCGGCAGGCCATCGCTGCCGCTAATCTGTCCGGAGGTCGGGGGTGTCAGACCCGCAATGACCCGCATCAGGCTGCTTTTACCCACGCCGCTGGCACCCAGCAAAGCGGTAAAAGCGCCGCCCGCGATCTCCAGATCAAGCTGGCTGAACAGCTGCTGCTGACCCAGCGTCAGGCAGAGCTGGCGAACTGAAATCCCCGGCGGGTTCATGGACTGACCTGAAGAGGGGCAGCACTATTGAGACCCATCTGCCAGAACGCCGCTTCCAGCCGGGTTGCGGTGGTGAAAATCTCAGTCAGCGGGTTAAAACGTTGTTCACCCGCGCGCTGCTGAGCCAGGGCTTCAAACAGCAGGAGTGAGGAACCGACGCCCGCCAGGTAAGATTCATCCCCATAGTTCTCTATCCATGGAGCGTACGGATTTCCCTCAAAGCGTGTCGCAGGATCGTCCAGCAGCGTCAGGCCAATTTCAGCGTAACCAGCAACACAGGGCATCAGCGCAGTCATCAGTTCCAGCGCGTCCCCGGTGTGACCCACGTCCAGCACGTAGCGGGTATAGTTGATCGTTTCCATGGCCTCGGGTTCGCTCGCCATTGACGCCTCGCTGATGCCCCATTGCTGGCAGTAAGCCAGATGCAGCGGCAGTTCGCTGACGATGGCGTTGAGCGATGCCGTCGCGCTGCGCAACGCGGCTGGCTCTGAGAGTTTGCTGATCAGCAGACCCCAGGCACGGGCAAAGTGCAGCAGGAAGAGATAATCCTGGGTGAGATAGTGGCGGAATGCGGCGGGTGGCAGCGTGCCCTGACCGAGCTGCTGCACAAAATCGTGCGCGACATAAGCGTGCCAGTGACTGCCCGCCTGCTGGCGCAGACGACCATAAAAGCCGGTTTCGAAAAGCGGATGTGACATGGGATCTCCAGTAACAGGGAGATCCGGGCATACGGTCTGGAACAGGGGATAGTGCAGGAGATAATGCAGAAAAATCTGCCGACCCGTCCCTTCGCTGGCATGACCCAGATCAGGTTCAAAGGGTTCGGCTTTCGCCATCTCAGCCCATTACAGGACACCCCTCGGAGACATTCGTTATACGATAATTAGTGCCGGAGTACAACGGCACGCGTGCGCGATATTAAGTGACATTGTCACTCAAGATCGGCCCCGTTACTGGCAATCACTTTCTTATACCACCAGAACGATTTCTTGCGCGTGCGCGCCAGCGTGCCGTTGCCCAAATCGTCACGGTCAACGTAAACGAAACCGTAGCGCTTGCTCATTTCACCGGTTGAGGCGGCAACCAGATCGATGCAGCCCCAGCTGGTGTAACCCATCACCGGCACACCATCTTCGATGGCATCGCCCATGGCGCGGATGTGTTCACGCAGATAGCTGATGCGGTAATCATCATTAATCTCGCCATTCGCGTCGATTTCATCGCGCGCACCCAGGCCATTTTCGACCAGGAATAGCGGTTTCTGGTAGCGGTCATACATCATGTTCATGGTAATGCGTAAGCCGAGCGGATCGATGCCCCAGCCCCACTCGCTGCGCGGCACGTGAGGATTAGGCAGGGATTTCACCACGTTGGCGGCACTGCTGTTCTGCTCATTCATCTCCGCCGAGGCGCAGCGTGAAGCGTAGTAACTGAACGAGACGAAATCGACGCTGTTTTTCAGAATGTCGGCATCACCGGCTTCGATCTCAAGCGTCACGCCTTTTTCACGGAACACCCGCGCGGCATAGGCCGGATAAGCGCCGCGCGCCTGCACATCGATAAAGAACAGGTTTTCGCGATCTTTCTCCAGCGCCGCCCAGACATCTTCCGGTTTACTCGACCACGGATAGAAGTTGCCACCGGCCAGCATGCAGCCGACCTGGTTAGCCGGATTGACCTCATGCGCGATCCGCGTGACCAGTGCGCTGGCAACCAGTTCATGATGTGCTGCCTGGTATTTTACCTGCTCCTTATTCTCACCCGGTTCGAATACCAGACCGGCGCCGGAAAACGGGCTGTGCAGCAGGATATTGATCTCGTTAAACGTCAGCCAGTACTTCACCAGCCCATCAAACGCTTCGAAACAAGTGCGGGCATAACGGGCAAAAAAGTTCACCATCTTGCGGTTACGCCACGAACCATATTCCGTGACCAGATGCATCGGCACATCAAAGTGGCAGAGCGTGACCAGCGGTTCGATATGATATTTCCGGCACTCCTCGAAGACCGCGCGGTAAAAGGCGATGCCTTCCGGATTAGGCGTCAGTTCATCCCCATTGGGATAGAGACGGCTCCAGGCGATCGAAGTGCGGAACACGCTGAACCCCATCTCCGCCATCAGCGCGATATCCTCCCGATAGCGGTGATAGAAATCGATGGCATCATGGCTGGGATAAAATTCGTCGTCACGCAGGGTAAAACGCTTTTCCAGACCCAGTTTGACCGGCATACGATGCGGGCCATGCGGGATCATATCGACGGTGGTTAAGCCCTTTCCGCCTTCACGAAAGCCGCCTTCACTCTGGTTGGCGGCCAGTGCGCCGCCCCATAAAAATCCTTGCGGGAACCTTGAATAAGACATGCAATCCTCTTTTCCGGGTCAGCGTGACCCTTTCCTTTAGTGACTATTAATCGCGTTAGTGCGTTCGGTAACCGGCACAGGTTGCGCGGCGGTTCCGGCTTCGGATTTCGTTTCAGTTTCAGTTTCAGGAATATCTTCAAACCCTAACAGCAGCGTCAGCACAAATGACAGCACCACCGACAACACCATGACCGCACCGACCCAGACGATACTCATGGGATTAGCCGGGTCGAAGAACTGTACGCTGGTGAACAGACCCGGTGAGGCCATTGAGTGGCTGGCCAGCCCGCCAATGCCCGCGACCGCGCCGCAGATAAAGCCGCTGATCAGACAGGCGATCAGCGGGCGTTTAAGGCGCACCGCGACGCCATATAGCGCCGGTTCAGAAATGCCGGCAATGATGGCCGAGGCCGCCGCCGCCAGTGCGGTCTGGCGCAGTTCGCGATTTTTAGTCCGGAACGCCACCGCCAGGGACGATCCGCCCAGCGACAGGTTGGCCCCAATTTCAGACGGCATCACCATGCCTTCTTTGCCGGTCTCGGCGATGGTCTGGATGATGGTCGGCGTAAATACCCGATGCATCCCGGTCATCACCAGCAGCGGCCAGATGGCACCCATAATCGCAACCGACAGCCAGCCAAGATAGCCATGGACGGTGTAGACCAGCGCGGATATGCCGCTGCCGATCCAGATGCCAATCGGGCCAATCAGCACAATCGCGATGGGCGCAGCAATCAGCACGATCAGCATCGGTTTCAGGAAGTTTTTGGTCACGGCCGGGGTAATGCGATCCACGCCGCGCTCAATGTGCGACAGGATCCAGGTCATCACCAGCGCCGGGATCACCGTGTAGGTATATTTCACCGCTGTCACCGGGATAAAGGCGAATTCAACGTGCTGACCCTGTGCCGCTTTTGCCATCAGATCAACAAAATTGGGATGGACCAGCACACCGGCAATGGCGATTGCCAGCGACATATTGGTTTTGAATTTCAGCGCCGCAGAGGCCGCCACCATGATCGGCAGGAAGAAGAATGCGCCGTCGCCAATCACGTTGAGGATCACCAGCGTTGACGAGCCTTTTTCGAAGACGCCCGCCATATCCAGGATCATCGCCAGCAGCTTAACCATCGACCCGCCAATAATGGCCGGGATCAGCGGCGACATGGTGCCTACCAGCGCATCCAGGATGCCTGCGCCGATGCCTCGCAGGGTAATTTTGCGTTTTACCGGCACGGTCGGTGCAGCGCCGCCGGGCGATCCCAGCGCTAGCACGGCCTGATAGGCCTGCGACACGTTGTTCCCGATGATCACCTGGCACTGAGTGTCGTTGTGTACCACACCCATAACGCCTTTAATCGCTTTGAGGCGGGGCATGTCGATCTGCGTTTCATCTTTCACCACAAACCGCAGACGGGTCATGCAGTGAGTGACGGCTTCGATATTGGTGAGGCCGCCCAGCGCATCGACAATGGCGCGTGACACCTCGGCATAGTTCATGGGCATGATCGTTCTTCTCTGTAGGGTAAATCGGTCAGGGTTTTATGTTTTTGCGCCTGCAAGCAGGCAAATAGGAAACCGGTTTCACAAAATCATGAAGGGCTTTAATCGCGCCGACAAGAGGTGAAATCAGGCAGATTTCTTTTTTGTGAGGTGCGTCACCCGACTGGCGCCGTTAACTTCGTGCGCAGGCCGGGTAAATATTTCCAACATTGAGAGGCTTAGGTAGACTGCAGGACGACGCAGCAAAGGAGCATCACCATGGCAACGATTCAGGAAGTGGCAGACAGGGCGGGCGTCTCGAAAGCGACAGTGTCACGTGTGCTCTCTGGCAATGGCTATGTCGGGCAGGAAAAACGTGAAAGGGTGTTAAAGGCGATTGCGGAAACCGGATACCGACCCAATCTGCTGGCGCGCAACCTGGCGACGAAAACCTCTCAGACCATCGGACTGGTGATCACCAACACGCTCTACAGCGGCAGCTACTTCACTGAATTAATGGCACATTCCGCGCGCATGATGGAGCAGCAGGGCCGCCAGCTGATTCTGGCGGACGGCAAACACACCGCTGAGCAGGAAGAGGCGGCGATTCAGTTTCTGCTCGACCTGCGCTGTGACGGTATCATTATCTACCCGCGCTTTCTGAGCATTGACGCGCTGGATGCGATTATCTCCCGCCACAAACAGCCGATTCTGGTGATCAACCGTCGGCTGCGCGTCAACCACAGCTACTGTATTTACAGCGATCAGCACGCCAGTAGCGCCACGGCGGTCAGCCATCTGCTGAGTCAGGGACATCGCGATATCGCCTTTATCACCGGCTCACTGGATTCCCCGACCGGCGTCGAGCGCCTTTCCGGCTATCGCGCCGCGCTGGCTGCTAAAGGTATTGCAGCCGATGACCGCCGTATTGTGGCCGGGAAATGGACGGCGCAGAGCGGCATGGCGGCCGTGGACCAGCTGCTGAAACGCAACGTTCCCTTTACTGCGCTGGTGGCGAGTAATGATGAGATGGCGATTGGTGCCATTAAGCGGCTGACCGAGTGCAACATGGCGGTGCCCGGTCAGGTCTCGGTGATTGGCTTCGATGATATTCCGCTGGCGCCCTATATCACGCCGTCGTTATCCAGCATGAAACTGCCGGTCACGGAGATGATTGATGAGACGATTAACCGCCTGCTGACCATGCTGGACGGCGGTGACTGGCACACCCAGGCGCCTTTCACGGCCAGCCTGATGCTGCGCGATTCCGTCACCAAAGGGCCCGTGGCCGATTAACCCGCCGCGATCTGCATCACCTCAATCGACTGTTCACTGAGCTGTCCGACTGTTGCCGCATCCAGCGTCTCATCGGTAATGACATGACCGACCTGATAACCGGATGAGAGCGGATAGGGATGAATCTGCCCAAATTTAGAGGCATCAGTCAGGGCGTAGCTTGCAGCGCCTTTCGCCAGCACCGCATCCACCACATCACAGCGCAGCATATTGCGGCCAGTGAACCCGGTCTCCGGATGCCAGCCATCCACGCCAACAAACGCCCGGTGAAAATGTACCTGCTGGAGGGAGTAACGGGTCAGTGGGCCGACCACCGACTCACTGCTTTTCTGCAGCAATCCCCCGAGCACAATCACTTCACAGGCGGCTTCCCGAAGAAGCTGGGCAATATAGTGGCTGACGGTAATCAGCGTAAGATCGGCCCGGTCAGCCAGCGCACGGGCCAGCAGCGCATTGGTACTGCCGCCCTCGATAAATATCGATTCCCCCGGCTGCACCAGACTGGCCGCATGCTGCGCCAGCGCCTGCTTGAGGGGATAACGGGTATTCATGCGGGTGCCGACGTTATCGCTGTCCAGTGCCAGCGCTGAGCCGTGAACCCGGCGCAGCAGCCGGTCACGCTCCAGCAGCGTCAGATCCTGCCGCACCGTCACTTCGGAAACGCCGGTGAGCTGCGCCAGGTCACTGACCGTTACGCTGCCACGGCTATTAACCAGTTGAATAATCTGATGATGTCGCGGGTTCATAAGTGAGTTTTCATCGTAAAAAAGCAGCCAGACAGCAGTGTATCAGGATTACCCCGCGCCGGGGTGCGACGCGGGGTCCGGCTCAGGCTAAATCCAGTGAGCGCCGGCCATTCAGATTGAGATCTTCCGGCTTAAACCGCTGCTCCCACGTCGCTTCATAATCTTCCGGCGGGAAATCGCCAGGCGAACGACCCTGTTCCAGGGCCTGTGCAACCCGCCGGGCATAGGCGCGGTTTTTGTCACACATCGGCGCCGCGGGGATATACATCACGTTGCCCCAGCCCTGCTGATCTTCCACCGGCGCCACCGCGTGGATCACATCACAATGCCACCACACCGAATCACCCGCCTCTAAGGCCGGTATCGAACAGAGCCCGGCTATCAGGTGCGGATGCCACTGTTCATTAATGGGCAACACCCGCCCCGGCGCGACGCCGCAGAGTTCATCTTCCGGCACATCCGACAGCAGCGGCCGCAGTAACACGTAAGCCATCGCCTGCGGCACCGGCACCACATGCAACAGCCCCTGACCGGGGATCATATCGGAGAGCGCGGTCCAGCCCTGGAACGTCCGGAACACGGAACATTTAGTCGTGCCAGGCAGATCATACTCATCCACTTCAGTCCGGTGAGCCGCATCCCAGGGATCGTAAGCGGCAAAATCGCCGTGAAACAGCTTACCGAAGACCTGCTGATAAGCCGGCAGTAACCAGCGTTCCAGCGCGCCGGAATCGGTATGGGCACCCAATCCCTTTGAGGTCGTGCCTAGCAAACGGCGACGGATGCGATCGGGATAGATCACGCTGATATCCGGATCGAACCACTGCTTACCCTGTGATTCAAACGTCCACAACCGGTTCAGAAAGGATTGCGCGTCAGCCATGGCCGCGCTCTGCCGCGCCTGCATTTGTGCCTGCGACCAGTAAATCGGATAGATCTCCGGGCGGGAGGCAGCGAGCGTGCCAAAAAAGTCATCACCGGGACCGCGATACTGTTCGTCAAACCGGTTGTGATCCAGATAGTCGAGCATCGACTTATCCCAGGCCAGCGCCTGATCGCGCGCGAAGTGCTGCTTAATTACCATGCAGCCCCGACGCTTAATCCATGCCCGTGTTTCATCCGAAACCTTTCCTTCTGCAATGTCCTGCATCGGGACCACTGGCCAGGCGCTGCCGGTTCTGTCTTCGTCCGCTTTTGCTTCAGCAATCGCAGCAGTGATGTTGTCGCACACCTGCCGGAACAGGGCCTCGACATCACCGATTTGCTGGCGTAACTGGCTTTTCATCGTGCGGATAGCGGCTTTGACGTCGTCAGGTAAGGGGGTAGATCGGGATTCATCACGCATCTCATGTTCCTCAGGGTTCGGGGTTGAGTTACGAATGTAATTAAAATAACCTTCATTCGTAATATGTGGCTGAGGTTAACATTCTTTTAACGCTTAAAACCGTGCGTGATAACACAACTCAGGCACCGGAACGCTCTGAAATTCATTAGCAACGTCACTATTTGCATTCTCATTAATCCACACAGCGAGTAAGCTTTATGAATCAAATCAATCAGCCGAAAGGACAGAACGGCGAACGTATAGGGGCAGGCGAGATGGCGGTTAAGATGATTGCGGTGGATATGGACGGCACCTTTCTGGACGACAACAAGCAGTACAACGTCCAGCGGTTTTCACGTCAGTATGCGCTGCTGAAGCAGAAGGGCATCCGTTTTGTGGTGGCCAGCGGTAATCAGTACTACCAGCTGCAGCGCTATTTTCCCGATATCAAAGATGAGATCGCTTTCGTGGCAGAAAACGGTGCCTGGGTTTCTGACTGCAACGAAGAGATCTTCTGCGGAGAGTTAGCGCAGGCGAAGGTGCATAAGATTCTCGACATCCTGGCGCATGAACCCGACATCGCGGTGGTGGTCTGTGGACGCAATGGCGCCTATATGCACACATCTGCCTCTGACGAGATGATGGAGCAACTGGCCAACCACTATCACCGGCTGGAAAAGCGCGATGACCTCTATGCCATCGATGACACCATCTTCAAATTCTCGCTGAAGCTGGAGCATGAAGGGGTGGATGCGCTACTGCAACGGCTGCATGCCCGTCTGGGCGAGCTGGAAAACATCATGCATCCGGTTTCCAGTGGCTTCGGCTTTATCGATCTGATTATTCCCGGCTGCCATAAAGCGCATGGCATTGCACTGCTGCAGGAGAAGTGGGGCATCAGCGACTGCGAAGTGCTGGCGATTGGCGACAGTGCGAATGACATCGAGATGCTGCGTCAGGCCTGCTTCAGCTTCTCCATGGCCAATGCGGCTGACGCTGTCGCCGCCGTGGCGCGCTATCAGACTCAGAGCAACAATGACGAAGGTGCGCTGAATGTGATTGCACGCGTACTGGCGCGCGAATTCCCGTTCGATTAAACCCGCTATGCGTCACTGGCGGGATCAACCGTCTCTTTCATGATGGCTGCGCGCGTGATTTTCCATCTCGTCCAGCGCAGCCTGATTCTCCAGACCCCACTGATACATCTGCTCAATCGGCTCTGCAAAGGTATGCCCCAGCGCCGTAAGGGTGTATTCCACTTTTGGCGGCACTACCTGCCACACCTGACGCGACACCAGTCCGCGCTGCTCCAGCTCGCGCAGCGTCTGAATCAGCATCTTCTTTGAAATGCCCTGCAGACTGCGCTCCAGTTCCCCCGTGCGTGCGCGATTTTCCGGCCAGTGATAAAGCGCATGCAGCACCATCGTGCTCCACTTGACCGAAAAAAGTTCCAGCAGGCGGCGCGGCGGTGAGTCCGCATAAAAGCACAGTTTTCCTTCTACCCAGACCGGCATACTCTCTCTTCCTGTTTAATGGTAACCAAAAGGTAACTACTACCAAACAGGAATCCATGTGTCTATAGTGGGCCGCTTTCTTTAAGACCATCAGGTGAAAAGAGGCAACAGATGAAAATTAATGCGCTGGTAGCCACAAGGGCAGATCAACCGCTGAAGGCCGGTCAGATTGAGTTACGTGATCTGCAGGCTGACGATGTCAAAATCGAAATCCTGTATTGTGGCGTCTGCCATTCTGATCTTCATATGGCGCGCAATGAGTGGGGCGTCAGCCGCTATCCGCTGGTGCCGGGTCATGAGATTGTCGGGCGTGTCGTCGCTACGGGTGACAACGTCACGAAATTGTCCATCGGTGATACGGTGGGGGTGGGCGTCATGGTCGATTCCTGCCGTGAATGCCACTTCTGCAAGCAGCAGGAAGAGCAATATTGTGAAGCAGGCTTCACGCCGACCTACAACGGCACCGATAAATATACCGGTAAAACAACGTCTGGCGGCTATGCGCAGCACGTTATCGCTGACCAGCATTTTGTGGTTACGGTGCCCGACAATCTGGCGCTAAACGCGGTGGCACCGCTGCTGTGCGCGGGCGTGACCGTCTGGTCACCGTTGCAGCACTTCAACGTCAAAGCGGGCGATCGTGTCGGGGTGATCGGGCTTGGCGGACTGGGTCATATGGCGGTAAAGCTGGCCAGCGCACTGGGCGCTGACGTCACCCTCTTTACCACCTCTCCGGCGAAAGGGGCGGATGCGCGCCGCCTTGGTGCCAAAAACGTGGTGATCTCGCGAGACGCAGCACAAATGGCAGCCTGTCAGGCATCGCTGGATATCATCCTGGACTGTGTTGCCGCGCCGCACGACCTCGATCCTTATCTGAACGCACTGAAAACCAACGGTCAGCTGGTGCTGGTGGGGATCCCCGATCAGCCGCATCCGTCACCGAATGTCACCCCGATGGTGTTTCGCCGCCTGAGTATCACCGGCACCTCGATTGGCAGCATTGTGGAGACGCAGCAGATGCTCGACTTCTGTGGTCAGCACAACATCACGGCTGACGTAGAGATGATCACCGGTGAAGAGGTGGAAACGGCCTTTGAACGTATGCTGACCAGTGATGTGAAATATCGTTTTGTCATCGATATGCAGAAAACCCGCTGGTAAGTCCTGAGGCCCGCTGTAAAGGCGGGCCAGTTTCATACTGCCAGCAGGCCGCACACGAAGAGGTCAACAGGTCCTTCATAGTTACAACATACTGTTAGTTGATCGCTTAACGGCGTGCCTGCATCAACACCGACACTCGTTTTGTCTGCCAGCGAAAGCCGGGCAAAAAAATACCCGGCACGATGACCGGGTATCTCTATTGCCGTTCAGAAGGCCGTTAATCCTGCTCTTTATCCGCGTCGCTCTTTTCTTTTTCATCCTGCTCAGCCACATGGATAAAAGGCTTAAGCAGCTGAATATCCAGGATCACATACACCATGGTGCTGATGAACAGTGAAATCACACTGCCAAACACGCCGCTGGTGGTAAACGTCAGATAGTTGTAAATCACCAGCCAGGTTACGCAGATAAACAGCGCGAGCGAGATGGAAAGGTTCGGTAAAGAGTAATTACTGGTGCCGCCGCCCTGGGTGTGCGTCGCTTTAAACAGGTTGCCGATAGAGTACTTCTCCAGCACCAGAATGCTCTTTTCCCAGTTACGCTGTTTCCGCGCGCTGGCGCGGGTCAGGAACAGATAGAGAATGGAGATGAAGAAGCCGGAGAAGGCGATGAGCACCGGAATCGCTTCCAGCGCATAGGCAATACTTTTGTGGGTCGTGCCAGCGGTGCTGAGATCAAGCGTCAGTGAGGCACCCAGCGCCGCATACAGAAAGAGAAACAGCAGCAGAAAGGTCAGGCTGCGTTTCCAGTCGCCATCGGCCTCTAATCCTTTTTGCTGAATAGCCAGCTGCAGCGATTGCTGAATCTGTTGAGCCTGGGGTGAATCTGTTTCAATGGTGTGGCATGGCGCAGCAAAGAAGTTGTGCATAAACAACTCATCTTCTTTGTGAATGGTGATTTTCATCAGAAACCTGTGTTCGGGGAATTTTCTTTATTCTAATCAGCGCGGGATGAATTAACAGTAACTTTGGCGTTGAACCGGCTGCACGACACTGGCTTACCGGGACAGGAGACTTAACAGATTGCTTACCACTGAATCCGTTGCAAACGACTGTGCGGCAGTCTCTTCATCGCGACGCAGCTGCTGATAGCGCAGCAGGGCAGCATCCGCGTTATCGGCGTGCACCACGTCCCAGACCTTCTCAAAGCTCATGGACGTTAACGCGTCCTGCTGGCACTGCCGCGCAACGTTCACGGCCCTGAATTCATGAGCCTTCTTAAACACGCAATAGTCTGGCATGGTTATTTCTCCGCAGGATTGTCCAGCGCTTTAAACTGCTTAATGGCTTCATTGATATTATTGGTATCCACGGTCGCGATGCAGCGATCACCGTTGAAAACATCATAGCGGGCGTTGTGCAGCTGAAACAGCAGGTCTCTGCCGCGAAAGTGTATACGTTTCTGTTTAACGCCAATCCCATGCCGCCGTAATAATGCCTGTGACAGGCGATCGGTCTCTTTTATCATTCCTTCAGCTCCTCGGCAGTACGTGGTCACTGCCAGTAAACCTGATGAACATTAGTTTTATATTAAGAGATAACCCTGTTTTTAGCAGGGCTTAAGCGTGAGTTTCAGAGGATTTACCGGCCGTCCGGGGCGGGCAGATTCATCAGGCCAACTGATTAATGCCATTCGGTGCATTAACGGACCGCAAATGCGGTACACTTGCGCGGATAACTCGCCACAGGACACGCCGCTATGAACGATAAAAAGATGATTTCCATTGATCAGTTCAACGCTGATGAACGACTGGCCGTCGAGCAAACCTACAAGGGTCTGGCAGAGAAGTACCGTCAGCGAACCGGTAAAGCGCCCGACAGTAAGAAAGAGAAAGAATTTAATAGTGAAGCGCGTCAGATCGTTATGACCAGTAAAATGGAGAAGGAAAGAGCGCTGGCAGAGAAGGCGAAGAAAAAACCGCTGCGTAAAAAGAAGCCTTCTTCACTGACCGCCAGTGAAGTGAGTGATTTCAACTGGTCGGCATCGATTGTCAAAGGCCGCAGATAATCTCCAGATGCGCGCTGTCATTGCGCGCAACCCCTCTCACTCAGCTATCATTGGCTGAGCCATTTCTGCTTCAATAGCCAAAGAAAACATTAGTTACGCAATAAGAATATTCTGCAAATAATTCACCCTGTTTCATCATTTGCCGATAAACTGCCCTAACCCGTGGCTGCTTCAGTGTGCCTATGAATTATTACACTCCCGATGATGTTCAACTGAAGCGCCGATCGAAGCGATTTGTGCGCCGCATGTTTATGATGCGCCAGCTCGGTACCTTTCTCTGTTTTCTGCCGATTCTGTCGGTTCTGATGGAGATGGGCAAAAGCCCGGCGCTCTGCGCGCTGTTATTTACTAATGCCTTTGCCTGGCCCTATGCAGCCTACAGACTGGCATTGCGATCGCGTGACCCCACCGGTTTTGAACGCAAGAATCTGACGCTGGATGCCGCTTTTGGCGGCTTCTGGGTTGCCTCGATGGCGCTCAGTCCACTTCCCTCGATCATTATTATGGCGGTGCTGATCTCCGACCGTTACTCAGCGGGTGGCTGGGTTCAGCTGAAGTCTGCGCTGCAGGCCTTTTTGCTGGCCTTTATGCTGTTCTGGTTAGCGGAAAGGGCGCCCGTATTGCTGACTTTCAGTACCCGCACTGTGTGGCTCACCCTGCCGCTTGCCAGCGTCTATCTGCTGGCATTAAGTATCGTTTCCCACAATCTGACCCTGAGTCTGCGCAATAAAAATCGCGAGCTGGAACGCATTGCGCTGATGGATCCCGGTCTGAAAATCCCCAATCGTCGTCTCTTTGAGCGGCGGCTTGAAAGTGAGTTTTTGCGGACGCAGCGAGGCGAGGGTAAAGCCTGGCTGATGCTGCTGGATGTCGATCACTTCAAACAGGTTAACGACACGTTCGGGCATGAAGCGGGCGACTTTTTGCTGGCAGAGATCTCCGCACTGCTGCGTGACAGCGTCGGCCTGAAAGATATCCCCGCGCGTTTTGGCGGTGACGAGTTGTGTGTGATTGTGCGGGATGCGGATGAAACCAGCATTCTGCTGCTGGCAGAGCAGATCAAACAGGGGATTGCCCTGCTGCGGCTGCCAGCGTCATCCACTTTCCAGTGCTCGGTCAGTATCGGGATTGCACCGGCAAGTGATGCAGCATCGATTCATGAGTGGCTGAGATGCGCCGATGAGGCGCTTTATCAGGTCAAACGCGCCGGACGTAACGACGTTCAGGTGTGGCATGCCGGTACGCTGGAAACGCTGAGTGAAGTCAGGAGCAGGCAGAGAATGTAGCCTGAGACCGTATCTCAGGCTAAGGGGTTAAATCGCCGGGTAGTCGCCAGTGCCATCAGGCCACGGCGTCAGCAGATCAAAACCATTTTCGGTGACGGCGACGGTATGTTCCCATTGCGCCGAGAGCGAGCGATCTTTGGTGACGACCGTCCAGCCATCTGACAGGACGCTGGTTCCCGCTTTACCGGCATTAATCATCGGTTCGATGGTGAAAATCATCCCCGCCTTCAGCGGCATCCCTTCGCCCGGCGTACCGTAGTGCAGTACCTGAGGATCGGTGTGGTAAATCTCACCGACGCCGTGACCGCAATATTCACGAACCACCGAGAAACCCGCGCCTTCCGCTACGCGCTGAATAGCCGCGCCCACGTCGCCCAGTGTCGCGCCAGGACGGACGGTTTTGATCCCTGCAACCATCGACTGGTAGGTAATCTCAACCAGACGTTTGGCGCGTACCGACGGCGTGCCGACAAAATACATCCGGCTGGTATCGCCGTACCAGCCATCTTTGATGATCGCGACATCGATATTAACGATATCGCCATCCTTGAGTTTTTTGCTGGCCGGAATCCCGTGGCACACCACGTGATTGACCGAGGTGCAGGTGGTGCGGGTATAGCCGTGATAGCCGATGTTGGCGGGCGTCACCTTGAGCTCATTCACAATGAAGTCATGGCAGATATCATCCAGCTCTTCAGTTGTAATGCCGGGACGGACGTGCGGTGTGATCATCGCCAGCACCTGAGCCGCAGCCTGTCCGGCTGCCCGCGCCTTTTCAATCTCCGCTGCGGTATGAATTTTAACGGTGTTCATGACACGTCTCCTTGTGTAGTGAGGCTCTCTTTAGGGAGCATAGTGCGAATATCAGCGCTGCCTTCCAGTTCGAGCCGGATCAGCATCTGCGCCAGTTGGTGTTGGGTTTGCTGTGGATAGAGTTCAGCCAGCATGCCAAGTTTCAGCCAGTGTTCTGCCTGTGCGTTGATGGAGCGGCTCATCGCCTGACTGGCGATGCGCAGATTCTCATGCATCAGGTCGGAAATTTTTACGATACCCATGTGAGCCTTATATGAAACGTATGCGTTTTGTATATAGGTTAACGCCAGCGGGAAGTTTTGCAAGAGGAAAAACCTGCCTGCCCGCATTTTCACCACGCAGACGGCCCTGATACACGCGCAAATGCCTCACTACAGATTCGAAGATCCTTTAAATCATTGGCCGGTTAAGCCCTGCGTAGAGGCAGTCCGTGAGCGGGCTCCAAAAGAATCCATGACGATATATTAAATAGTTCGCTATTTAATAGTTTACAACTCGACTTTAAACAGGCATCTTAGCCAAACTAAATAGCGCGCTACCTAATAGCAAACACAAGGAAATCGATCATGAATGTGAAACTCACCGCGGGTGCTTTACTGTTAGCCAGCCAGATGACGTCAGCATGGGCCAGCCCTGCCGAAAACGCACCAGCGCCCACCGCTGGCGTGGCGTCGTTTCTTAACGCGCTGAACGGTAGCGGCGGAAAGCCGATGGAAACCTTATCCCCGGCAGAAGCCCGCGCGGTGCTGACCGGCGCGCAGAAGGGGGCCGTATTGCCGCCTGCCCAGGTCTCTGAAAAAGTCATTACGGCTCTGGGTAAACCGCTCACGTTGACGATAGTCAAACCTGCCAATGCCTCAGGCGTATTGCCGGTATTTATGTTTTTCCATGGCGGTGGCTGGGTGCTCGGTGACTTTCCTACTCATGAACGTCTGGTGCGCGATCTGGTTAATGAATCCGGCGCAGCGGCGGTATTTGTAAACTACGCACCTTCACCGGAAGCCCGTTATCCGGTCGCCATTCATCAGGCTTATGAGGCAACAAAATGGGTGGCCGAACACGGCGCTGATATTGGCGTGGATGGTAAACGCCTGGCACTGGTGGGGAACAGCGTGGGCGGGAATATGGTTGCCGCTGTCGCGCTGCAGGCCAGACAACACAAAACTCCGGCGATTCGCTACGACGTCATGCTGTGGCCGGTCACCGATGCCCGCTTTGATGATGCTTCTTATCAGCAATTCGCCAGTGGTCATTTCCTGACCCGAAACATGATGAAGTGGTTCTGGGATAACTACACGACCTCAGAAAATGATCGTAATAACATTCTGGCGTCTCCGCTGCGTGCAACCCAAGCCGAGCTGGCCGGGTTACCGCCAACGCTGATTCAGACTGCCGAGCTTGATGTCCTGCGCGATGAGGGTGAAGCATTTGGCCGTAAACTGGACACCGCCGGTGTGCCGGTCACCGTCACCCGCTATAACGGCATGATTCACGACTTTGGTCTGCTGAATGCCCTGAGTCACGAGCCTGCGGTGCGCACGGCCATCGGCCAGGCGTCTGAAGAGCTGAAGAAACATCTTCAGTAAACACCGCCCGACCTGCCTGATAAATGGAGAGTTCTGCTCCTGTTTCAGGCCGAAATGATGTGAACAAAATCAGCCAGGCAGGATCGGCTGATTTTTGCCGTAAGCGCCGTCCTGCCTCATCCTCCTTATATTTCAGCGGAAGACAGTCGGGCATAAAGCGAGAGGTTCAGCGCGCGCGGTGATCCCGATCATCTCCTGCTGCTGTTTATCGGGTAACTGGATTTGCTCAGTCGCGCGTAGTCGCCTTGATCGTGTCAACAAACAACCGTAACGCGACGGGCATATGACGGTGTTGCGAAAAATAGAGCGCAATACCCTGCGAAGCGATTGTCCACTCCTCCAGCAACGTCACCAGCCGCCGGGCCGCCAGACCGGACTGCGCATAGCACTCCGGCACATAGGCCACGCCTGAACCGGACATGGCTGCTTCTGCCATCAACGCACCACTATCGAGCGTCAGGCTGCCGGGCACATCCAGCGCAAACTGCTGCTCATTTTGCTCATATTCCCAGTGATACCGTTTACCGCCCGGCAGACGATGGCGTATGCAGATGTGCTGCATGAGATCCTGTGGATGCCGTATGGCGGGGTGTGAAGCCACGTAATCAGGCGATGCCACCGTCACAAAGCGCAACGGCCCGCTCAGAGCGATGGCCACCATATCTTTGGGCACATCTTCAGACAGCCTTATGCCTGCATCAAATCCCTGTTCAACAATATCCACCAGCTGACCCTGCGCGACTAAATCAATTTCAATGCCGGGATAGTGCCGGATAAATGTCGGCAGAATTTTTTCCAGCAGAAGGCTGATAGCGGCATCACTGGCGCTGATACGCAGCGTTCCATAGGGTTGGTGATTACTCGCGGTGACATCATTCAGCAACTCGTCCATATGAGTCAGCAGCGGCGTCATGCGGGCAATCAGCATTTACCCCGTTTCCGTCAGCGCCACGCTGCGTGTTGTCCGATGGAAAAGCCGCACGCCAAGCGCCGTCTCAAGACCTTTAATCGTGTGGCTGAGCGTTGAACGTTTAAGGCCGAGCACATCCGCCGCGCGGCGAAAACTGCGCTGGTCCGCAACCATTTTCACCGCCAGAAGTTCATTCCAGGACGGGCGTTTCATTGTTTAAAATTTCCCACCATCTCATGCCGGTTTGGGGAGATTATGCCATCAATCATCTGTTTTATGATGAACGCCGGTTCACTAAACAGAGAGAAAAATGATGAAAACCTGGCTTATTACCGGTGCATCCAGTGGCCTGGGTCGCCTGATGTGTGAAAGTCTGCTGGCGCGTGGCGATCGGGTCGTCGCCAGTGTCCGGCGTAAACACGCACTGGATGATATGCGCGCGCAATATGGCGACAATCTGCAGCTTATCGTGCTGGATATCAGCGAGACGGCGAGGATCAAACCTGCCATCGACTCGGCATTTGCCCGCGCGGGGCGGATTGATGTTGTGGTGAGTAACGCAGCATATGGCCTGTTTGGCGCAGCGGAAGAGTTGAGCGATGCACAAATTGAACGCCAGATTGCCACTAATCTCACCGGATCAATTCAGCTGATTCGCGCAGTCATCCCGTTTTTGCGGGAGCAGGGCGGCGGTCGCATTGTGCAGGTCTCTTCAGAAGGTGGCCAGATTGCCTATCCCGATTTCAGTCTGTATCACGCCACGAAATGGGGAATCGAAGGGTTTGTCGAAGCGGTCAGACAGGAAGTTGCGGATTTTGGCATCGACTTTTTGCTGGTGGAGCCAGGGCCAACGGCGACCCAGTTTGGTGCGGGCCTGGATATTGCGGATGCCTTACCCGTTTACCGCGAAACCGCTGCAGGAAAAATGCGGGCCGCACTGATGAGTGGGGACTTTGAGATTAAAGGTGATGCGCAAAAATGCGTGTCGGCGATGATCGCGGCGGCTGATGCTGACAGTATGCCCCTGCGATTGCCGCTGGGCAGCACGGCCTATGACCATATCGAAACGGCGCTGAACACGCGACTGGACGCACTGCGGGCGATGAAATCTGTGGCATACGGAGCAGACAGACAGGAGGAATAAATGGAGTAGTGTGGTGTTAGCGGCCACAGAGTAACGGGAGTATCCGCTTCAGATGAGAGGCGGACATCTGTTAAAGCGCACAGCAGGTTAAAAAAAGCAGAATCATTCTTTGACACATCGGCCTACCTACTAGTAGATTCATTGAGAGCGCTAAATCTATCCCGAATGTCATCCGGTTATCACACGCAAAGGGTGACGGGATGCACGTTGACTTCAGCTTCTGCAAGGGTGAGTGTATTGATGAATAAACCTTCTCTTACTGCACGTCAGACAATCCTGCGACTGGCGCTTATTGCAGGGGTCCCATTGCTGCTGACCGTCCTGATCCTGTGGGCAGGTGGGTGGCTGGAGACCAGTCGGCTGACGTCGGACAAACTGGTGACGGCGTTAGAAAAATCTGGCGGTCACCATCCGGGTTATCGCCGTAATCATGCTAAAGGCGTCTGTATCCTGGGCGATTTTTCTGCCAACGGTACTGCCAGTAGCCTGTCACGCGCGGCGCTGTTCGCCCCTGGCGTTACGCCGGCGGTGGGCCGTTTCGCTATCGCAGGCGGCAATCCAAATGCACCTGATTATGCGGTACCGGTTCGCAGTATGGCGCTGGCGTTTTATCAGAAAAATGGTGAGCAGTGGCGCACCGGCATGAATGCGATGCCGTTTTTCCCTGTGCAAAGTGTTCAGGGCTTTTACGCGCTCCAGACCGCCACGCTGCCGGATGCAAAAACCGGTAAACCTGACCCCGCCAGGATGCAGGCTTTTGTACGGCAGCATCCGGAGATCAAACCCTTCTTCGCCTGGGCAAAGCAGTATGTGCCCGCTTCCAGCTGGACCCGCGATCGATTTAACAGCCTTAACGCCTTTAATTTCATTGACTCCGAAGGTCACCCACACCTGGTGCGCTGGAGTATGGTGCCGCATGCTGACTATCAGCCGATGGATGAAAAAGAGAAAGAGGACACTGATTTCCTGCAACGCGATCTGCAGCAGCGGCTGGCGCAGGGGCCGCAGAAATGGGACCTGATTATTACCGTCGCTGGCGCGCGTGACAAAAGTAATGACGCAACGATTGACTGGCCTGCCGATCGTCAGAAGATCAATGCCGGAACGCTGACCATTACTAAAATGACGCCACAGCAGCAGGGTGCCTGTAACGACATTAATTATGACCCGCTGATATTACCGGATGGCATTACCGCATCGGACGATCCGCTTCTGAATGCCCGTTCATCCGCTTACGCCAAATCTTATAATGCACGCACCCATGAACAGGCAGGGGCTCACTGATGAAAAAGATCACCACTTTTCACCCGGCACTGCGCGTCATTCACTGGCTGATGGCGGCGGCGATTATGGCCATGCTGTTCATTGGCGTCGCGATGGTAGCCACGGTTTCGTCATTGCACGGCTTGCTGGTGGCCATTCATAAGCCGCTGGGTCTGATGATTTTAGTGCTGGTCATTGTGCGGCTCTGGCTGCGCTTCACCACCGCTACGCCAGCACTGCCGGCCACGCTGCCTGCCTGGCAGAAGTTGTCAGCACTTCTCTCACACTGGGCACTGTATGCCATGATGCTGGCTCAGCCGCTCATCGGCTGGGCGATGCTGTCGGCGGCCGGCTATCCCGTCACGCTGGGTCATCTGGTGCTGCCGCCCATTGTTCCGGTCAGCAACGACGCCTTTGTGGTTTTGCGGCCGCTTCACAGCTGGGTGGCTCTGGCGCTGTTCATGACCGTCATGCTGCATCTGGCCGCAGCGTTGTTCCACGCGTTGATTCTGCGCGATGGTGTCTTCAGGAGTATGGCGGGTTCACCTGAACGCCCCGCGCCAGGTGCGCTTGACAACCCGGCTGACGGTCAGTAGGTTCAGGGCCGTTTACAGATTTGCCGTTATTTTATCGTCGCTGCCGGGAGCATGCATGAGTACAGAACGTTCACAGAAAGCCGAAGAAATTATGCATCACACCCGTGGGTTGCTCACCTCTGGGGGTTACAACAGCTTCAGCTATGCCGATTTAGCGGAGCGGGTGCAGATTCGCAAATCCAGTATTCACCATCATTTCCCGGGTAAAGCGGATCTGGTTCAGGCGGTCGTAAGTGATTATCGTCAGCAGGCACGCGCAGGAATGGCGGCCACCAGCCAGCACTTCGCCGGTGATGCACTGGGCGAAATTAACAGCTATGTAAACTTCTGGGCGACCTGCATAAAAGAGAACAATTCGCCTTTCTGTATTTGCGTGATGCTGGCTGTTGAACTGCCGGTATTACCCAAAGAAGTGGCTCAGGAAGTCAGGGGTCATTTTTCCGATCTCACTGACTGGCTCACTGACGTGCTGGACAGGGGCGAGAAGAGCGGCGTATTTTTCCTGCGGGAAAGTGCCGCTACAGAGGCAAAATCACTAATGGCAACGGTGCATGGTGCGATTATTTCTGCGCGTGCTTTTAATAACGCTGACGTCTTCCTGCAAATTGTCGAACCGGTCATCGGGAGATTATTAAAAACCCGCTAAGGCCTTAAAGATATAAAGTCGCTATCAGGCGACGTTTAATTGTTGCCTGATTCGATATTCTTCCTGCCTTTAATGATATTGAATGTGCAATGGTTATGTGGCAGGGCTGTAAATTCGCCCGAAGAAAGTTAACTATTCAGAAAATACCTTAATTAAAGCTATTTCACTGCACTTGTATTCAGACGGAGAGGTTATATATGACGACTATTCGTGCTCTGCCTTCTATATCAGACCTGACAGCATTAAATAGTGGAAGGATAAATTATCGATCCCCGGATCCCATTGCCTCTGGTTTTCAGTCCCGGTTACAGAATCAGATCAGGCTTTCACGCTCTGATGCCTTAAATCAGCCAGCCGTTCAAAAGCCGCTTATCAGTATGTCACCACGCCGGGCAGACATCGACTCAATGCTCGCTCAGTTGCTCGCCAGCAAAAAAATGTTATTACAGCCAGCCCGGTCCGTTCCTGTTTCAGGAAAAACAGTCAGGGTAGACGTAGCACAATGCAATATGACTGATAACGCGCACGTTGAAACGTCTGATATCAGTCATGCAGAGTATGGTCATGAACCTGCCGTGGGTTTATGTGAAAAAGCACACAAAAAACACCCTGAATTAAGATCTGATCCTTACTGTTATTCTCTTGTTTCCGATTTTCCAGTTACCTGCCCGCAACCCGCTGTGGTTTTGGCTCCCTTAACCAGCATTTATATCTGGATCGCACCTGAACTCGTCCGGGCGCCCGTACCCTATAACCGTGGCCAGCCTCTGCGGATACGCAGACTTCGTCCGTTAAACAAAATGGGTTACCGGCAATCGGGCCAGCATCAGAACCGGGAGCGCTACCTCAAAGACTCAGGAGATAGTAACCGATTCTTTTAACTTCACTGTAGTCCGGTCTGCTCAGGCTCTGTTGCCGGAGACCATGATTTCCAGAAATAAATACCTCTGATTATAAAGAACATGCATTGATTTAATTCTCTGACTGAATGCGTGCGGCCTTTAATCAGGCGGCTAACCCCATCTTAACGTTTTGTGAAATGAATATTAATCCGGAGAGTGAAATGCAAACCAACACATTAAAAGCCCACAGTCAAAATCAATGGCTGCAGTCTTATTATTATATCCGTGCAGCTGTATCTGTTATCTGGATTGCACTTGCGATATTCACTGGCAGGCATAATCCCGTTATTGGCGCGGTTCTGCTTGTTCTCTATCCCGCCTGGGACGCGCTCGCTAATTATCTCGATGCCAGCAAATCAGGCGGACTGGCTGTAAATCCTCCTCAAAGATTCAACTTCATCGTTAGCCTGATTGTCGCGGCGGCGATTATATGGGCGCTTACCGTCAGTATGAATGCCACCATAAAAGTCTTTGGGGTATGGGCCATATTTTCTGGTGTGCTGCAGCTTTCGGCTTCCATTCGTCGCTGGAAACACTCCAGTGGACAATGGGCAATGATTTTAAGTGGCGCGCAATCTGCATTAGCAGATCTGTTTATGTTTAAACAGGCAAGTGGTGATATGGCTCTGGATGTCACCACGGTTGCACCCTATGCGGCTTTTGGCGTCTTCTATTTTCTGATTTCAGCCATCACGCTGACTATTAAGAATGGTCGTAAAAACAGGGTTGCCTGCTGATCCATAAAATAACGATGTGACGGTCACTTTAACGGAAGGATCAGATGACGTTAATCACCGGCACCTGACCTCATCAGGCAGGCTGGTTATGGTCAGTCTGTCCTGCCAGGCGCTCAGGACAGCATCGTATCTGCGATATCCAGCAGGGCGCGCAGGCGATCCATATGGCGGAGATCCTGATGGTAGCCGACCCAGATATCCCGTGAAGGCGGAAAATCGGGCGTTGCAATGCGCTGCAGACCCGGTGTGGCATCACCCAGCGGTTGCGGCAGTACGGCAACGCCCATCCCACGCTGGCACATCTGCGCCTGAACGGCCCGGCTCGTGCTTTTAAAGGCCGGTCGCGACTGCGGAAACCGTTCCAGAAGCCAGGAGACATCAGGAAAGTGTGACTGTCCGGTATTCATCAGAATCAGCCCCACCGAAGAGGGCGCTGTCAGCAGCGCCTGAGCCGTTTCTGGCGTCCCGTAAAGTGCGTAGGGCACACTCATCAGACGGCGCTGGACAATATCCGGATCGGTGAAAGGGACGATACGAAACGCGATATCGGCATCACGGCGCGACAGATCGAGTAGCCGGAAACTGGCAATGACCTCCGGCACAATGGCCGGATGACGGCGCGCCAGTTCACCCAGCACGGGGGCCAGCACAGTGTTGGTAAACCATTCTGCGGCTGATATTCGCAATATCCCTTCTAACCGGTCGTGATTACCCGCCAGCCGACGCTCCATTGCCAGCGCGGAATTTTCCATCGCTTCTGCCAGCTTCATGACCCCATCACCGGCATCTGTCAGCACCAGACCGTCCTTTGTGCGCCGGAACAGCGACTGCTGCGCCTCATCCTCAAGCGCTTTGATGCGGCGTCCGACCGTCGGATGACTCACGCCCAGACTCAACGCTGCCTTGCCGAACGAGCCGTTTCGGATGACGGCAAGAAATACCTGAACATCTCCCCACTCCATACCCAGCACCCGCCGTTCAAAAATGAACACCCAATATACAAAAGTGTCAGTTCTCAAACAACTTTGCAGGTATCACCATAGCTTTTCCCATCCCGTCGCTTCAGGCGGCCATTACAGGAAGCTGAGTTTATGAACAGACTCGAAGGCAAAGTTGCCCTCGTCACCGGGGCGTCAAAAAGTATCGGCGCGGGGATAGCCCGACAGCTTGCCGCTGACGGTGCAGACGTTGTCATTAATTACGTCTCAGACAGAAACGGTGCTGAGAAGGTGGTTGCGGAGATTGAAGCCGCCGGTGGAAAGGCGATAGCCGTTGCGGCGGATGTCACCCGCCAGCCAGAGGTTGAGACGCTTATCAACACCACCCTCGAATTTTTCGGGCGGCTGGACATTGTGGTGAACAATGCCGGGGTTTATCAGTTCGCCAGCATCGAGGAGAGCACTGAGACGCTCTACCGCAGGCAGTTCGATATTAATGTTCTGGGGCCGCTACTGGTCAGCGCCGCAGCCGTGCCGCACCTGGGTAAAGGTAGCAGCATTATCAACATCAGTTCGTTCGTCACCCGCGTCTTTATTGCTGAGAGCGCCATCTACAGCGGGGCCAAAGGCGCGATTGACGCCATTACCGGTGTGCTTTCAAAAGAGCTGGGCCCACGGGGGATTCGTGTTAATGCGGTCAATCCCGGCCTGATCGAGACCGAAGGAAGCCATCGCGCAGGCGCGATGAACTCAGACTTCCAGAGATGGAATGAAGAGCAGACGCCGCTCGGCCGTATTGGTCAGGTATAGGATGTGGCACCGATTGTCTCCTTTCTCGCCTCAGACGAGGCTGCCTGGATCACTGGTGAGGTGATTCTCGCCTCTGGCGGGATGCGCTGACCGGTTCGTCGTGTCGTTTCTGCCGGGCGGCGGCCCCGTTCTGTCAGGTTACCTGCACATTCTGTGATTACCATTCGCCCTTTATCGGGGGCGACGTTCCATAAGGAGTGACCTATGTCGGCACTTAGCATCCCGCAAGCCGAGCCACATCGCTGGGCGATGTTTGTCATTTTACTGGTCGGGGCATTTTTGCCGCCGCTCGATTTCTTTATCGTCAACGTGGCCTTGCCTGCTATTCAGCAAGACCTCAGCACCTCTTCCTCTGCGGAACAGCTGGTGATTTCATCCTATGCTGCTGTTTATGCCGTGACGTTAATTACCGGCGGCCGGCTGGGAGATATTTATGGTCGCGGGAAGATGTTCTTTCTCGGGCTGATGGGTTTTGCTGCAGCATCCTTGCTGTGCGGTTTTGCCTGGTCACCCTGGGCACTGATTGCCGGACGCATCTTACAGGGCGCGACGGCCGCCATTATGGCTCCCCAGGCACTGGCTTCCGTACAGGCCATTTTTCCTGAAGCGGAGAGACCGTTAGCGCTCAGTATCTATGGTGCCGTGTTTGGTCTGGCCTCGGTGATCGGACAGGTGCTGGGCGGTATTCTGATTTCTGCCGATCTGTTTCATCTGGGCTGGCGGGCTATTTTTCTCGTTAACCTGCCGGTGGCGCTGCTGGTCATTCTTTTTGGCCTGCCGCTGCTGAAAGAGACACGGGCGCGGGCGGCGCAGCGGCTTGACCCTGTCGGCACACTGCTGGCCACATTAACGCTGAGCACGCTGATTGTACCGCTGATCGAAGGCCGTGAAGCGGGATGGCCCTGGTGGACGTGGATGTGGTTTCTGATTTTCCCGCTGCTGGCCACGCTGTTATGGCGCTATGAGCAGCGGCTCAGTCACAAGGGGGGATCACCACTACTTAATCCGGACGTTTTACGTGCACCGGGGCTGGGCCAGGGACTGGTCATTGTTTTACTGTTTTATTCTATCGGCGCGTTCTTTATGCTGTTTTCTGTCTATCTGCAGGGTGCCTTACATTTAAACGCGCTGAGTGCAGGCACGGTTTTCCTGCCCTTTGGCGTTGGTTTTCTGATCGGTCCGTTACTGACACCCTGGCTGAGGCGATTTACCGGTAATTACCTGAGCGCAATCGGGATGGGATGCGAAACCGCAGGCCTGGCAGGCCTGGGATGGTTGATTGCCACCACGCTGACGGGCAGTCAGCCCGCTATGCTGCCGCTCGCCCCGCTTCTTTTTGTGACCGGGCTGGGTCAGGGACTGGCGATGCCAACCCTGGTGCGGATGGTAACCGGCCAGGTTGCGCCACAATTTTCAGGGATGATCGCTGGCGTAACCAGCGCCGCCTTACAAATCAGCACTGCGCTAAGCGTCGCCCTTATTGGCGGTATTTTCTACAGCATGCTGGATAACGGTCACAGCAGTGAAGCGATCACTCATGCCTTTATCATCGCGCTTCTGACGATGGCCGCTTGCCTGGCTATCGGGGCAGCGCTGAGTATCCGGCTCATCCGTCGCGCCTCCGTTCGCTCAGCGAACCCGGCCCGCTTCTCCCACCGGTAATACAACACGCTCAGCTGGCTGCGACATCCCGAAGGATGCGGCAGCCAGCTGATAACCCGTTAATGTTCAACTGGATGGTGCCCGACCTCTGAATCCAAATCTGCTCCATTCTCCTGTCCGGAACGCCAGAGAAAATGGCCGTTGGTGTCAACGGCCATCCCCGGTCAGGCTGTTTGTTCGGACGCAAACGGTTCAGTCATCGGTTGAACGGGTAAGATTTTCCCACTGATCGATCTCCTGACTCATGGCTGCCAGTTTTTGACGAACCAGGCCCAGGGCATCACTGCCTAACAACAGATGCGCGGGTGGATTCGGGTTTTCCAGCAACGCCAGCATGGCCTGAGCCGCCTTTGTGGGATTGCCGGGTTGTTTCCCGCTTTTTTCCTCCCGGGCCTGACGAATAGGTTCGAACAGGGTGTCATAGTCCGCAATAGTGCGGGCGCTGCGTACCATTGAACGTCCCGCCCAGTCAGTGCGGAATGAGCCGGGTGCCACGGCAGTGACGTGTATGCCGAACGGAGCCAGCTCTTTGCCGAGCGTTTCTGAAATGCCCTCAAGCGCAAACTTACTGCCGCAGTAGTAGCTGATGCCGGGCAGGGTAATAAATCCCCCCATCGACGTAATATTGATGATATGCCCGCGACGGCGTTCACGCATACCCGGCAGGACCGCTTTGATCATTGCCACTGCGCCAAAAACGTTCACGTCAAACTGATGGCGCATCTCTGCCAGAGAGGACTCTTCCAGAATCCCTTCATGGCCGTAACCGGCATTGTTCACCAGCACATCAATCTGACCGACCGTGGACTCAATCTCCCTGATGACCTCTTCAATACGCTCAAAGTCCGTGACATCCAGCAGGCGGCCCACGGCACGCTCTGCATTGAGCGCTTCAAAAGCCTGCAGTGCTTCGCGGTTTCGCACGGTACCGATGACCCGGTGCCCGGCATGGAGGGCTTCACGCGCCAGTGCCAGACCAAAGCCACTGCTGACGCCAGTAATTAAGATTGTTTTAACAGATGACATAAAAGAACTCCCATGAACCGTAGAGATTGCATGGTATTCTCAATGCTGTTGTGTTTTTAGGCCGTATCTTCTCGTTTTCTTGCCTGATCTTATGAGGTGCCGTAATGACCGGAATGATTGCCCTGATCAAAGCCCTGGCGCCGCATGAGGGATACAACCTGACGGCGTTACCCGGTGTGCGGATTCTGCGCGCCGATCGTCCTCTTGCCAGAACACCGGTGCTTTATGATCCGGGCATCGTGATTGTCTGTCAGGGCAGCAAACGGGGTTACTTCGGCCAGCAGACCTACTTATATGATGAACAGCACTACCTGGCGGTCTCGGTTCCTGTGCCGTTTACTATGGAAACCGACGCGTCCGCGGAGCATCCTCTGCTGGCTATTTATATGCATCTGGATTTTCAGCTTGCCGCTGAACTTATCCTGCAGATCGATCAGCATGATGTTTCACATTCTCCCGCCGCGCCGCAGAGTATGATGTCGAGTCAGATGGACGACACAGTAAAGGGAGCGGTGCTGGGTTTGCTTGAAGCCCTGAACAGTCCGCTTGAAACTGCGATACTCGGACATGCGCGGCTGCGCGAACTTTATTTTCGTGTGCTGACGGGTGAACAGGGCAACGCCATGCGTGCCGCGCTGGGCCTGCAGGGACAGTTCAGTAAAATAGGGAAAGTGGTAAAGCACATCCACGCCACCTATGCGCAGCCATTAACGCTGACGCAACTGGCTGGCGAAGCGGGCATGAGCGTCCCGACCTTTCATCTTCATTTCAAATCCATCATCAGGATGCCGCCGATGCAATATGTGAAATCGGTGCGCCTGCATCAGGCGCGCATGCTGATGGTTCGCCAGCAGATGACCGCTGCAGCAGCAGGCTACGCTGTGGGCTATGAGAGCGCATCGCAGTTTAATCGTGAGTTTAAACGTCTGTTTGGTTTGCCCCCGGCGGAGGAGATCAAACGCATGCAGCGTCATTTCTCTGTTCCGCCCGTGCAGGAATCCCCGGTCTTTGTTTCATCGCATTGAGGGTTGTAAGCTGGAAACGCAGAATTCAGGGTTAAGTTTGTAGCCGCTGAAAATCCTGAGATTTCACCAGTCAGGTGACATTTACTCCCTAATCTGCTTCGGGAGAATAATGCTGACAAACGCATGCCAGCTTATGTCCGTCAGGATCCCGCACATAGGCTACATAAAAGTCAGGACCGTAAGCGGTTCGTGTGCCTGGGGCGCCTTCATTCACTCCTCCCGCAAGGAGGCCAGCTGCATGGAAGCGTCTGACGAGTTCCGCACTATCGGCTTTGAGTGCGAACAGGGTCCCGTTTCCTGCTGTCGCGGGATGACCGTCAAAGGTAGGGCAAATACAGAAGCTGAACCCCTCGTCCGGATTATTTTCATCTCCCCACATGACCCAGCTCTCTGTCCAGGCTGGCAGTCGTGAATATCCCAGAACGGTCAATACAGCGTCATAAAACTCCACGGAGCGCTTAAAGTCGTTTGTCCCAATCGTGATATAAGCCAGCACCTGATGACATCCTCTCTGCCGTTTATCTGAACAGATATTATACCGGTCAGTGCAGCAATGCGTTACTTACCCTGATGCGCCCGTTACCTGAACGTCCGCTATTGTGCAAAAACTACGAAAGTCCGCTTTGTGCCAGAAGCAGACGTTTCTAACGTCTGC
This sequence comes from Pantoea sp. Lij88, assembly GCF_030062155.1. Taxonomy (NCBI): domain Bacteria; kingdom Pseudomonadati; phylum Pseudomonadota; class Gammaproteobacteria; order Enterobacterales; family Erwiniaceae; genus Pantoea; species Pantoea sp. Lij88. Next base: position 95,448 of record NZ_CP118267.1, on the reverse strand, counting down.
ATGCTCTAATCCTTGAATAATAGATTTCACTGCATATTAATGCAGACGCCCCGAAGTCATCAGGCGTGTTTCTCAGGGTTGGGACAGGGGAATATGCCGGAAACGGCCCGCCCGCGCAAGAAACGCGCTGAGGGCCTCTGTGGGGGTGCGGCCAAGAGATGTTATGGTAAATCTTAGTGGCTAGCAGTTACAGGACAAACAAGGAGAAGCTATGAAGGTCAGACTCGCAACACCAGTTGAGGCGGAAGAGTGTTGGCACATCAGGAACCAGGCTATTCGCCATGGATGCAAGTGCAGTTACGATGCTGCGGTTATTGACGCGTGGACGCCAGCAGCAATGCCCGAAGGTTACAGGAGAGTTATCGCAGCAAATCCTTTTTTCGTCGTTGATGGTCCTGATAACAGACCGGTGGCGACAGGTTTCTTGGATCTTTCTGCAGGAAGCGTTGAGGCTATTTTCACTTTGCCAGAGCACCTCGGCAAAGGTTTTGGCGGACTGATTATTGATGCTATCAAAGAGGAAGCGCGTAGACAGGGGTTTGAGAAATTAACTTTATCCTCAACGCCTAATGCACAATCTTTCTATGAAAAACATGGATTTACTCTCGTCAAAGAAAGCCTCTATCCATCAGCGCTTACCCAGACGGATCTGCGTTGTATGGATATGGTTAGTAAGTTATAGAAGCAATCCCGCTGTCGCAGGCAAAAGCGATAGCGGTTCGCCGCCGGGATGTTATGTCTAATGTGGCAAACTCCACGGTCGCCATCATTTTAACGTCCGCTTTGTGCCAGAAGCGGACACTGTTTACATCGTGCCAGGGTGATTTATGTGAAGAAGTAAGCGAAAGTAATGCCTTTAGGTAAAAAGGAGTGTCGGATGAACTTAGAAACTGCGCGTTTAAGGCTTGAGCCCTTTCATGACTCACACTATGAAGGCTTAAGGGTAATGGAAACCGATTCCGGCGTGATGCGGTATATCAGCAACGGCATTGTTAAAACACCAGAAGAGACCTGGGAAAGTATCAGGCGTATTCAGGCAAGATGGCAGAAATATGGATTTTCGTGGTGGGCTATTAAAGAGAAGGCGTCCGGTGCCGTGGTTGGGGCAGCATGCCTCCAGTACCTGGCAAACGTTGAAGGTGCCCCCTTAGAGATTGGCTGGCGACTCGTCCCGGAACACAATGGCAAAGGCTATGCAACAGAAGCGGCTAAAGCGATTATTGATTTCGCAGCAGAGCAGATAGGCGCGACCTATTTAGTGGCGGTTGCCGACCCTGAAAATGCGGCTTCTCAACGAGTGATGCAGCGATTAGGCATGACTTACAAAGCAATAGAACAGCATTATGATGTGCCTTGCGTAGTTTATGAACTTAGCATTCAGCCCGCTCAATTATAATGAGAATATGAACACAGGGTCCGCTTTATGCCAGAAGCGGACATTGCTTCTTAAGTCCACAATCAAAATGTGCCACATTAACGGTGATAGAAAAGAAATTTTGGTTAGTAAAACTCATCTTTATGCTGATATCTGTATTCTTGCGTTATCCCTGTGTATCCATATGAAGCAGCTTTACAATCAATAACATGCACATTTGACTGAGGATGTAGGTTACCAATAGCTTGTTCCATAGCGTTGTAAATTGATTTTTGATACGCTGATTTCTGATCTTTGCTACAAGTTTCATCCACGACAGTAACTTCAAGTCTAAACGAATTTTTCCCCCATTCAGCCAGACTCTTGCCATCAATAAACCAGTCATCATTGTCCACATGTCTTACTATGACCATGGTTTCGAAGCTGTTTTTCTTCAATATCTCGCATGTGATTTGAGTAGCTAAAAGTACACACTTTTTGGTTAATTTTTGATCCTTGCAACCAGACAATGTGAGCGTTATTCCAGGCATAATGATTCCTAAATTGTTTGATTCTTAGCTTGATTAATAAACGTGTTGCCGAATTTTTTGAACGATACGAGATGACTAAGATGGCATAATCGAAAACGTGAGGGCAACTTACGTCCGCTTCTCGCTCAAAGCGGACGTTGTGCCGCCAGGCTAACAAGTCTGACAAAATGCTGAAAAGTTAGCTGCAGAACTCCTTATCTCACCATCCAGTCTCACCCTGAATGATTTTCTGCTGAATATTTCTTAACTCATCAAACAGCTCGTCCAGAGTTTTGCTGGGTATGCCCACTGCGAAAATCATCTCTTCAGGTATGCCTGCATTTCAGCTTTCACCGGTCCGATCCGCTTTGATGAGAAGGATGATTACCCTGTGTTCATCCTGACCAATGCTACCTACGCGATTGATGAATCCTCCCAGCTCAACCTGCTTCAGCAGGTGGCTGATTGTATCCTGGCGCTGGCCCAAATCGGACACCATGATACCGCCTTGTTTCAACGGAGTCAGAAGCGTCAGATGCTGCGCAAAGGTCAGTCCGGGCAGTTTCAGGTGCGGCTGATCCAGCTCATGGGATGGGAAATGGTTAACCTCGTCAATGGCCCCCGAAAAGAGAAAAACTGATACAGGGTTTTGGCCGCACAAACCTGCACTTCGCATGCGACAAACAAAATACATCGACAGCAATTAAATTGCGCACAATTTATTTTTGGCTGAGTCTGGAGTTTTCAGCTGTTGCCGCCGATATTCCTCACACTGATATAAAACCGGGAAAAATGATAAAGGTTCGACGCGACTGGCCAAGGTTTGATTAACAGATCATCCGGTTAGCGAAAGGGCTTTTAGCATGCGGGAAACGCAGTCAGACACCCAACAGAATCATTTGCCTGTCGGGGAGGCGCAGCAGCAGGCCTGACTGAACATCGCAATGCCTTTACCCGAATACACACAGCAGCATTACTGCATAACGAGAAAATATGAAAATATCTACCCAACTGATCGCAGGCTTTGGCCTGCTTATCCTCCTGTTTGTTATCTGCACCGGGACTGCATTGCATGCACTGAACCGGGCCCGTACAGGTATGGACGTTATCGTAAACGTCAAAATGAAAAAGTATCAGATTGCAGAAGATATGCTCGGTGAAATAAGACAGATGGCCATCGATGTGAGAACACTGGGACTGCTGACCGATCCTGGCGCAATGAAACCGGTATCAGAGCGCATGAAGGAAACCCAGGCGCAGTTTACTGCCAACCGTCAGGCCCTGGGTAACCTGCTGGAGAAGGACTCACTTCCGGCCGGTCGCACAGCATTTAAAAGGCTGACTGACACGGAAACATCCTTTTTTGCTACCTTCGCCAGGGCCAGCCAGCTCGGTCTGGCCAACCGTGATAAAGAATTTTTTGAGTGTCTCACAAAAGAAGTACAGCCCATTCAGGACACAATGCTGAGTGATCTGCTGGTCGTGACCGGAATACAACAGAAAACCAGTACTTCTGAGGTGGCGAAGAACAGTGCTTCAGTATCGCAGTCATCTCTCATCCTGATGTTACTGGCTGGCGCATCCATTATTGTCAGCGTTGTTGCCTGTGCTGTCGTTATCAGGGTGCTGATGCGCCAGCTGGGTGGTGAACCCGCGCAGGCTCAGGCGCTGGCATCGGCCATTGCGGCAGGTGACCTGACAACTCCAGTGATACTTCGCCAAAACGACTCAACCAGCCTGCTGGCCTCCCTTGACGGCATGCAGGCAAACCTGCGCGGTCTGGTGTCACAAATCAAGGATACCTCTGCCTCCGTTGCGCTGGCCGCCGACGAAATCTCACAGGGTAACACCGAGCTGTCTTCACGCACCGAGCAGCAGGCTGCCGCCCTGCAGGAAACTGCTGCCAGTATGGAGCAGCTTTCAGCCACCGTAAAAAGTAACGCCGCCGGCGCCCGGCAGACGGCTGAGTCGGCACGCGAAACGGCGCAACTGGCCCGCAGCGGTGAGTCTGACGTAAAACATATGTCAGACACCATGCATGATATCTCCGTGAGTGCCACGAAGGTGCGTGACATCACCTCAGTTATCGAGAGCATCGCGTTCCAGACAAACATCCTGGCGCTGAATGCAGCAGTTGAAGCTGCTCGTGCGGGTGAGGAGGGGCGCGGCTTTGCCGTGGTCGCCGGTGAGGTCAGAACGCTGGCGCAGCGCAGCGCTACGGCCGCGAAGGACATCAAGACATTGATTGAGCAGGCCGTTACACAGGTAGAAAGCGGCGTCACGGTGGCATCATCAACCGGACAGAGCATCCTGAAAATTGTGGGTATGGTCGGTGAACTGGCCGAATCGATGGACGAGATTTCCCTGGCCTCCTCTGAGCAGATGCAGGGCATTTCGCAGGTGAGCATTGCCGTGAGCCAGATGGACGGCGTGACGCAGAACAACGCAGCGCTGGTTGAAGAGTCGTCTTCCGCTTCGCAGTCGCTTTCAGAGCAGGCCCATGCCCTGCGAACCATGGTGGGAACATTTAAAGTATGAGTCACGACGCAGACAGCGAGCAGAATTCAGTGGAAATGTATAAGACACTTCACGCCCTGAAGGAGGGCGTGGATTTCATGGTAAACCAGCTGATTCGGGGTAGTTACCTGACGACCTCCACTTTTGCCAACAATCTGGTTCATCTGAACAGGGCCTTTGAACCCGTGCAGGCGCTGATGGCGGTGCCCGGCGTCATGGCCATGCTCCTTCGGGAAGACGTCCTGCTTGCCGCCGACCTGATTGCCACCGGCCGGGCAATTGCAATGATGAATAATTTTCTGGTCTGCGTAATCGGTCAGAAGGCTGAAGGACTGTAGATGGAAACCGGGACAATGGTTTAAGCAGGTTTCCTGCTTGAATCTTCGCTGCGTGTCGTCAGAGTGTGGCCTCATTCACTAATTTCAGATAACGGTAACCCGATATATTTCTGCCGCTCACTACGCAGACGACCTTACGTCCGCTCAGTTCTTTTGCATAAAGAAGGACTGCCGCAATTGCAGGTGCTCCCGAAGGTTCAATGACATGGCTGTGCTGATTAAGCATCAACAGCATCGCTGCTTTGATTCCGGCTTCTGAAACAAGGAGAACACGATCAACGCGGTCGCGTACCAGGGGCCAGGTCATGGCTTCAGGCTCAATATAGCCACTGATGCCTTCGGCGATTGACGGGGATAATTCAACCGGGATCGTTTCGCCAGTCTCTTTCCAGTGTGCAAAGGTCGGGCTGGCTTCACTTTGTATGGCCCACACTTCGGCTGCAGGGTTGATAGCTTTGACGGCCGTCGCAATACCTGACGCCAGCCCGCCGCCGCCAATATTCACGAGAATGACCTCAGCGTCTGCCCAGTCTTCCATTATTTCCAGACCGACGGTGCCGGCTCCGGCTATCATCTGCTCATTATCGTAAGCAGAGACAAATGTTGCACCAGACTCCTCTGCGGCCACAATCGCGGCCTGTCTTGCCTCTTCAATATTTTCAAAAAACGTAACCTGAGCACCATAGCTTTTCATTGTGGAGACCTTAATAGGGTCTGCTGAACAGGGTAGAAATATGGACACCGGTACGCCTGCTGCGTGACCCGCGCAGGCAAGCCCCAGTCCATGATTTCCCGCCGTCGGGGCAATGACACCGGCAATGCGCTGGTCTGCGTCGAGACTGGCCACGACGTTTGCAGCCCCCCTCAGTTTGAAGCTGCCCGTATGCTGAAGATTCTCCATCTTGAGCCTGACCTCTGCTCCGGTAAGAACAGACAGTGCTTGCGAAGGTTCCAGCGGGGTTCTGCAAACCGTTGTTTTGATGCGCGCGGAGGCAGAATAAATCGCCTTGAGCGTGACACTGTCCATTGGTCTTTGAGTGTGGTTTGTCATAATATGTCTTCAGAATTCATATAGGAAAATAACTATATAGGAGATTGGCTATATGGACAATCCTGAGACATCAATGGCTGACCTTTTCCGCGCCCTCGGCAATGAGCACCGGCTCGTGATGGTGGGGTGGCTTTCCGATCCCAGGTCACATTTTCCGGAACAGCAGGATGGCGATCTGGTTGAGGATGGGGTGTGTGTCGGGTTTATCACCGAAAAGATTGGTCTCAGTCAGCCGACCGTGACAGGCCATCTTCAGATTCTGGCTAAGGCCGGTATAGTGACATCGAAACGTATCAAGAACTGGGTGTTCTATAAACTCGACCGTCAGCGGATGGATGAAGCAATCGCAATGCTGTCGGGATATGGGAAGCTTGAGACGGGTTCACATTAACAGGCCATACCCGGGCAGAATATGCATAACGAAGGAAGCAAAACCGGTAAGCATGTACATTTGGTTGATGGTGTCCCCGCCCTTCAGATGGATATAGTAAATCAACATTATCTGTCGTCATCTTATGCAAAAGTGCATTTTAAACTTCAGAACCCCCCCTGGCTGGCAACCATCCTGTAGGTCAGGGGGGGTTCCTTATAGCAGGCATTTACCTGCGTGCCATTCTGCTTTGGGTCAGAAGCGGACGCTGCTAACTTCATGTTAAGTTGAAGTGCGGGAAACAGGTCACCTCGAACAGCCCACAGCGCAAGATGTCTCTTTGCTTCCGGATCGGTTCTCTTTGGCAAAAGATTGAAAGCCTGAGGCTCAGATAACATAAAAAGCAATAGGCAGAAACAATTAAAACATTGGCTGTTTTTGCCGATAGTTCCAGTTAAATTAATCCCGGGTTTCTAATATAATGAAAAAATATTTATCTTTTACTATCCTGAGTATCTCTTTATTAAGTGGCTGCTCAGCCTTTAATTATTCCGCGCCGCTTTATAAAGACCCCGTCGGTGAAAAAAGCAATCTGGCTCGAATCCGTTTTGTTGGGAATGTAACCGGCACATCGATATCGACCAAAGAGAACAGGGAATATCAACAGTTAGTGCCGCATACTTCATTTGGTTATTATAATGACACCCGAGATATTGGTATGCCTAAGATAAGTTATCGCCAGGATGATTATAAGAATTATTATTTTGAAGTGTATGCAAAACCAGGTCAGACTATTTTCCATATTCTCACAGACAATACCGATCAGGGAAGTTGCTCAATGTCAGCGTTAGTTAATCTTGAGGCTGGAAAAGATTACGACGTGAATTTTGATGCCCATGAACAGTTTACTAAATGTGTTTTCCACTTTAGTGAAATTGTAACCGATCCAGCTACAGGAGTGAAAATCCTTAAAGCTACACCGTTTAAAAAGGAGGATTACTTTGCAACTGAATTCAATTAAAGTAATCATTTATACTTTAATGCTGGCTTTATCTTTCGTGCAGGGCTGTATGTCTGGAGGCGTGCGCTCACATAATCTTCCGGAGACATTTTCTGAAAAAAAACCTCTTAGCAGTTGGTTAATTGCTGGAAAAACAACTAAACGGGAAGTCCTGAACCGTTTTGGGCCACCCAATTATCCTGAAAACTTCAGTGAAGCCCTGAGCTGGCATTATATCTGGAGTCAACAAAGCAGACTCGTAATAGTTCCGCTTTCGCCGAAAATACTCGGTCATGAACAAATGCTTACTTTATCTTTTACCGAGGATGGTCATCTGATTAATTATAAACTTGATGAGCAGAGCCCTCATCTTCAGAAAGGTGATGATCCTAAAGGGGTATTTTTTTAAACACCCCAACTAAAGGCGTCTCCATCATAGCAATTGACCTGCTACCCTCTACTTGATGCAACGCGGACTTACTGATGTCCGCTTATCGCTCAAAGCGGACTGACATGCCTCAACAGCTTACCACTGCTTTTACCAGGCTGGACGACGTTGCATGAACTCGTTTCGGGTAATGTCGTCAGCTGACAAGCCGCGCAGCGCTGCGACAGCAGAATTTGATAGTTACAATAGACTAATGCGATTTAATAACAGGCAGGATTAGGCCGGCGAACCGGCCTGAGGCATTATCAGATGGCGCAATAAACGCGCGCTTCACGTGGCGTGTAGATACCAAACGTCACCACGCTCAGTAAGCCATTAACAAACGTCTGCTGCACTTCAACCCGACTCACTTTTTCCGGGCCGCCGCACACCTGCGCCGCATCAATGCTCTTACGCTGACCGATACCTGAAACAAAGAACGGCTGGCTGGTGGTTTTCGTCGCCGCGCCAACCTGATTCTGTTTCATTACGAAAGTCTGCTGCGCACAGCCGGTTAAACTCAGAGCTAATAACGCCGCAACACAAAGCTTGTTCATAAATATCCTTATCTAAAGAAATGAAAAAAATAAATGCTGAGTGTAATCATCACTCAGCCAGCAATCAGGTTATCGGCAGCGAAAGCGGAAACATGAGAAAGATTTTTAAGTACGCCTGACGGATACGCTTTGTTGAATAGTACAGCAATAAAAAAAGCCCCTGCACAGCAGGAGCTTTTTATGTTTACCGCAGCGTTTCCGCTTAGCGAGTCAAAGCGCCGAAGAATTCTTTGACGCCATCGAGAAGGCTTTTGAATGCCTGTTCTTTTCGCCCGCCGCACCACCAAAGCTCTATCCCAGCTCACGCAGCAGCGACTTATGCTTCTCGCTCATAGCGGTCCCTGGCCTGCCGTCAGTCCGCTTTGTGCGAGAAGCGGACATCGCTCCCGCAACATTATTAGTTAATCACAGCGGACATCGCCGTTTTCTATGAGGTCTATGCGTTTTCTGAACGTCAGCTAGAGGCAAACGTAATGACTGGTAAGAGAGTTACTGACGTAGCGGTGAATCATCAACGCTGGCGGGTCATTTGCAGGAGGGGCGTTAACTGTTCCAAACCAGACAGGATTTGCCGGGCAGACGGAGCCACAAATGTAGGCAGGTATGCCCGCAAACGTACCAGCTATTGATCTGTGGACATGGCCTGTAGAAATGGCGAGTAATCTGGCCGGGGCGCGTCTAATCAAATCTTCCATCTCAGATAGACCTCTGCACATTGTTTCGTCCAGCGTTGGTATGCCAGATGCAAATACGTGATGGTGCAGGAACAGTAATGACGGAGGGCTGTCTGTGTCGCTAAGTTGATTATCCAGCCATTTCAGATGGTCAGTCACACTGCCGTAATCTTTATAATCAATCGTCGAATCCAGACCAATCAGACGAATACCACCCATGTTATGGGTAAAGTGCAGGGCTTCTTCCTGGGCATCGTACGCCCACCTGTTCTCATCCCAAACAGAACGCATCAGACTTCGGTCGTCTGAATTACCTGGCAGGATCAAAGAAGGGTAATTTTGCTGATTCAGGCGGTCAGCTATGTGTTTATAACCTTCCTGCCAATGCCCATCCGTAAGATCGCCAGTAATTATCAGTACGTCCGGTTGCAAATGCGTAAGCCAATTTAGTACCTGGTCGAACCGCAACAGATGATCATTTTCGGTTGATGCGTGAATATCTGAAACCTGTGCTATCAGCATAAAGACCTCATACGATTACTGTTGAGAACAAGGCGGTTATTGATGGCCATGAATCCGGTTTTAAATTTCATGTTTTTAACCACTATGACAGCAATGGATAGATTAATTAAGATCAGTAATTCAATGGTTATGGTGAATCAGGCTGGCAGCAAAGACGGTCGGAAATTCACAATGAATCGTTAAGTTCAATTCCGACTGCTCATAGCGAATGTTAGCAGGGATGTGTAAGGCCTGCTCTTCGCCCATAGCAGACCTCGCACGATCCCAATATCCGCTTTGCCCCTGAAGCGAGCTTTGCACCCGTAACAACGTATACTGATATCAGGCATAACAAATCTGTCTGCGTTCCAGATACGCAGGCTTCACAAGATTCACTTCTTCAGGCTCAAAAGCTGGTCAGAATGGAGCATTTCAATGGCTTTTCAGAGTCCCGCCCAGAACTACACCGAAACGCGCCTGAACCTGGGCGATCTGGTGCATCTGTCGCCATATTCCACCTATCTGATGCGCAGCGAATGCAACTGTCCGGCAGCCGGAATTGTTAAAGGGTCCGTGCTGGCGATCGATCGGGCGCTGACGCCAGTACACGGCCAGCTTATCGTTGCGGAGTTCGACGGGGAGCTGACGCTGAGACGCCTGCTGCTCAATCCGGTTCCCGCCCTGCAGGCGCTGGACGCGGACGAGACGGTCACGCTGCTTGATGTGAACCAGACGCTTCCCGTGTGGGGTGTTGTAGCATACGCCCTCACGGATGTCGCAGGCGTGGGGTTCAACGGCCCGGCAGGAGAATAGCCATGTTTGCGCTGGCCGATGCCAATAACTTTTACGCCTCCTGTGAAACCGTATTCAGGCCCGACCTGCGCGGTAAACCCATTGTCGTGGTGTCGAACAACGACGGCTGCGTCATCGCGCGTTCAGCGGAGGCAAAGCGCATGGGCATCAAAATGGCCGCGCCGCTGTTTAAAAATGAGCGCTTCTTCCGGGAGAACGGCGTGCACGTATTCAGCTCCAACTATGAACTTTACGGCGACATGTCGGCACGCATGATGGCCATCCTGGGCGAGATGGCCGCAGGACAGGAAGTCTATTCCATCGATGAGTCATTTCTGGACGTTACCGGCATTGGCAATCTAATCCCGCTTGAGACGTTCGGACAGCAGATGCGCGAGCGCATCCGGCGCGAAACCGGGCTGATCATTGGCGTGGGATTCGCGCCGACTAAAACGCTGGCCAAACTTGCCAACCACGCGGCGAAGAAGTGGACACAGACGAACGGCGTCGTGGACCTGTCAGACAGAAACCGGCAGCGAAAACTGCTGCACCTGACCGATGTCAGTGATATCTGGGGGATTGGTCATCGCATAAGTAAGCGCCTGAATCAGCTGGGCATAACTACCGCCCTGCAGCTGGCGGACAGCAACGTCAGCATGATACGAAAAAGCTTCGATGTGATTGTCGAGCGCACGGCACGTGAACTGAATGGCGAGTCCTGCCTTGCCCTTGAGGATGCGCCGCCACCGAAGCAGCAGATAGTGGTAAGCCGAAGCTTTGGCCAGCGAATTACACAACCGGAAGAGATGCAGCAGGCCATCGTGACGTATGCCACGCGGGCGGCGGAAAAACTCAGGGAGCAAGACTCGCGCTGCCGCCATATCAGCGTCTCAGTCGCCACCGGCAGGCAAAGCGATGCGCCGCAGTATTCGAATACGGCATCCTGTCTCTGCGACTATCCGACCAATGATACGCGGGACATTATTGAATCAGCGCTTCGTGGTCTTGGCACGGTCTGGCGGGAGGGCTTCCGGTATGCCAAAGCAGGGGTGATGCTGGGGGATTTTTACCCGTCAGGCATGACGCAGTTCGACCTGTTCAGCGAGCAGCAGCCGCGCGCGAACGCAGACGCGTTAATGGCTGCCCTGGACGGTATTAATCGCTCAGGTAAAGTAAAAGTCTGGTTTGCGGGGCAGGGAGATCGCGACAGTTCATGGCAGATGAAACGTGAAATGCTGTCGCCTCGTTACACCACGAGATTAAAAGATATCCCGGTCATAAAGTGAGCGCACCACGATTACGGCCAGTCAGCCTGCCGTGAACGCACCTGCTCGCAGAGGGCACGTCTGAACATCTCAATCGTCCACATCCAGAGAATATGCCCCAGGGTTTCCGACACGACTTCCGCTACCGGCAGGTGCCATAACGCGGGTGCCCAGCCGTTGATCGGCAGAATCACGCCGTGAAAGGCCAGCGTGATAACGATGGCGAACGCGACGCCCTGCCCCAGGGTGATAGCAGGAACGATCTCTGCGAGTGCGCAATAAAGCAGCGCGAAGAAAATCGAGAACAGGTGATGTACACCGGCAACGCCCCAGTTCACTACATGACCGGAGTAATGATAAACCATGCTGCTGACATTGAACCCCATATCCTGCAGCATCTCAGCTGGTGGGATTGCCCTGTCAGGCGTTCTGGGCGGCAGGGGATTTTCGGTTCCCCACTTAACAAAACTGGCGACATTACCGCCGCAAAACCCCGCCCACAGCGCCAGACCATAACGCCGGTCGGCGGGGGACGTGAGATGTAAGAACCCTTTCATAGAAAACGCCCCCTGCTGAGTCTGATAAAAACGTGCCTACTGCCCGTAATAGGCATTCGCCCCATGCTTTCTGAGAAAGTGCTTGTCCAGCAACGGCTGCTGCATCCGGGTGATGTCGGGGGAGAGCTGACGGGAGAAAATCCCCATATAGGCAATCTCCTCCAGCACCACTGCATTGTGCACTGCGCTGTCGGCGTCTTTGCCCCAGGCAAACGGTCCGTGAGCGTTTACCAGTACGGCGGGAATGGAGGCCGGACTGATCCCCCGCGAACGGAAGGTTTCAATAATCACTTCGCCTGTATTGTGTTCATAATCCTGAGCGATCTCGGCTTCGGTCATTAGTCGGGTACAGGGGATTGTGCCGTAAAAGTAGTCGGCATGGGTGGTGCCCCAGGCGGGGATGTCCTGACCCGCCTGCGCCCAGATGGTGGCGTGGCGCGAATGGGTATGCACAATACCGCCGATATCCTCAAAGGCGCGGTAGAGCGCCAGGTGCGTGGCGGTATCCGATGAGGGCTTTTTGCTGCCTTCCACCACGCGTCCGCCTTCCAGTTCCACGACGACAATGTCGTCCACCGTCATACCGTCGTACTCCACGCCAGACGGTTTAATGGCGATCAGTCCCTGCACGCGATCAACGGCGCTGACGTTGCCCCAGGTAAACGTCACCAGCTTATGGCGCGGCAGTGCCAGGTTAGCGGCCAGCACCTGCTCTTTCATTGCTTTTATGCTCATATCAAACCTCCTTCCTGCATTTTCTGTTCAATCCAGCGCCGGGCGAGAACGATTTCGGCAACCGGTTCTTCGGCTTTCTCCGTCCACATTTCAATCAGGAACGACCCGCGATAGTTCAGTGCTTTGAGGGTGCGGAATACGCCGACAAAGTCCACGCAGCCCTGACCAAAGGGCACATCACGAAACTGTCCGGGTGAGCTTGCGGTCACGGGTTGCGTATCTTTCAGATGAATAGCGGCGATGCGGTCAATGCCGAGAGTCAGTTCTGCGGTCACATCGTTGCCCCAGGCGCTGAGATTGCCGACATCCGGATAGACGGAAAACCACGGTGAAGCCTGCTGCTGCTCCCAGACCTTCCATTTGCTGATCGCATTCATAAACTCGGTGTCCATGATCTCAACTGCCAGCATCACCTGGGCTGCCGCGGCCCGCTGAACTGCGCGCGACAGCCCTTCCGCAAAGCGCGCCACGGTACTTTCATCGTGGGGTTCGTAATAGACGTCGTAACCCGCAAGCTGAATCGTGCGGATCCCGACATCCTTTGCCAGCTGAATAGCCCGATCGATCAGATCGTCTGCGCGCTGGCGAATGGCCGGATCGTGACTGCCAAAGGGAAAACGGCGATGTCCCGACAGGCACATGGAGGGAATGGTGACGCCGGTTTCAATCGTGGCGTTCACCAGCGACATGCGCTGCTCTTTACTCCAGTTCAGGCGCGCCAGGCGTGCGTCGGTTTCATCCACCGACATTTCCACAAAATCGAAACCACAGGCTTTTGCCAGCGCCAGTCGCTCAGGCCAGGTGAGGTTAGCGGGCAGGGCTTTCTCGTAAATTCCTAACGGATGCTGGTGTTTCATACGGTTCCCCAGATGCTGGCAATGGCCTGATGAAATTCTGCTGCGCGCTGGATGCCGCTGGCGGGATCGCTGAGGGCGCGTCCGGCGATAAACGCCTTAACGTCAACGTCTTTGAATTGTGAGAGGTCCTGCGGCGTAATCCCGCCGGTGATAGAGAGGGCGAAACCCATATCTGACAAGGCCTTCATGGTGTCCAGATCGTGCTGATTCCACTGCTGCCCGCTGGCCTGCGCATCCCGGCCACGGTGATAAATAGCCTGTTTCAGCCCCAGCTGCCGCCATTGGCGGGCATCTTCCAGCGTCCAGTTGCCAAACAGTTCGATCTGAATATCCCCCTCGTGCTGCTGCGCGACGTCCAGCGCACTGGCAAAGGTCGCCAGCGGGGCGGCACAGATCACCGTCATCCAGCTTGCGCCCGCCGTAAAAGCCATGTCGGCCAGCGTGCCGCCGGCATCCGCCACTTTGTAGTCAGCCACCAGCGTTTTCTCGGGATGCTGGTGGCGCAGACGACGCACGGCTTCCACCCCGCAGCTCAGGCACAGCAGGGTACCGGCTTCAATGATATCCACATGCGTGTGAAGCTGTTGGGCGGTGCTCAGCGCCGCATCCAGCTCGGTGTGATCCAGCGCCAGCTGGAGTAAGGGCAGGCTCATGAGGTGGCTCCTTGTGCGTCACTCAGGACGCGGATCAGATGCTGATAACGCTGATACTTCTGCTGATAACGGGCATGTCTGGTGCTGTCTGGCTGCCAGGTCACGATATCCGGCGCAAGAGCCTGCTGCGCCTGATGCAGCGAGGCGTAAGCGCCGGTGCCGGTAAGCGCCACCAGTGCCGCCCCCAGACAGCCGCTTTCGCTGATCTGTGGCACTTCAACCGTCAGGCCGCTGGCATCGGCGAACATCTGCATCCAGGGCGCAGAGCGCGTGGGGCCACCGCTCAGACGCAGGGCGGTGACCTCGGGAAAGCGTTGCAGAATGCGGTTCAGATGCGTCAGGTGAGAAAACACCACACCTTCATAGATGGCCTGCACCAGATGGGCGCGCGTATGACCCGCCTGCAGGCCAAAGAAGCTGCCGTGCAGATCGGCGCCTGCGTTGGTGCCGTATAAGAAGGGCAGAAACAGCAGCGCGGTGCTGGCGGGTTCCAGATCGGTGACCCACTGATTCAGCAGGCGATAGTCGCTGATGCCCCACAGTTCACAGAACCACTCCAGGTTGGCCGCCGAGGTCGGGCTGGCTTCATGGATCAGATACTGGCCTTCGATGGCATAGCGGCCATAAACGTAGGGATAGTCCGCTTCATCGCTGATGCAGTCGGTAATGCCGCTGGTCACAGACCAGGTACCCATCACCGCGTTCAGACGCGTTGCGTCATTCAACCCCGCACACAGGGCAGTGGACATCACGTCAAACAGACCACCGACTACGGGCGTGCCGGGCAGCAAACCGCAAGCGGCAGCAGCCTGCGCGGTCACATAGCCGGCAATCTGCGTCGAGCCGATGATTGGGGGCAGTGCAGGCACGATTTCGCTGATATCCAGCCTCTCTGCCAGCGCGGGCGACCAGTCGGCAGCCTGCATGTCGTAAAGATTGGATTCGGAGATATTGGTTTCTTCGCAGGCCAGCTCACCGGTCAGACAGAAACGCAGATAGTCGTGGGCCATCAGCACGCTGCCAATTGCGGCATAGCGCTGCGGCTGATGCAGCTTCAGCCAGCGCAGGAGTGAAACCGGATGGCCGGTCCACAGCGTCTGTCGGGTCAGCGGGTAAAGCTGCTGTGGCATGCCTTCCCGCTGCCACTGCTGCACCAGGCTCAGGGCGCGACGATCGGATGATAAAATGCCATTTCCCAGCGGGTTACGATCTTTATCCAGCAGGAACAGCCCTTTGCCCTGCGCAGAGATGCCTAACCCTGTGACGTCGGCGGCATCCAGACCGCTGCTGGTCAGCACCTCGCGAATCACTGCCGCCGCCTGTTGCCACAGTAGCGCCATATCACGTTCGGCATAACCCGGCTCTGGCACGAGCACCGGCAGGTTTTGCCGCGCCACGGCCAGCTCGCGACCCTGCATATCGTACAATCCGGCTTTAATGAAGGTGCCGCCGCAATCCAGTCCCAGCCAGTGTTTCATAAGGCCTCCCGTCTGGCAGAGTCACAACGGGCAGGCAGCGTCATGGCCAGCACCGCAGCCAGCGCCAGCGAAATAGCCAGGCTGTAAACCCCGGCATCTTTGCTGTAAAACGCAATCAGCATGCCGACCATATAAGGCCCGCAGAAGCCGCCCAGGTTGCCCAGCGCGTTGATCAGACCACGCGCTCCGCCTGCGACCTCGGCATTGAACAGGCGCGGCGGAATACTCCAGAACACGCCCGCCGCAGACTGAATAAAGACGCCACAGCCTACCAGCGCGGCATAGGACCACCAGATATGCGCTTTCAGCAACACGGAGAGCGCCATGCACAGCGCAAAGCCAGCCAGCGGCAGCGCCACAAACAGCTTGCGCCGTCCGGTCGCATCCGACAGAACCGAAAACAGAAACATGCCAAAGATCGCGCCAACGTAAGGAAGAATGGCCAGCATACCGACCTGTTCGACATTGCCGTGCGTCAGCTCTTTCAGGATGGTCGGCAGCCACAGGGTGTAGCCGTAAATGCCCGTCTGGTAGAAGAAATTCACCAGGATCAGCCGCCACATCACGGGCTCGCGCATGACCCGACGCAGAGAGGCATTTCGCACGTTCTGCCCTTTGATCATCAGCTGCTCGTTATGCAGCGTCGTGATGAGGTACTGCTTCTCAGCGGGAGAGATCCAGTTCGCTTCCTGCGGCCGGTTACTGATGGTGAAATGCCACAGCGCCATGACCACCAGCGATAAAGCGCCTTCCACGTAAAACAGCATGCGCCAGTCCCAGTGGGTAATGATCCAGCCGGAGAGCGGCGCGGTAATGATCCCGGCGATGGGTACAAACATGATCACAATGGCATTGGCCCGGCCGCGCTCGGCATCCGGGAACCAGTTGCCAATCATGGTCAGCACCACTGGCAGCATGCCGCCTTCGGCGATACCCAACGCGAAGCGCAGCGCCAGCAGCTGATACTGACTGGTGGCCAGACCGGTGAGCATCGAGATGATCGCCCAGGCCAGCAGCGACCAGCCGATAAAACGTTTGCCGTTGCCATAGACGGCCAGCTTGCCGCCCGGCACCTGCAGGAACAGATAACCAATGAAGAAAATGCCGCCCGCCAGTCCGGCCATGGAGGCGCTGATACCCAGTTCGGCATCCATGCCACCTGGCATGGCAAAGGCAATATTGACCCGATCCATATAAGAAATGATGCAGGTGATGAGGATGGGCGGAATGATCCGTAACCAGCGCAGGGAAGGGATCTTCTCACGATTAACGGCGGTCGATGTCAGACTCATGGCGTCCTCCTTGCCTGAACCAGGTCGCGGGTGGGGATCTTAATCACCACTTTGCGAATCGGCCCCGGCGTACCCACCGCGCAGTTCGGGCGATGAATATCCTGCGGAAAAAACACGGCGAAGGTGCCTGGCAGCATGCGCACCAGGGTCTCCTCCGGCGCGTGCTGGTAGAAGATGATGTCGCGTTCGCTGTCGTAAGGCTGATGCACCGGTAAATCCAGCGGCTGCGTGACAACGCCGATCACTTCTTCGCCAGCCACCAGATACTGCACATCGATATGCAGGCGATGCGCTTCCGGGAAGTTCTCCTCCAGCCTGGCGGTGTGCAGATCCAGCACCTGCAGGGTCCAGCCCGTTTCGCTGTCCTGATAGCGTCCCGCCGCCATGTTGGTCAGATCGTGGCGATGGAGGCAGGCGAGCGCCTGTGCTATCGCCGGGGGATAGTGACGCGGGTCGGTGTTCGCAATATGTCCGGTGATCATCATTTTCTCCTTACAGCGCCTGAATGCGCGCCCAGATACGTTCATCCACAGGAATGCCAAGACGCTGGTTCTCAGCTCGCAGCGGTGGAAACTTATCGCCGGGCAGCCGAATTGCCTGCTCGCTGTCAGCACGTTCCGCGTTGATAACGGATGCACGGATGCGGTCGAGTTTGTGCTGGCGAGTGTCGCCATCAATCAGCTTGTCTACATCAATCGCGATAAAGACCTGGGAGATGCCGAATTCATCGCCGTTGTCGTGGGTGACTTCGGTGACGGAGGCGCCGTTGGAGAGAAGGGTGGCCAGCATGTCGAGCACCACCGACAGCGCGGAGCCTTTCCAGTAACCCATGGGTAAGATGCGGCGGTTTTGCTCAAGCGTGGCCGGGTCGCGGGTGTAGTGACCGTCATCATCAAACCCGCCATCGACCGGCAGACTTTTACCGGCCAGACGATTCACTTCCAGCATCCCGTAGGAGAACATCGACATCGACATATCCACCATGGTGATCGGCTCACCCGGCACGGCGATGATCAGCGGGTTAGTCCCGATAGCGCCGCTTTTCGCGCCCCAGGGCGGCATCACGGCAATTGAATTCGTCCAGCAAATGCCCACAAACCCTTTTTCCGCCGCCTGCCAGCCGTAACTGCCGCCGCGCATCCAGTGATTGGCATTTCGCAACGCCACCAGCCCGATACCGTGCTCAGATGCCACGGCCATGGCGCGATCCATCATGCTATGCGCAGTGATATTGCCGATGGCACGCTGTGCATCCCACTGCTCGATCGCCCCCAGCGACAGGACTTTCTGCGCATCGGCATCGGGAACGATATGGCCCGCGTCCAGTTGCTGAATAAAACGCGGGAAGCGATTTACGCCGTGGGAATAGACGCCGTTGAGACTGGTTTCGGTAAACATGTGCGCACAGGCTTCAGCTTTTTCCTGGGGCACGTTACGACTGGTGAGTACGCGGAGAAACTCCTCATACAACTGCTGATAGCTGATTCTCATACGACTGATACTCCCGGCGTTGCCTTGAATTTCATAATGTGGAATGTCATTTCAACTAAATGCTATGGGGAAAAATGGCGCCAGTCAAAGAAATGACCTGAAAAATATTTAATACAAATCAGTAAGTTATATTTATCGGTGGCTTTTGTGATCTCAGGCTTTTTTGCCAGATTTTGCCCGCAGAAGGGCGGTCAGCTCCGGCCGAGCTGACATGACTGATTACCTGTTCTCACGCTTCCTGCCCAATCGGTTTAGCGCAGGATTACCCGGTAGAGTGAGGTATTGGCCGTGATATAAAGTTCATTGTTATCGGGTCCGCCAAGGGTGCAGTTGGATACCGTCTCGGGAATCGGGATTTTGCCTTTACGCGCCCCGTGAGGGTCAAAAATAATGACCCCGTCAGCACAGCTACAGTAAATGTCACCGTTGGCATCCACACAAAATCCGTCCGGAAAGCCCGGTGTGACATCGGCAAAAAATTGCCCGGCTGAGAGTTCCTGTCCCTCCACCCGGTAAACCCGGAGCTGATGGCGTCCCAGCGTCGGAAAATCCACCACCGACATATCGGCCACATAAAGCAGGCTTTCATCGGGTGAGAATGCCAGTCCGTTCGGGCGCTGCAGATCGCTGGCCGCAATACTGAGCTGCCCGCTACCGGGATCATAGCAGTAGAGATAGCAGCCAATCACCTGACTGGGCGCCAGATAGCCTTCGTGATCGTTAACGATTCCGTAAGGCGGGTCGGTAAACCAGATCGTGCCATCAGAACGGATCGCCAGATCGTTGGGCGAGTTAAAGCGTTTGCCCTCAACTTTATCGATCAGCACGCTGACCGAGCCGTCTGCTTCGGTCCGGCTGATCGCCCGACGGCCATGCTCGCAACTGACGACACGTCCCTGACTATCCCTGGCATTGCCGTTGGCATAGTTAGAGTGATGACGCCAGAGGCTGAGTTCACCGTTGCGGTGCCAGCAGTACATGCGGTTGCCTTTTACATCGCTGAATACCACCGCATCATGCTGCGGGAGCCAGACCGGGCCTTCGGCCCAGATGGCAGGGGAACACAGTTTTTCTACCTGCATGCTGCTGGCCTCCGTTACTTCACGCCCCAGATGGTTTTGTAATGATCCTGATAACCGTTTGAAGGATCGTAATTATTCTGCGGTCCGCCATCCTGGCTGATATTTTCCTGGGTAATCAGATGTGCGGGCGTCACATAGCCCGAAGAGGGCTGACCGGCGAAGGCGCGGTTAAACTCATCCAGCAGTTGCCAGCCGTGCAGTTTCAACGGTTCAGCCACGGTAGCGACCTGGCTTTCCCCATTGCGAATGCGCTGGAAGGCTGAGATTGATCCATCGCCTGCGGAGATATTGTAAGGCGCGTTATTACCGCCTTTGCCTGCGGTTTTCAGCGCCGGGGCCATAAAGTCGAAATAGAGATCGTTAATGGCCAGCGAATACTGCCAGCGGTCGCCGTACTTCTGTAACAGGCTGAAGGTCAGCGACGGCATACGGTTAGAGGTATCGGCCAGCGGCGTATCGATAAAATCGATGACTTTACATTCGCTGCATTTCTCAATTTCCTGCTTCATCGCATTGGCTTTATCCAGCGCGATTTTGTACAGCGAGTCGGTAAAGATAATGACCTGAGCTTTGCCGCCCGATTTCACCACGGCGTACTGTGCCGCCAGGCGGGCAACGTCGTTTGAGTCCGAGGTAATGTTATCCGTAATGCCGTACTGCTTAATCGGCCCCGGTGAGGGTTCCGCATGCCATGCCATCAGCACAATCTTTTGCTGCACGGCTTTTTTGAGCGGCATTTTGGCGACGTTCGGGTTCCAGCCGCCAATAATGATGCCGTCCGGGCGCTGGGCGATAGCCTGGTTCAGTGCGGCAAGCTGATCCTTCACCGATCCCGCGCCGTCCAGCGTATCCAGCTTCCAGCCCGCGACTTTTGCCGCCTCGCTGAGCCCTTGCTGAACGCCCTGCACGCCGCCATTTTTCATATCGGAGGCGATAAAAATCAGCTTCTTATTGGCCTGGAGCTTCGGACCTGTAGTGGGGCCGTCCCAGGTCGTGGCGCCGGACGTGGCTTTGGCGACGGCCGCAGTAGCCTGTTCCAGATAGCTGTCTGCGTGAGCGGGCAAAGAGGCTACCAGCATGGCAACGAGAGTAAGACCAGATACCGGATTTTTCATAATGAGTTCCCTGGTGTGATGGTTTTTTGCTGTGGGTCAGGTGTGGTCGCTGGCGTGCTCTGACTGCGCACGACGGCTTTTTGGTTCAGCATACGGCGACGCTGGGCGTAGCCGGCAAGGGTAATCGACAGCAGCAGCGTCGCACCGTTAAACAGCGGCTCAACCCAGAAGGCACCGCCGAATTGCTGGATACCGGCTATACCGATAGCCAGAATCGCAATCCCGACCACCGTGCCCCAGACGTTAACCCGGCCCGGACGAATGGTGGTGCTGCCAAGAAAGGCGCCAACTAAGGCGGGCAGCAGGTAATCCATGCCGACGCTGGCCTGGCCGACGCCCTGTTCAGCGGCAATCAGCACGCCGCTGAAGCCGGTAATGACACTGGAGGCGATAAAGGAGCCAATCACATATTTGTTAACGGCAATCCCGTTGAGCCGCGCCGCCACGGGGTTGCCGCCCACGGCATACATGCATCTTCCCAGCGGCGTATGCTCTGTGATCAGCCATAACACCAGCGCCAGGCCCAGCACGTAGAAGGCGCCGATCGGGATGCCAAAGATTTCGGTGCTGTGCAGCGCGCTGAAGGCGTCCGGCAGATCACCCACAATCTGTCGGCCTCCGGAGTGCCAGAGCGCAATGGCGTACAGCACCGTGCCGGAACCCAGCGTAGCGACAAAGCTGTCAATGTCTGCCAGCGCCACCAGAATGCCGTTCAGCAGGCCATAGAGCGCTGACAGGACCAGCACGGTGAGCACCGCCATCTGCCATGAGAATCCATATTCTACCTGCAGCGTAATGGCCAGAATGTGCCACAGCACGATACCGAAACCGACGTTCAGGTCGATTTTGCCAACAATCATCGGCAGGGTGGCCGCCAGCGCCAGCAGAGCAATTTTCGCTTTACTGGACAAGATCGCCTGCACGGTCAGCATCGAGGCAAACGTGGGGGAGAGGGCCGAAAAGATTAACGCCAACAGCACGCACAACAGCAGTAACCCGTAACGGGTGAGGATCTGCATCGACCACGGCGCAAAGCCGTGCTGAGCCAGGCTGACCCGCTGTTCGAGTGCGGTGGATTTCACCGAGGTTTTAGACATATTGTTTCTCCTGACTGCCTGTTCAGACGGTAGCTAATGGGGCAGCAGAACTGGCGGAGGCCAGCTCCAGTAAACCTGCAAAGGTAACCTGTTCATTTCTCAGTTCACCGACCACCTGGCCCCGGTTAAACACCAGGGCGCGGTTGCAGATGTGAGCAATTTCTTCAAGGTCATTGGAAATCACCAGCACCGCCACGCCGTCAGCGAGGGCTTTATTCAGCAGGTGATAAATTTCTTCACGGGCGCCGACGTCTACACCCGCAGTGGGATCTTCGAGGATCAGCAGCGGCGCGTTGAGATGCATCCAGCGTGCCATCACCACTTTCTGCTGGTTGCCGCCGGACAGGGCGCTGATATCCAGGTTAACGTCTTTGGGACGCACATCGAACAGCTGGACTTTCCACCAGCTGGCCCCGATCTCAGCGCGACGGCCGTAATGGGAGAACAGCCGATGACCGCTGGCACAGGGATTAACAAACAGGTTCTCGCGCACGCTCATCGACATGACCAGGCTTTCGCCCGTGCGGTCGCCCGCCACAAACGAGATGCCTGCGGCCATCGCATCACGTGGGGAACGCGAGTGGCAGGGTTTGTCGCGGAAGATCACTTGCCCGCGGGTGGACTGCTTAAGACCAAACAGCATCCGGCCAATCTCTTCCTGGCCGGCACCGCGCAGTCCTGCCAGCGCCAGCATTTCGCCGGGTTGCAGGCTGAAAGAGACAGGGCCGACTTCATCGATACACACCTGATCCAGCATCAGCACAGGCGGACGCGCCTCGGGCAGGGCAAGACGCTGATTGCTTTCCAGCGCTTCGCCCACAATCATCTCGACCAGGTCGTGAAGCTTGTAATCTGCCGTTACACCCTCCGCCACGCGTTTGCCGTCACGCATCACGCAGATACGATCGGCAATCTCAATCACCTCATCCAGGCGATGTGTCACATAAATCATGCCGACGTTGCGGCTTTTCAGGCGTTCAATCACGCTAAACAGATGACGCACGTCATTGGCAGGCAGCGAGGCGGTCGGTTCATCCAGCACCAGCACTTCCGCGTTCACTGCCACCGCACGGGCAATCGCCAGCAGCGACTTCTCCGTGCGCGACAGTTCAAAGACGCGTGCATCGGGATCCAGCTGAATACCCACTTCTTCCAGGGCCAGACGCGCGCGTTCACGCACCGCCCGCCAGTTAACCAGACCGAAACGGCGGCTGAATCCCATGACCAGCGCCATATTTTCCGCCACGGTCATCCACTCAATCAGTCCCAAATCCTGATGTATAAACGCAATGGGTTGAGTGGTTGCGGTTTTCAGCGCGGCGGCGGATGCTGTGACATTGCCCTGAAAGGTTATCTGCCCTTCATCGCTGGTGTACACGCCAGCCAGCACTTTGATCAGCGTGGATTTACCTGCGCCGTTTTCCCCCAGAAGTGCTACCACTTCGCCGGGGAAGACCTCCAGGCTCACATCGTTAACCGCGGCGTTACCGCCGAAGCGTTTAGTGATATGGCTGAGTGTAAGAACCGGTTTATCCGGATGAGGTTGCATTCCTGCCTCCCGTGACGCCTGGTGAGTATCGGCAGCAAGAGCGGCGACCGCTCATTGCTGATTTCAACATGTGAAATAGCATTCCAAAAAATACTATTCCTGACGCGGGGGAAAAGCAAAGAAGCAGCATGGATATTTCTGCAGCAGAAACAGCAGGTTAAAATATTGTTTTGAATTTGTGATGAACGGCGCATTTCTGTCAGGACGTAACCGACGTGTCCAGCCACACTAAAAAAGCTTAAGATTCCCTGCAGGTATGTCATGAGTTAACATCATGCGTTAGCGGGTTCAGGCAGTAAAAAACGGAGAGGACAGGTGGATGGCGGTGAAAGTGGATAAAGAAAAGGATATGAAGAGCGAAAAGCCATCAGGGACACAGAGCCTGTTTCGTGGCCTGCATTTAATTGAGTTGCTGAGTAATTATCCTAACGGTTGCCCGCTGGCCCATCTTTCTGAACTGTCCGGAATGAACAAAAGCACCGTGCACCGCCTTCTGCAGGGGTTGCACAGCAGTGGATACGTGACCCAGGCACCTTCCCCCGGAAGCTATCGCTTAACCACCAAGTTTATTTCAGTCGGTCAGAAGGCGCTGTCATCGCTTAATATTATTCACGTTGCCGGACAGCATCTGGAAAAACTGAATCTGGATGTCGGTGAAACCGTGAACTTCTCCAGCCGTGAAGATGACCATGCTGTACTCATTAATAAATTAGAGCCGACGACGGGCATGATGCGCACCCGCGCCTATATCGGTCAGCATATGCCGTTGTACTGTTCGGCAATGGGAAAAATTTTTCTGGCCTGGGGCAGCGAAGAGTACCTGTTTAAATACTGGCAAACCCATCAGGATACGATTCAGCAACTGACAAGAAATACCATTACCACGCTGCCTGAGATGCAGCAGGAACTCAAAGATATTCTTCAGCAGCGCACCGCGATGGATCGTGAAGAAAATGAGCTTGGCGTCACCTGTATTGCGGCACCTGTATTTGATATTCAGCAGCGCGTGCCTTATGCGGTGTCGGTCTCGCTGCCGACGGCGAAGCTGCAGCTGATTGGTGCGAAAAACCTTACGGCGAAAGTGGTAGCAACAGCCCAGGCAATTTCGGAAGAACTCGGCAGTAAGGTCTGATTAAAACAGGTTACTTACTGGCATCACGATTCTTATACCCGTTGTCAGGATGACTCTCAGGTACAGTGATTAACTTTGAGGTTGTTGGGTGAGTAAATCCAACTTTTGAAAGGCAAATTTCCATCCTGACTAAGGGGATGAAGCACTGCCATTCAGTAAAATAAATTTTACTGTTCCTGATGTAATGCCCCTGTTTTGTGCGGTCAATATTATTCAGGCCCTCTCTTCCATGATGAAGTGTGATTCTACTGTCACACCCCGATAGTTTTTATTTTCAGACACCCTTCTTTTCGTTTTGCTGACATACATTCTGTTGCTGATTTATTAGACTGCCATCTGAGAATGAACGTTCATTACAGGGTGTCTATGAGAAACTTTCAACGCAGTATGATCGCCGGAATCGTGATGGTTGTGGCGGCCTGTGATCAAGGCAGTCATCAGCCAGAGGCAAACATGACGACAGAGGTGGGTGTAAAAACACTACAAACCCAATCTGTGACGCTGGATAGCCAACTGGCCGGGCGGGTAACGGGCAGTATGACGTCAGATGTCAGGCCACAGGTGGATGGCATTATCCAGAAACGGCTGTTTACTGAGGGCGATGAAGTTAGAGCCGGGCAGGTACTTTATCAAATCGATCCTGCCAGCTATCAGGCCAGTTACGATCAAGCCGTAGCGCAGCTTAAAAATGCGCAGGCGCTGGTGAAAAGCAGCAAATTAAAAGCCGAACGCTATGCGGCGCTGGTTAAAGAGAATGGTGTGTCACGGCAGGATGCCGATGATGCGCAGGCAACGTATCAGCAGAATGTCGCCTCGGTCGATCAGTACCGCGCGAGCGTTGAAAGTGCCCGTATTAACCTGAATTACACCCAGATAAAAGCCCCTATCAGTGGCCGCATCGGAATCTCCTCGGTGACGCCGGGTGCACTGGTCACAGCCAGTCAGACCACTGCGCTGGCTACGATTCGCGCCCTTGATCCCATCTATGTCGACCTCACCCAATCCAGTGTGCAACTGCTGAAACTGAAGCGCCAGCAGGCCTCGCTGCAGCAGAATACCGATGCCGTCCCGGTGACGGTGAACCTCGAAGATGGCACCGCCTATGACCATCCCGGCAAGCTGGAGCTGACCGAAGTCGCCGTCGATGAAGCGACCGGGACAGTCACGCTGCGCGCGATCTTCCCGAATCCGCAGCATGAACTTCTGCCTGGCATGTATGTGCGTGCCAGTGTCACCAATGGCGTGAAAAGCGATGCCATCCTGGCGCCGCAGCAGGGGATTACCCGTGATGCGAAAGGCAATGCCACTGCGCTGGTGGTGGATGACCAGAGCAAAGTTGAAAGCCGGGATGTCGTGGCCGATCGCGTGATTGGCAACAAATGGCTGATCACCTCAGGGCTCAGTCGTGGTGACAGGCTGATTGTTGAAGGAACCGCGAAAGTGCAGCCTGGCATGCGCGTCAAAGCTGTTGAGGTGACGCCAGACAGTCAAGCCACGACCGGCGAGGGCAAATAATATGCTGGCTCAGTTCTTTATTCGTCGTCCGGTTTTCGCCTGGGTCATCGCCCTCGGCATCATGATGTTTGGCATTCTGAGCATTAACAGCCTGCCGGTGGCGCAGTATCCCGATGTCGCCCCGCCGCAAATCAGCATCCAGGCAACCTACACCGGCGCCTCTGCCGAAACGCTGGAGAGCAGCGTGACTCAGGTCATTGAACAGCAGCTTACCGGGCTGGATGGTCTGCTCTATTTTGATGCCAGCAGCACCGCATCCACCGGGCAGGTGAAAATCACGGTGACCTTTAAACAGGGGACCGATCCCGATATCGCGCAGGTTCAGGTGCAGAACAAGGTTCAGCAGGCGGAGAGTCGCCTGCCGACCGCCGTTACCTCACAGGGTGTGACGGTGCAGAAAGCGCAAAGTGACTTTCTGCTGATTCTTGCGCTGTACGATAAAACCAATAAAAGCAGCTCATCCGATGTCGCTGACTATATGGTGAGTAACATGGAAGACAGCCTGGCGCGTGTTCCCGGCGTCGGGAGCGTGCAGGTGTTCGGGGCTGAATATGCGATGCGTATCTGGCTCAATCCCGTCAGGCTGGCAGCTTATTCGCTGATGCCTTCCGATGTCACTACGGCGCTTGAAAGTCAGAATACCCAGGTCTCCTCGGGACAACTGGGGGCACAGCCTGCCAGCAAAGAGCAACAGCTGGTGGCAACTGTCCGCTCGCGTTCCCGACTGCAAACGCCTGAACAGTTCCGCAATATTGTGCTGAAAAGCCAGACAGATGGTTCAGTCGTGCGGCTGAGTGATGTCGCACGCGTTGAAATGGGCGATGAGGATTACAGTTCCAACGTGCTGGCGAACGGTCATCCGGCATCCGGTATTGCCGTGCAGCTGGCGTCAGGTGCCAACGCGCTCTCCACCGCAGAGCAGGTAAAAGCGAAAATTAATGAGTTCCGCAGCAGCATGCCTGCGGGCTATGAGATCGCCTATCCGCTCGACAGCACCGACTTCGTCAAAATCTCGATTGAAGAAGTGGTGAAAACGCTCATCGAAGCCGTGATTTTAGTGGTCATTGTGATGTTTGTGTTCCTGCAAAACATCCGTACGACGTTAATCCCGGCGATTGCTGTCCCGGTCGTGTTGCTGGGGACCTTCGGCGTGTTATCCCTTTTTGGCTATTCAATTAACACCCTGACCATGTTCGGTATGGTGCTCGCCATCGGTTTACTGGTCGATGATGCGATCGTCGTCGTTGAAAACGTCGAACGCGTCATGCGCGAAGAGGGATTGCCACCGCGTCAGGCCACGGAAAAATCGATGAAGGAGATTACCGGCGCACTGATTGGTATCGCGATGGTGCTCTCAGCGGTGTTCCTGCCGATGACCTTTTTCAGCGGATCAACCGGTGTGATCTATCGTCAGTTCTCGATCACCATTGTTTCCTCGATGGTGCTGTCGGTTATTGTGGCGCTGACGCTGACCCCCGCACTCTGTGCGACGCTCCTCAAACCGCATAATCACGAAAGCGGCAGCAAAGGCTTCTTTGGCTGGTTCAACCGCAGCTATGAACGTGTCCAGGCTCGTTATCAGAAGGGGGTTGGTCATGTGGCAAACCGTTCAGTGCGTTATCTGCTCTTATATGGCGTGCTGCTGATAGGTTGTGCGGTGCTCTATATGCGGCTACCGACGGGCTTCCTGCCGACCGAAGATCAGGGTTACATCATGGTGCAGTATCAGCTGGCCCCGGGTGCCACGGAAAACCGGACGCGTGAAGTGCGTCGCCAGGTTCAGCAGTACTTTGCCACCCAGGAGAAAGCGAACGTTAACGTCAGCATGCTGGTGAACGGCTTTAGTTTCGCCGGGAATGGCCAGAACGCCGGTATTGGCTTTATCGCGCTGAAGAACTGGAGTGAGCGCAAAGGCAGCGAGAACAGTGCGGATGCCATTGCAGGCCGCGCAATGGGAGCCTTGTCGGGCATTCGCGATGCGCAGATTTTTGTTCTGACGCCGCCGCCGGTTTCCGGGCTGGGTCAGTCGAATGGCTTCACGTTTGAACTGCAGGCACGCGGTGCGACCAGCCGTGACGAACTGCTTAAAATGCGCGATCAGCTGATTGCAGAAGCGAATAGCGATCCCGCTCTGAGTGCCGTGCGCGCCAACTCACTGCCGAGCCTGCCGCAGCTGGATGTCACGATTGATGACGCCAAGGCGCAGTCGCTGGGTCTGACCATCAGCGATATCAACAGCACTCTGAGTGCCGCGATTGGTGGCAACTACGTCAATGACTTCACCGATCGTGGTCGTGTGAAAAAAGTCTACATGCAGGGTGAGCAGCAGTTCCGCAGCAAGCCTGAAGATATCGATCAGTGGTATGTGCGCGGCACGGATAGCAGCAATAACACCACCATGGTGCCGTTCTCATCCTTTGCCTCAATGAACTGGGCGTATGGTCCGGATGTTCTGTCACGTTATAACGGTCTGGCATCTTACGAAATTGAAGGGTCGGCTGCCTCCGGGAAGAGCTCCGGGGACGCCATCACCGCCATGGAAAAACTGGCGGCGAAGTTGCCCGCTGGCAACACCTTCGCGTGGAGTGGGCTCTCTTATCAGGAGAAACTCTCGGGCAACCAGGCAATGTCGCTGTATGCCATCTCACTGATTGTGGTGTTCCTGTGTCTTGCCGCGCTGTATGAGAGCTGGTCAGTGCCCTTTTCGGTCATGATGGTTGTGCCTTTGGGTGTTATCGGTTCGTTACTGGCGGTTACGCTGCGGGGACTGGAAAACGACGTCTATTTCCAGGTCGCGCTGCTCACCATTATCGGATTGTCGGCGAAGAACGCCATTCTGATCGTGGAATTTGCTGAAGAGCGATATCGCAAGGGGGAGAGCCTGATCAGTGCGGCAACGCATGCAGCAACGATGCGTTTACGTCCCATCATCATGACCTCGCTGGCATTTACCGCTGGGGTATTGCCGCTGGCAATCTCTACCGGCGCTGGCGCGAACAGCCGCATCGCCATCGGTACCGGTATTATCGGCGGTACCTTAACGGCGACCCTGCTGGCCATCTTCTTAGTCCCTCTGTTCTTTGTGCTGGTCCGCCGTCTGTTCCCGGCGAAACCACATGACGAAACAGCGTCTGATGAATCCGCAGCGAAGGTGGAAAAATAATGACTATGTCGTCTGCAAAACTTTTAGCACTGTTTTTGCCCGGTTTCCTTGCGGGCTGCGTTTCGCTCGATCCGCATTATGCACGTCCTGATAATACCGTCGTTGCCGCAACCCCGGCCGGTGAGGCTTATCGCAACCTGCAACCGAATGCGACGAACTATCGCGATATCAGCTGGCAGGCGTATGTGCAGGATCCGCAGCTTCGGCAGGTGGTGGCCATGGCGCTGGATAACAGCCGCGATTTGCGTGAAGCCGTCGCGAGTGTGAAATCTGCACATGCGCAGTATGGCGAGCAGCGATCGAATCTCTTCCCTTCACTGAGTGCCGATGTGAGTGGCACTCGCTCACGAGCGCTGACGGGAGAGGGCAATCAGACCGCGCTGGGCAACAGTTACTCTGCGGAGGGCAGTGTCAGTTCATTCGAGCTGGACCTGTTCGGTAAAAATCAGAGCCTGTCCCGCCAGCAGTTCGAAACCTACCTGGGCACGCTGGAAGGTGCGCGAAGCACGCGCCTGACGTTGCTCTATAACACTACAGATTACTGGTTACAGCTGGCAGCCGATCGCAGCAATCTGGAGATTGCGAAGGAGACGGCAGAGAGTGCGCGGCAGTCACTGGAGGTCACGCGCAAACGGCTGCAGAACGGCGTCGCATCCATGGTGGATGTCGCGTCTGCAGAAACCACCTGGCACTCTGCGCAGGCGGATGTCGCCAGCTATACCACCAGCGTGGCGCAGGATAAGAATGCACTGGACCTGGTGGTGGGTAAAAGCGTGCCTGAAAATCTGCTGCCAAAAAACATTGAGTCTCTGGGGCAGGCGTTGCGAGAGGTGCCAGCGGGGGTGTCATCAGAAGCCCTGAATAATCGTCCTGATGTCCTGCAGGCTGAACACAATCTGAAGGCGGCGAATGCCAATATCGGTGCAGCACGGGCAAACTTCTTCCCGAGTATTTCGCTGACGGCAAGCGGTGGCGTTGGCAGTGCCGATCTCTCTTCACTGTTCAAAAACGGGGTGGGAATATGGTCATTTGCGCCCAGCATCTCGCTGCCGATCTTTAAAGGGGGCTACAACATCTCTTACCTGAACTACACCAAAGCGCAAAAAGAGTATTACGTGGCGGTGTATGAGAAGTCGGTGCAGACGGCGTTTCAGGAAGTCGCCGATGCGCTGGCGCGTAAAGGCACCATTAATGACCAGCTGACCAGTCAGCGTAACAATGTCGCGGCTTCACAGACCTATTATCATCTGGCGGAGCTGCGCTATCAGCGTGGTGTGGACACTTATCTCAATGCCTTAACCGCACAGCGAACGCTCTACACTGCCCGAACCAGTCTGGTCAGCGTTGAGCAGGCCTACTATCAGAACCTCAATACTTTTTACAAGGTGCTGGGCGGCGGTACGGCGCTGCCGGAATCGGAACTGAAAATGTAGTCCGGATGCGCACGCCGGTGTGCGTGCGCATTCCCGCTAAAGCGCTGCAACATGCCGCGCCTGAATGATGCATACACTACCGGGTGTTGGGAGCTATGAGCCGGACATGACCGTCAGAAGGTAAGGCAAATATTCCCTCCCACTCCTGCCTCGGGTACCATACCAATCATTAAAATATAACGATGATATTGCGGTCAGTTATCAGGAGTTTCTTTGAGTAAGTCAGCAAATGATGATTTCCAGGCGCAGCGTCAGCAGCAGATCATTTCGGCGGCGAAAAACTGTTTCAGTCGCTCCGGCTTTCATGGTGCAAGTATGGCCGATATCAGTCATGAATCAGGTTTAGGCGCAGGTCAGATTTATCGCTACTTCAGCAGCAAAGAATTAATTGTCAGTGAAACCATAAAAATTATCGCCGAAAGCTGGCGGCTGTTTTTAGTAACAAACTTTCAATTAAAAATCAGCACGTCAGAGATTATTGATACGGAGTCTGAATTCTGGCAGGCGTGGTCATTCAGGGATCGCTGCTTGCTGCTTGAAATGTATTCGGAGGCATCACGTAATAAATCCGTACGCGAGTTGCTTGCGCAGGAAGAATACCGGCTTATTGCGGAACTGGATCGCGTATTTCAGCAACACATGCCCGAAGCGGGTGCTCAACAACGAAGTGACCGTATTCAGTTTTTGCTGATGCTGGTCGATGGGGTGGCCTGTCGTACGTTCGGGGATAAACACCTGGATCAGCAGGAGTTAGCGCGAATCAACAGCACCCTCACAGGGCATCTGTTTTCCTGAGTTACGCGACACTGTGCTGATTAATGTCGTGGCTGATGGCATCCAGGAAGGTCATAAAGCTGCCATCGATTTCTCGTTGTTTCATACAGCGGCGAATCGTCATGCCATCGATGATGAGTGACATGACATAGAGGCGCGTCTGAATGATCTCAGCATTCAGTGCTGGATTCAGCGCCTGTTCCTGAGTAATGAAATTCTCTTTCAGTGCCTGCCAGGCATCATAAATAATCTGCCGAATACCTTCATTACGTGTGGCTTCTGCAGAGATATCAATGAGCAGTACAATACTTTGTTCAACTTCGATTGACACAACGTCGTGCGCAGAATGTGTCACTTTCCCGGTATGAGCAAGATTGTCGAGATCATCTTTCAGTAAATTAATCATTCGTTGCACAACGTCTTTTACCAGTGCTTCGATAATCGCTTCTTTATTTTTATAATATTTGTAAATAAGGCCAACGCTGACATTTGCCTGTCGTGCAATACTCTGAACCGAGGTCTGATTAAAGCCTTTCTGTCGCATGCAATATTCTGCTGCTTCAAGGATCTCTTCACTACGGTTCATGATAATACTCACAATATAAAAATATTACTTTACCGCCTTTTGCGCTGCATGGCTATACGTCGCAGATCCGATCCGGCCAGGCGTGACGCCATAGCATGGCATTCCCTGAACTGAGACCGGCTGCTGAAGCGTAAGGTGCAGAGCTTCTGAGCGAAGCCGTTATGCGTTGTCCGCAGCAGACAGCAAATTCTTACTCCGGTAGGCGCTCCATTCCGGCCAGCAACGTTCAGGATTGATATCAAAATAACCCCGGCATTCGGCCATTGTGAAGGCAACATCACGTGGCACTTCGATACAGGTGGCATTATCCCGGATGCGGCTGACTTCATCCTCTGTTAGCGGGCTTCCTTTCTCGTTCTCTTTTTTCATAAGCAGTGGGATAAGGGCAGGGATATAAACGATGCTCATTAGCCATTTACCTTGTTGTTGAAAGTCCACGCCGGCAGGAGAATATCAACATGCGGCCTCCCCGTGATGCGGTAAGGCAAATCCCGGAAGTGACTTATTTCTGAAATAGTGCGATTCATAGTGGTTCCAGTGCCGCAAGGCCCCTTAATAAATTGATGTTGTCCTGACAGGCAGGGTAGAATTCCTTTCATTACTGCTTCCGTTTTATTCTTATTCTCTCGTCATATTTTCGACAAAAATCACGATATCTTCAGCCGGATAGGCAATATTTTTCAGATTGACTTAAGTCATTATGGGCAGGCTGTCTTCAGGTGTTGCGGGGCGGTGTAAGGACTATTATTGCAGAACAGCAGGAGTGTCGATTAATTTGACTTACCGGGTCTGAAGTCCGATGAAATTATGGATGTCGCGTTGCCAACAGGCTGGTCAGGCGAGAAATTAATGTCGTGACGTGCGTCGGTTAACGCGATAAAACATCCGGGTTGGAATATTAAATCAAATTCAGGAGCTTCCTTTGCAGCCAGACACTCTGCGGTTGTTTATACGCCCGGTCACGCCATCAGATGCCGATGATCTTTTCAGAATCTATGGCGATCCTGCGACGAATACGTTCAATCCCGCCGGTCCGCATCCGGATATTCACCATTCTCAGGCTGTTCTGTCACGCGCGCTCAGCCACTGGAAATCCCATGGTTTCGGCACCTGGGCTATCTCGCTCCGGGAAAATCCTGACAGAGTCATCGGTTTTGGCGGGTTGAGCATCAGACATTTTGCCGATATCACAATCAACAATCTGGGTTATCGGTTTTCTACTGAAGCCTGGGGAAAAGGGCTGGCGACGGAGTTTGCAAACTATGCCGTCAGTTACGGATTTGATGCGTTAAAACTGCCAGAGATATCTGCCGTCGTGAGAGCGAATCACCTGGCTTCACAAAACGTTCTGATCAAAGCCGGACTCCGGCATGTTCAGGATATTCATGATGTGGAAAATGCCCCGGCAAGCATGCTGTTTACGCTGAGCCATGATGAATGGCATCAGAAAACTGGGTGAGGCGGCTGTATCAACGTTAGTTATTGCCATCACGGCTGCTCAGTTTGACACCAAAGACGCAGAAACCCAGTAACTCTTTTGCCTCATCTTCCACTCGCGTCACCATAACAAGATCCGATGAACCGTCAGGCAGTACCACTTCATAAGGAGGATACGGAAGTCCTTTTTTACGGAACTCCTGCAACCAGAGTAACTTGTCAGCCTGAGACGGGATCACTTCATAAATATATTTATGAATAAGGTCATGCGGGGTCCAGCCGACCCTTTCGGCAAACGTGTCACTTGCGTCAACAATCACCAGCTCTGGATCAAGAAAGCAAATGGATGTGCCGGGAACCGCATACATGGATGATATCTGATGGGCTCGCTGATCGAGAGACAGCCGCGCAACCCGCCGGACAAACCCCTTGTCAGTGGCTGTGGTGAGCATTAATCCGCTTTCGGCAGCTGAAATCGGACGCCCGAACAGATAGCCCTGCGCATATAAGCAGCCAATGCCCCGTAACATTTCAGCCTGCTCATCCGTTTCTACACCTTCGGCAATGACATCCATATCCAGGCTGCGGCCCAGCCCGACCACGCTGGAAATGATTTTCCGGCTGTCCTTTTTGTCCAGCATGGATCGGATAAAGCTGCTATCAATTTTGAGTGTGTTTACAGGTAACTGGATCAGCCAGGCAAGGCTGGAATAGCCTGTGCCAAAGTCATCCATCGCGATCGTACAGCCCATTTCTGACAAGGCTTCAATCTCCGTCCGGGCGGTGTGGATGTCATTCAGCAGGGCCGTTTCAGTGATCTCAATCTTTAACCTGCACAGATCAAACCGGGCCTGAAGGGCAGTGTTTCGGATGGTTTCCGTGAGATACCTGCCATTAAGCTGCGACGGGGAAACATTCATCGACAAAAATTGTTGTTCAGGCCACGCAGCAGCGGCTCTGAAACCCTGAACCATAAGGCTGAGCATCAGTTCGTCCAGCAGGCCGGTTTGCTCCATGGCCGGAATGAAGTCTGCCGGAGGCGTGATCGTCCCTTCCGGCGAAATGTGCCGCGCAAGCATTTCAAATCCCATCACACGCTGATCTTCCAGAGAAACTATCGGCTGGAAAAACGGATGAAATTCTCCTCTTATAATTCGCTGCAGCAAACGTTCGCGCGGCTCGTCATTCTTCACGCCATGTATCATTTTATTCCTGGAAAGACCTGATATTCAGCCGGTTAACAGAAAGATTCTGCAGGGCTTACGAATGGTAATATTCAGCAACATTTTCAGAGAATGACTTTTTTAAAGTGATAACCCGACTATTTAGCGCGTTATTGCTTCAGGAGCTGAATATATTAAGACTTATTTAACATTGCCGATTCAGTAATATTGTAATGTCATTAATGTCAAATTATAGCGTCTGACCCGGAATGCCGTTTCATGTTAATTATCGTTATCGGCTAAGGCTCACTTTTCATTACATCGTAATCGCAGGACGTTTAATTGAGCATCCCAACACATTCTGACATTGGGGTAAATTCGGGAAAAAGAATCTCAGTGTGGGTGTGCAGTTAGCCCCGTACAAAACGTTGATGTGATATCCGATTCGATGCTGGCAACCTGTGGCGATTACGGGGGAGTATCAGGGGCCGTCAGCCAGGATGGTAAAGCGGGTTGAAGCTCACGCACGAGGGCATTCATATCATGTTGTAAAATATCGTGAACGAGAGCGAGTTCTGGCGTCGTTGGCGTGGTACAACTTGACTGAAAATTAAGCGTTTGCGTAAGTTACCGTTAATGAGGGTTTTGATGGCCATTCATATTGTGATCCCCGATGATTATCAGCTTGCAACTCAGCAGCTGGATTTCCTGCAGCAGGATGAAAACTTCCAGTGTTCAGCATTAGGAGACCTCAGCAAGGATTCGATGGCTGATCATCATTTATCCTCTGCAAAGGCATTAATTCTTATCCGGGAAAGAACCGTGATTGATGAGGCCTTTCTGCGACGCACGCCAGAACTTAAATTAATCAGCCAGACGGGAAAGTTAGCCAGAAATGTCGATATTGATGCCTGCACGCGGGCAGGTGTTGCCATTGTGGAAGGGACGGGATCTCCTGTTGCGCCTGCTGAGTTGACCTGGCTGTTGATCATGGCCTCCCGCAGGAAATTAGTCTCGTCGGTGAATGCAATGGCTCAGGGACACTGGCAAACAGAAATCGGCTCGGCGGTTCACAATCAGGTCATCGGCATTCTGGGCTATGGGAAAATAGGTAAACGTATCGCGTCTTTTGCAGCCGTTTTTGGCATGCAGGTGCAGATATGGGGAAGTCTGCGAGCACAGGAAGAGGCGCGTGCTGACGGATGGCGGGTTCCTGAAAGTCGCGAGCAATTTTTCGCCACCAGTGATGTGTTAACCGTACACCAAAGGCTGGTGGCAGCAACCGAAGGCAATATCACGCCTGCCGATCTCGCGTTGATGAAAACGGAGGCGTTATTCGTGAATACCAGCCGTGCTGAGCTTGTTGCTGAAGGCGCGTTGCTGAACGCCCTGAAAGAGGGACGGCCCGGATTTGCGGCACTGGACGTTTATGAAGAAGAACCGATTTACAACACGCAGCATCCTTACCTGCAGATGCCGAATGTGCTTTGTACGCCGCATCTGGGATATGTCGAGAAGGCCAGCTATGAACTCTATTTCAGAACGGCGTTTGATAATGTTGTGCGTTACTTTAATGGCGATAGGTCACATGTGATCTGAATTGCCAGGATTACACACTCTTAAGTTAATGCTTTCAGCCCAATAACGGCGTTGCAGGTGCCTGAGTCTGGCTGTCAGGCACCTGCAACAAAAGGCGTATAAGCTCTTTCAGAGCCTTTATGGAGAATAAAAGCAAATGAGAACCCCTGCTTATCCCGCGCAGGATTCAGATAAATGGGCACAGGTCGATGCCTGGTTTTCTGAGAAACTCGCGCCACAGGATCCCGAGTTGATTAATGCGCTTAATAACAACGCACAGCAGGGATTACCCACGCACGATGTCTCCGCTTTACAGGGAAAAATGCTGTCCCTGTTTATTCAAATGTCACGTGCTGCCCACGTTCTTGAAATAGGCACGCTTGGCGGTTACAGCACTCTATGGATGGCCAAAGCTCTGCCGCCAAAGGGAAGCGTAACGACCATTGAGTTCAATAAACATCATGCTGAGGTGGCTCGCCAGAATATAAGCAATGCCGGGCTGAGTGAACGCGTCAGTCTGCACATCGGCGCTGCGCTGGACGTCTTACCCACTCTGAAAGGTCCCTTTGACCTGATTTTTATCGATGCCGATAAAGTGAATAATCCGCATTATCTGGAATGGGCAATCAGATTATCGCAGCCAGGTACTGTCATCGTCGGTGATAACACGGTGCGCGGCGGCAGCGTGATCGATGATGAAAGTCGTAATCCCAACGTCACAGGCCTGCGAAAATTTATTCAGATGATTTCTGAAGACACGCGGCTGGATGCCACAGCGATTCAGACCGTGGGTGAAAAAGGGTGGGATGGATTCGTGATGGCTGTCGTCAGGGCGGTATAAATCGTCTAAAAAAACGCCTCAAAATCTCACACTCTTCATTGCCCTGACGCGGCTTATCCTGAAGCTGATTTACTGATGGAATGCAGTGATATTAAGAGTCTCTGATCTTCGCTTCCGGGCGGGCCGGATAGCAGCCCGCAATGCTGCCGGCGAAAGCAAAAAGGCGCCGGGGCGCCTTTCACCTCTGCTGTCACACGCCTTTGCCATAAGGGTCTTTGACCAGTGCCACGGCAAGTGCGCCCACCAGCAACACGGCGGAAACTGCCAGCAGCGCCCACATAAACTCACCGCTCGTCTGGCGGATATAACCAATCAGGGAAGGGCCGACAAATCCGCCCAGGTTGCCGACAGAGACAATCATCGCTAATCCGCCTGCGGCTGCGCTTCCTGTCAGAAAACCGGAAGGCAGAGCCCAGAATGAAGCCTGAAAGGCCAGGATGCCGCTCACGGTGAAACAGAGCGCAATCATCTTCATGACGGGTTGATCCACGACGGCACTCGAAGCCAGTGCAAGCGCGGCGATAACCAGCGCTGCGCTAATCCAGCGAATGCGGTTTCCGGATGCATTGGCCCGCTGTGCCCAGAACAGCATCCCGACTGCGCCACAGATATAAGGTAACGCCGTCAGAAAGCCGGTGGCGGTATGACTGACGCCCATCTGTTTAATGATCTGCGGCATCCAGAGGCCCACACCAATAGAACCGACAATGCCGCAGAAGTTAATGAACGCAAGCAGATAGAGCAGGGGATTTCGCAGCGCATCACGCATGCTGGAACCGTGCGCCTTTTCAATCTTCTGCTGTTCATTTTCCAGCCGCCTGCTCAGCAATGTTTTTTCCGTGTCGGTTAACCAGTTAGCTTTCGCCGGATGATCGTTCAGGAAGAACAGGCAGATGATGCCCAGGATAACCGCCGGGAAACCTTCCAGCATCAGTAACCACTGCCAGTTTCGGATATGTTCATGCCCGGTGATTTGCATCAGCATCCCGGATAAAGGGGCACCGATGATATTCGCCACGGGGATGCCGACTAAAAATGCCGCCGTAATTTTTGCGCGCCAGGTTCCGGGAAACCAGTAAGTGAAGAACAGGTAAATACCGGGTGTGAATCCTGCTTCCGCGACGCCCAGACAGAAACGGGCAAAGGCAAAGCTGGCGGGACCGGTGACGAAGGCCGTCGCCATGGAGATGATTCCCCATGAGATCATGATGCGGGCGATCCAGATACGGGCGCCGACTTTTTGCATGATCAGATTGCTGGGCACCTCAAACAGGAAATAGCCGATAAAAAACATGCCTGCCCCGAAGCCGAACTGCTCAGCCGTGATGCCCAGATCGGCATTCATGCCCAGTGCAGCGAAACTGACGTTAGTGCGGTCCAGATAACTGACGACGTAACAGATGAAGATAAACGGCAGGATACGGCGAAACGCTTTACCTGCCGCCAGTTCGCTTTGTTCATAATCCGTTTGACTCATTTCTTCACGGGGGCCGGACACAGCCTCCGGCTCAGCAGGTGAGCCCGCGCTTACAGAATGCAGATTCATGGGTGCCTCCGCTGCGTTCAGAAAACGCAGAGTTATTCTTAGAGAAAATCAGTGGAAATAAAGGGCAGTGGGTGGCCTGGTGTTTTCATTGAGCAGGTGAGAATGCTGCCGCTGACCGATTCGGTAATAAAAAGCTGCTGCAAATTTTCACCGCCAAAACAGAGGTTGGTGCTGGAGCGTCCGACAGGGCTGGTGAGAATTTCTGCGGGCTCAGCCAGATCGTTAAGCAGCCAGACGCGGCCCAGACCTGGGTTTGCAATCAGCAACTCACCGTTCGCGTTGATAGCCAGCCCATCAGGACCGCTGGGACCGTGTGAAGTAAAATACTGACTGACTTTGCTGACCGAACCATCGCGCTGCAGCGGCACACGCCAGACTGAATTGCCACGCGTCATCGCGACATAGAGCGCTTTTTCATCTGGCGACAGAACCAGTCCGTTCGGGCTGGGGCAGTTGGCCAGCAGCATATCCAGTCTTCCGTCCTGGCTGAGCCGGTAAACACGTCCGGTTGGATCATGGAGTCCCGTTTGTCCCTGATCGGTGAAATAGAGATTGCCGTGGCTATCGGTCGTTAAATCATTAACACCACGAAAACTCTCGCTATTACGACGAGCCAGCCATGGCGTCACGGTTTGCGTTTTGAGGCAAAGTTTCATTATCCCGTGACGATAATCCGTAATTAAAAGCGTATCCGGATCGACGAGTTTCATGCCGTTGGGTTCGCCGTCGTATTGCACAATGAGCTCCCAGTTGCCCGTCATATCGACACGGAATATACGGCCATAGGGTATATCGGTCAGATAGAGACAACCTGATGGATGCCAGACCGGCCCTTCCAGGAACGAGTCGGTCAGTTGCCCCCCGCGATTTGCGACCGCCCAGGCATTATTGCTATCGGGTAAGCGGAAACGGTCAGGCAGGCGGGAGAAAATCGACGTCTGCCTGACATCTGCCTGTGTCAGATACATCATGAAATGCGTTCCTTCTGGGTGGTTTTTTCAAAAACAGACATAGCGTATCTCGCAGCTTGTTTTACAGAGTGAAACAGGGTTGTACATAATGAAATTACTATATCCACGATATTCACGATGACGCTAGTGTTGCGAGCTTGTTTGTTATGTAAACAAGATGTGACTCACAGTTCGGCAACATCCGGTTCCGCGAAAAGGCAGGGGAAGCAAATCGGGAAATTAAGCAGTGAATGCACGCTGCCTGTTTAGCAGCCCATACGACCTGCAAAAACAGTTATTGCATCCGGCCTCTGCTTATTTTAGGGTTATCTTAATTTAGATAATGCTAAAGTGATGAAATGAAAAACAGTCAGCTTGTTCGGTTGCAGGAAAGCGCGTCGCTGGCAACTACGTTGCTAAAGTCGATGAGTAACAGCCATCGACTGTTAATCCTCTGCATCCTTATCGAAAAACCCGGCACATCGTCAGGGGAGCTGGCCCGGCAGAGCGGTCTGACGCCTTCTGCCACGTCTCAGCATCTGGCGAAAATGAAAGAGGACGGTCTGATTGAGTCTTCGAGGGTGGCGCAAAGGGTGAACTATTTCATCAAAGACGACGCGGTCAAAAAAGTGGTGTCCACGTTAAAAGAGATTTACTGCCCGGAGGATTTTAAATGAAGCCTGAAACCTTATCGCCACTGCAAGCCAGTCAGCTTCTCGAACAGGGAGCATTGCTGATTGATATCCGCGATCGTACGGATTATCTGAGGGAACACATTCCGCAAGCGATCTCTCTGCCGCTGACAGAAATCACCAAAGGTAAAACTGTCGAAGGTTCAGGCCAGCAGTCGGTAATTTTTCATTGTCAGGCCGGGATGCGAACCACTCATCATGCTGACGAACTCATGAAGGCTGTCAGTTCCGGGAAAGTGTTCCTGATGTCAGGCGGCATTAATGCGTGGAAGGGTGCCGCACTCCCGACGACTGAAGATAAAAAACAGCCACTCCCCGTCATCAGACAGGTTCATATCACCGCAGGCATGCTTATTCTCCTGGGGGTGATCCTGGGTTATGCCGTGGATAGCCGGCTATTTTTGCTCTCAGGTTTTATCGGCGCAGGGTTAGTTTTCTCCGGCGTCACCGGTTTTTGCGGGATGGCGACTCTGCTGCAAAAAATGCCCTGGAACAGACCAGTGCAATAAACGTCCGTCTTTATGCTGGCACTCCTTGTCTGGAAAAGGTTTGAGCACTTCGCCTGGTTTACGGGTGAGGTTGGTTTAAAGAGAAAAACGACCGTCACCCTGTGCAGAGCCGGACACTAAAGAGCACTCATGAAGAGGCAGATGTGCGCTGCACGATGAGTACGCTGGTCAGCACGATAATTAATCCACAAAATGCCGTGCCGCTGAATGCCTGCGAAAGGATGATCCAGCCCAGCAGCACGGCGACCAGCGGGCTGAGTAATCCTAAAGAAGCGACTGCTACACCTGGAAGACGCGTGATGCCACGAAACCATAAACCATAGGCAATAAACGCGCCTGCCATGCTCAGCCAGGTGTAAGCAGCGTACTGCGAAGATGTCAGAACCGGCAGTGGAGTATCAATCAGCCATGCTGCAGGTGCCAGCATGATCCCGCCCAGAATAAGTTGCCAGCCTGTCAGCGCCATGACGGGTAAATTAATCTGCCAGCGACGGGTAAGCCACACCCCGGAGGCCATAGATCCGGCACCCAGCAGAGCCGCCGCAATCCCCACGGGATCAAACACTGTTTTCGGTGAGATCAGTAAAACGGTCATCCCTGCCACGCCCGCAAGCGCAGCCCATAACGTGACTTTTGCTGGCGCACGACGGTCTATCGCCCAGTTAAGTCCCATCACCAGAAGCGGCTGAACAGCCCCCAGCACTGCGGCCAGGCCACCGGGCAGACGCTCGGCTGCCACGAACAGCAGTGACTGAAACAAGCCGATATTGAGGGCACTGATTATGACCAGTCGCCCTGTTTCACGGAAGGCGGGCAGACGACGTGTCAGCAGCAATAGCAGGATGCCGGCAGGGAGTACCCGGATGAGTGCCGCCGTAAAGGGCCGATCTGGCGGCAGAAACTCTGTGGCCACAATATACGTAGAGCCCCAGATAGCAGGGGCCAGAGAGGTCAGCAATACGTCACGCCAGTAGGAAATCGACAGTGAGGAATCCATCATTTTGCCTTTATCTTCAATTCAAGATAAAATTATCCTGCCGATCAATTAACTTGAAATCAAGATAAATGCGCGATTTTACTGAATCCCCCCGTGATGCCGTTGACGTCATCCTTGCGCAGTGGCTGCAGGAGCGTCCCGATCTGGATTGCAGCCCGATGGGTCCGCTGGGAAGGCTTAAACGTTGCACTGCTCTGATTGAGCAGCAGCTGGAAGCGAGCTTTGCAGAGTCGGGATTAAGCATGTGGGAGTTCGATATGCTGGCGACACTGCGACGGTCTGGAGAACCCTTCAGCCTGAGTCCGACAGAGCTGTTTTCGGCGCTCATGGTGACGTCGGGCACCATGACACATCGTCTCAAACGGCTGGAGTCCAGAAGTCTGATCAGCAGGCAGGTGAATGCGAATGATGCCCGTAGCATGCTGGTTCAGTTAACGCCGGAAGGACTGGCACTCATTAACCGCGCCGTCGAAAAGCATGTGGCTAATGAGAAACAGATACTCTCAGGGATTTCACCCAGTGCACTCAAAGAACTGGACCAGCGCCTGGCAGATTTGCTGCGAACGCTTGAGGGTTTTGCCCGGAAATAAGTTATGCCACACGGCGCGCCACTTAGTTCCTGTCATGCCCTTCAGTGAGTGCGAGCTGCAGGTGACGTTCGATAAACTTTGCTTTTAGCGCGCTGTAGCCTTGCGCATCGTTGTTACAGAGCAGTGCTGCGGCGTGTTTTACCTCCGCATACGCGGCTGCAATATCACTGTTTTTCCTGAGATAATCACGAAAGGCTAAATGCCTGACTAACTGTTCATCGCCAGAGGCAAAGGCATGAACATGATGACTGCGGCGATCGCTTCCCTTAATGAAATACCTGCGCCCCGGTATGCCGTTCTCACCGCGAGCAACGTATCCGGCGCTGCTCATGGCTGAGTGATACTTATCCAGTTCGCCAATAGTTGAGACCTCCAGCAGTATGTCGATCACGGGTTTTGCCGACAGGCCATGCACTGCTGTACTGCCAATGTGATGAACAGTCACCGCGACTTCACCGAGCACATCTTTTAACAGCAAACTCTCAGCGCAGAAGGCTTCTGACCATTTTTCATCGTATGGCACCACAGCGATTGTCCGCATAGTTAAGTCCAGTTTTCCAGTAATCGGCTATTTCAATATAGCCTTTCTCCGCGTTGATAAAGGCCTTGTTAATGGCCTTAACCTGCCGGAGCTGCTGGTAATCTGACGACGACCTTAACGCTTCGTCAGGGAGAGGCTGCCAGCATGGTGGCATCGCTGTCAGCCCGGCACACCTTTACGTGAATCAGTATTTAAATACCTGGTTATGGTGCATTTTGCCCGGTGGCGCTCATGACATATCGGTAAGCCTTAAATCCCCCGCTAAAAAAATTTAAAATTTTTTGCATCCGTTTTGCCTCCTCATTCGTATTAACAGATAAGGGCACTCTGGCCCTGTCCGTTAACTCAATAGGGGAAGTGAAAATGAAACCATTCCTGCCAACTCTGATTTTTTCAGCATTAGTCTTCAGCGGCGCCTCTTACGCGGCCAGCATGAACAGCGACACGGTGATGGTCGGTGGTGCTGCCATGTACCCGTCGAAAAATATTGTTGAGAATGCTGTTAACTCCAAAGACCACACCACGCTGGTGGCCGCCGTTAAAGCCGCTGGTCTGGTCCCGACACTGGAAGGTAAGGGACCGTTCACGGTTTTTGCACCAACCAATGCCGCGTTTGAAAAGCTGCCTCAGGGCACGGTCGACTCCCTGCTTAAGCCAGAGAACAAACAAAAACTCACCAGCGTCCTGACCTATCACGTGGTCGCAGGAAAACTGGATATGAAGGCGCTGGAGAAAAAAATCAAAGCCGGTGGCGGCAAAGCTGAGCTCAAAACGGTCAATGGCGAATCGCTGTGGGTGATGGCGAACGGCCCGCACAACATTCAGCTTAAAGATGCCCAGGGCAATGTTGCCAGTATCACAACCTATGATGTGAACCAGAGCAACGGTGTGATTGACGTCATTGATACCGTACTGATGCCATAAAGCGTTACCTATACTGAGTGTGGCCACAGACTACGTGGCTACACCATTTACAGGGAAGCCGATGACAAAAAATGTGCCTCACATTCAGGCCGACTTAATGAACCAGATAGCCTGTGGTGATAAAGCTGCTCTTGAGCAGCTTTATCGCGTCCTGTCGCCCCGACTTTATGGGATCATCCTGCGGATGGTCAGACGCCGGGACTGGGCGGAAGAGATCCTGCACGACACCTTCATCCATATCTGGCAGTCGGCAAACTATTACGACGATAAGCGCAGTGAACCGCATATCTGGCTCAGCCACATCGCCAGAAACCGGGCGATTGATTTCCTGAGAAAACATGAGAACCGTTGCTGTTCGGTAGATGAAATCAGCGAAGCGGAAGCAGGATTCCAGATGCCTCTCGTTTCTGATGAAAGTCATGCGGAGGCGCGCCGCCTTCAGCACTGTATGGCGCACTTACCTTCAGAACAGCGACAGAGCCTCTCGCTCGCCTATTATCGCGGCCTCTCGCAGAGTGAGATTGCGCTCTCCATGAGCCAGCCTGAAGGTACGGTGAAAAGCTGGATCCGTCGCGCGTTAATCCATCTTCGGGAGTGCATAGGCCTATGACTGCTCAGGAACACCATGATCTTACTGCGGCGGAATATGTGCTGGGTCTCACCGACGATGTGACCCGCCACCGGCTGGATAAACGCCTCAATGACGACTCAGCATTTGCTGCGGAAGTGCTGCACTGGCAGAAAGCGTTCAGCGGCATTGATCTGCTCACCCACGCCGTGATCCCGCCTGCGG
Organism: Pantoea sp. Lij88; assembly: GCF_030062155.1. Classification (NCBI taxonomy): domain Bacteria; kingdom Pseudomonadati; phylum Pseudomonadota; class Gammaproteobacteria; order Enterobacterales; family Erwiniaceae; genus Pantoea; species Pantoea sp. Lij88. The sequence goes on along the minus strand of NZ_CP118267.1, from coordinate 51,002 downwards.
CGGTCTGGCCACGGATTGAGCAGAACCTTAAACGGAACGCTGCCGCCTCTGGCCCGACATCAATCCGCAGGCAACCCGGCTTCTGGCTTGGCTGGGGTCTGGCGGCAGCAATGGCTGGCGTCCTCATTTACAACCAGGTGATTAAGCCGGATGCCCCGCATTCCCTGCAGCCGATTGCCGTGCTCAGTGGCGCACAGCCGAATGCACAGTTTGTGGTGAGTCTGGATAAGTCAGCGTCACTCATTCAGGTCTCCGCGCTGAACATCACGCTGCCAGAGAATAAAGCCCTGCAGCTCTGGCTGATTCGGGGCAGTGCTGCGCCACAATCACTGGGACTGATCGATCACACCGACAGTAACGCTTTCCGTTTACCGCCGGGCGAGTTGAATAATCAGACGGTGCTGGCGGTAAGTCTGGAGCCAGTGGGGGGTTCGAAGCTCAGCGGACCATCCGGGCCGGTGATTTTCCAGGGCAAAGTCACTCTGCTCTGATCGTCAATGGTGCCGGTTCAGGGGGCTGAATTCAGCGGGAAAGGGGAGTGGGCGCTTTTCACAGGGCAAGCCGCCATTCCCCTGCCTTCACTCAAACAGGGGGAATGAAAAAAGAATGGAAATCCGGGAAGCAAATGCGTCTGATGCGGCAGGCATCAGTGAGCTGATATACAGGGTGTCGATGCAGTGTAACTTTTCAGAATTTGAGCCGTGCCCGCAATGGTTTATCGAGAGCATAAAACCCGATGCGCTTAAACCCTTTATCGTTGCAGATGACTATCTCTGGCTGATTGCCGTGGAAAGAGGTGAGATTACAGGTGTACTCACCGTTTTCGAAGGCAATTTAGTAAAATACCTTTTTGTGCAGCCGAAATTTCAGCGTAAAGGTGTAGCGCGGGCGCTCTGGCAACGGGTGACGCCCGCGCTGCGTTCAGAAATCAGTGTACGGTCCTCACTCTTTGCCGTCCCTTTTTATGAGAAAAAGGGATTCAAGAAAGTCGGGGAGGTTAAATTTTTCAACGGCGTATCATCCCAGACAATGATTGCTCAACGCTGAATTAAAGAAGAGATTTTTACGTTCTCATTTGCTGCACTACAACGGCCCGGCCACGCATCTTTCAAACCCACTCCGGGGGCAGGTGCACCTGGGCCCGTCACTCCTCTTCACTTATCACCGCGTGCATTTCCGGTATTCAACTCGCTGACTTTTCGCGTCATCCCCGCTTGGTAATGCTACAGGGGCGGATGCTTTGCAGCGTTTTTACATTACATCTGCCTCTTTTTACGCCTTTTTTACAGGCCGATCGGTTTAATTGAGGGCATCGGGTGCTGATGCACCTATCTTCAGGGAAGCCGTGGATGAAATGCATTAACAAGCCCCATTCCATACCGGGATGCAGCGATGCTGCAGTAGCTGATCTTGCTGAGCAGCAACGCCTTCGCCTTATTTCGCCCCGCAAATGGTTCAGAGATGCCATTGAGGCCAGCACCGATCCGGCACTGCTCAACTATCGGCTGATTTCCCAGTGGCTGAGCGAATCTATACCGGATACCCGCTCTCTGACTCTGGCGCTGAACAATAGTCTCTGTTTTGGACTTTACCGTAATGGCCGGCAAATCGGTTTTGCCCGCGTCGTGACCGATATGGCAGAGACCTGGGTAATCCGGAATCTGTTCATCTCGCCAGAATATCGTTTTATCGGCCTCGGCTCATGGCTGCTGCACTGTTGTCTGTCTCACCCTGGTGCCAGGGGCTGCCGGAGCATCATTGCGATGGGTGAGCCCGTGCCGGATTTCTTCGAACGCAACGGATTTATGGCTTTTCCCGCACTGCCTGGCGTCTACGTGACGACGTTGCACGAAGGGGTTTACGACCCGGTTTGTGCCAAAAGCGCGAGCAGGCATTAAGCCCGGGTGCACGCTTATGAGCGGTTTTCTCCAGTTTATTATCCGACCTCCGATGAATAGCGGCTCGCTGCCTGGCAATGTTGCCTCTCCGCAGCGGGCTCTTAAGGAACACACCATGTCAGGCCTTATCCTTGTTTCTCATAATCAATGTCAACGATCGACGCTTACTGCCGTTTATGAAGGCATCCTTTCCCGTCAGGGAGGCGTGTGGATTAGCTGGGATGGTGAAAGCAACGTGATACCTCAGGATGCGTCAAGACCTTACGCCGTGCAGCAGGCAGGCCAGTATGAAACCGTGACCTTCCCGTATACGCCAGGCGAACTGAATGAGGGTTACCACAACTATATTCACAAAGGGCTCTGGCCTGTTTTTCATCAGCGTCCTGACATGGCCCGTTTTTCCACCAGTGGCTATCAGGAATATAAAAACATCAATAAGGCCTATGCGCGCGCCATCTGCGAAAATGCGACGCCTGACGATACTATCTGGATTCAGGACTATCACCTGCTTGGCTGTGCTTCTTATATTCGTGAAGAAGGGCTGACCAACTCAGTAGGTATTTTTCTGCATCAGCCATTCCCGGCTGGCAGAATGTTTGAAACCATTCCCGAATGGCGCTGGTTCACTGACTCATTACTGTGTTGTGACCTGATTGGCTTCCAGACCGTGCAGGATATGAACAACTTCCTTGTCTGGCTGGAGAGCGAATTCCGTCTGGAGCATCTGGACGCCCAGAGCTTCCGCATTCATGGACGGGTTATCCGGGTGGGTGTGTTTCCGGTCGGGATTGATCTTGACGATGTGCAGTGCCTGCGCGAGAGCAACAGCTGTGCATATATGGAGATGCAGTGCCGCGACAGTCTGCCAGAAAATACCGTACTCAGCGGTGGCCATCTTGATGAGAGTTCAGGTCTGCCTTACCGCATCAGCACCCTGGAAGTACTGCTGCGCAGACATGATTGCTACCAGAAAAATATCACGCTGTTGCAGCTTGCGCCGCCGGCCGCCGGGCACGCACACGATGCGTCTGAACTCGGCCATGAACTGGAAGCACTCTGTGGTGAGCTGAATGGCGTGCATGGCACAATGAACTGGTATCCGGTGAACTATCTGACGCACGCCTACAGCCGGGAGGAGCAGGCGGGTATCTACCGTGCGTCGCGTGTTGCGCTGGTGACGCCGTTAATGGCGGGCATGAGCCTGATGGCGAAAATGTATGTCGCCCTGCAGGATCCGAAAAATCCCGGCGTGCTTATCCTCTCGCAGTTCGCCGGTGCCGCCGAGCAGATGGAGGGTGCCATCATCGTGAATCCTTACGATCCTGACGCTATGGCCAGTGCGGTGCATCGCGCCCTGCAGATGCCGTTACACGAACGGCGGTGTCTGCATGCCCGTCTGATGAAAGGCCTGCATATGCACAACAGCCATCACTGGGCGGAGTCATTTTTGCGCATGCTGAAAGCTGAGGCGGTTGTTCCGGAAGTCCTGCCGCCGCCGGTGTTTTTTCCGCGACTGAGTAGTAGCCGGGCGAGGTACTGAGTTTCCGTCAGTACCACGAGCCGTTCAGAAAGCGGGTTTGCAGAAGATAAAGCTCACCGCATCACGCTTTAAAATTCCCCCCTGACTGTCGCAATCGCTCGTTGATAGCGATCAGTTCAGGGAGGTCATCCGGCGTGAGTAAGTCGAGAAAATGTCGTCGCACGCTTGCAGCATGCACCGGTCGGGCTTTGTCGAGGAGCAGGCGACCTGCGTCAGTAATGCCTACCGAAATACCTGACGAACTTTTGCGGTTTCGCTGCACAAGCCCCCGTGATGACATACGTGAAAGCTGATGTGAAAGCCGCGACTTATCCCATTCGATATATTCCTGCAGTTCACGCTGAAGCAGTTCTGCATGCGGACTCTTGCTCAGCTCCATCAGGATCATGAAATCCTGATCGGACAGTCCGGTGGCTTCACTGATATCCCTGGCGATCCGCCCCGTGATAAGTGCGGCCAGCCGGCGGTATCCACGCCATGCCAGCCACTCTTCGTCTGAAATTTCCGTGGTATGCATTATTTACTCGACTCCGAGGTTGATATGTCAACTTTGTGGTTATAGAGTATACGCTTTAACGCCTGAGAGAAAAACCATGTCGGACAGACTCACTATTGCCATCGTTGGCGGAGGCCCTGCAGGCCTCACTGCGGCAGTCATACTTCAGAGAAATGGCTTTGACGTCACTCTGTTTGATGAAGAGTCTGGCGATTCTGAGCGGAGTCAGGGTGGATCACTGGATTTGCATGCTGACAGCGGGCAGGAGGCGCTGCGCCGGGCGGGACTTCTCCAGCAGTTCAGAAATGTAGCGAGGCATGAGGATCAGAAAAGCCGGATGCTGAACTACCGTACCGGAGAAATCGAGGGCGACATGCCTGGGCCGGAAGGTGAAATGGATAAACCTGAAATTGACCGCGGCGAGCTAAAAACGCTTCTACGAAACGCACTCACCCCAGAAACCCTCCAATGGGGTCATAAGCTTCATTATGTGGACTACGGCCTGGAAAAAAATCATGGGCTGATGTTCAGAAACGGCAGGCGCTATGAAGCGGACATTGTCATTGGTGCCGATGGGGCCTGGTCGCGGGTCAGATCTTATCTGACGCCGGAACGCCCACGTTATACCGGCATAACGTTCTTTGAGGGCTGGATAAATGAACCCTCCGGCCATATCAATCGCATTGCAGGAAAAGGAACGGCTTTCAGCTTTGGCGGCACGGAGGCGCTGGTGACACAACGTAATGGAGGAGGACGGATTTGCGTTTATGCGGCCATGAAGCGTGATGCTGATATGATCGATCAGATTGTCCTGCGGCAGGACATAACCGCCTATGTGCGCAACAGTTACAACGGCTGGGATTCTTCCCTGCAGGCAGTCATCAACGCGACCGGCGACTATGTCAGGCGTCCGATCTATAGCCTGCCCGTGGATTTTTGCTGGGTGCCGCGTCCGGGCATTACGTTAATCGGAGATGCGGCTCACCTGATGCCACCTGTTGGCACAGGCGTTAACCTGGCAATGCTTGATGCTTCTGACATGGCACTGGCTTTATGCGAGGCGTCGCACCCGCTAAACGGTTTACGCTATGCGGAAACCCTCATCATGGAACGCGCCCGCGACATAATGCCTGCCGCACTATCCGGTTTTCAGGACTGGTTCTGCGAAAAAGAGTAGCCTGAAAAAATTAAGATATGAAATAGCGGCCAGTTTCTGGTGTTCCGGTTACAAATTTCAGTGACTGCCTGTAGCGACGTCATTCTTAATACGAAACAACTGACTTCCTGCTGAAGAGCGGTCAGATTTGAATTATCACTTCAGGTCTCATCCGCTTCCGGATGCGGGCCTGAGAATATGACAATCCTCCTGCCATAAAGATACCTGGCAACCGGGACATCTCCATTCTGGGTTGAGTTTCCCTTTTTCATCTTCCCCACTGTACAAATTATGCAATGTAAGCCTTGCAGGGCTCAGACCGTTTGCGATCCTTTGCGGGCATCGTGTTTTGCTACGATAAATATCGATATTATGAACGTGTGGATCACTACGCGTTTCAAGCGCGGCAGCAGAGTAGAGAGTAAACCAGGCGGAGAAAACCCCCACTATCGTCTTCTCTAATTTAAGTAATCCTGAATTCTGAATAAGCTTCATAGACATTTGTTCCTGGATTGATCATTTATTCAGGAAATACGCAACCGCATTAATTTATAAGACACTTTCAGTGCTTATCTCTGCTGCCGAAGCAAAAAGGGGAGTATCCTGGCCGGAAATCTTTTGGTCTTCAGACTATAAAGCCGTCGGGTCTGACCAGAATAGTTTGATTATCAGCTAAGCCTGTCAGCGAACGCCATGATGATGATTCTTCACACGGGAATAACTCATGACCAAATCTGTAAAAGCACTCCTGACCGAGAGCATAAGAGTCTGGTCCACCTAATCTGACGTACTCAGTGTCGAATAAATCGAGAGTGGAAATAGTTTTACCGCAGTAAATAACCCACAGATGCGGAAATCTGGTGCCTGGCTGACAGAGTAATTTTTCAACTGTCCTGTTTCGGGCATACTCATAACGCATGTGAAGTTCATTACAATCAATAATGTCATTGAAATAACCGGCGTTGCCCGGGGATTTTATCTGGAAACGCGCATCAAAATCCGTTCTGAGCCAGGCCTGTTTGCCGTTTCTTTCCGCCACCGGCAGCCTTTCCGTTTCATAGGTCTCAAGCAGGGATTCATCATCTTTCCCTGCTAAAACATGCGCGATTTTCCAGCACAGGTTATGGGCATCGGCAATGCCCGTATTGGCGTTAAATCCCCCCCAGGGTGGCATGACATGCGCTGCGTCTCCCATCAGAAAAATTCGATCTCTGCGGTAGACATTAGCCACTTTGACACGCGTATTCCAGGGGGAGCGAGCTAATACTTTAATTTCACAATCTTTACCGATAGCGCTGCGCAGAGCGGATATCAGTGCGTTGTCATCCCATTGTTCCGGATGACATTTATCAGGATCATAATCCAGATGAAAAGACCAGCGCGTCGTATTATTCATCGACAGGAACAGACCCTTAACAGTGTCATTGCTTACTTCGCACTGGCTGAATGTTTTACCGCATACATCATCAGTCAGGTCTGCTTCAAAAAAAATGTTCAGGTAGTGTCTGCTGGCTTCAATACCTTTTCGCTGAATACCTGATGCGCTTCGGATTGAACTTCGCGCGCCGTCTGCGGCAAACAGAAAGCTGGCATTGATTTGATGCAATGCCCCCTCAGAATCCCTGACTCTGGCGGTGACTCCGCTCTTATGCTGGCTAATTTCGATGAGTTCCCAGCCAAAATGTATATTTTGTTCTCTGTCCAGCAACGCTTCATAGAGCACTGGCTCAATCAGCGTCTGAGGACAGGCGGTTAACATGCAGGGTGACGGATCCGCTTCAGAGTGTAAGCGCTGAACGTCAGCTTCACTGAGCGACAGTGAATCCAGCATTGATTTGCCGCTCCTTGCTCCCCCAAATGTGCCTTGCTTCCATGCCTTCAGTGCCTGTTTTTCGATGGCTTGCTGCAGTCCCACACTGCGATACAACTCCATCGTCCTGGCTGAAAACCCTCTCGCACGAGGCAGCATCGACAGCGTTGGATTTTTTTCAATCAGGATGAATGGCACATTGTTCTGGTGCAGAAAGAGGGCCGCAGAAAGTCCCACAATGCCCCCTCCAGTGATTAAAACCCCTGTTTCATTCAGATGCTCATTTGACATAATACCCTCCGTTTTTGAGTCCGGGATAACAAAACATGGTAAGCTTATCACTGATAAATTAGAACTTATCACTGATAAGCTGGGAGATCTATGAAAAAAATTTTGAGCGCTGACCAAATCGTTACGGAAGCATTGATGTTGCTGAATGAAGCAGGAATTGATGGCATCAGTACGAGAAAAATTGCGAAGCAGCTGGGCGTAGAGCAGCCGGCTCTGTACTGGCATTTCAAAAATAAAGACAGGCTACTGCAAGCCATGGCCGAAGCCGCCATGCAAACTCACTGGAATTTTCCCTTGCCTGAAGAGGGTCAGGACGTAAAAACATGGCTTATAAACAATCTGAAGTCATTTCGTCATACTTTGCTTCTCTACCGTGATGGTGCCCGCCTCCATGCTTTTCATGTGCCTGGTGACGACAGCGGACGGCTTGAACAGAAGATAAGCTTTCTGGTGGGGCAGGGGATCGATGAAAATGATGCGAAACTCGCGTTGATGACAGCATCAAAATTCACGGTTGGTTTTGTCCTTGAAGAACAACAGGAAGGCTCGCTGACGGAATTGAACAGGCGTAGTCAGTTCTTTATAGCCGATAAAGAACATATGTATGAACGAGGTCTTGAACTGATATTGAGTGGAATTATTTCTGAATAAAAGGGCATTAAATAAGCATCAGAAATTCCTCAACATAGACAGGGGTGGTTTTTTTCATTTCCCGGTGTGAAAGCCACTTCCTGTTAAACTATTTTTCCGCTTAAATTTAAGACAATTAATATTGAAAGCGTCAGACGTTAAATCGGTTTTCTACAGGATGTCGGGCTGTGAGGTCTGGGTGGATCGCCATCTTTGCCATTGAAGTTTCAGGCTTTTCCTGTCTGTGCGGATGCTGTCATTCATGACAATAATTTTCACTATTTGGCTTATACGGAAATGCCTGAAATCCTTCTTATTTTCGCACCAGGCTATAAGCAAGCTATGTGAAAAGTCGTATCCGAGGACGATGGGCCAGATAACTCTTTCAGAAATATTTCCATCTGCAGCGCGATATTTTATAAAAATTTTACGTTCATTGCGTATTGCCGCGCGGATTTCACGTGTGTCAGATTTACTGATTTCCCGGTTATCAGGTTTAATAGCAACCGTTGACTCAGTCAGTAAATCCATAAGTTTTTTCGGAATGACCGATGTGATTTTAGCTAATACATCATTCGCATTATGAGCAAGGGTGGCATCAGGCAGTTGTTTAACGAGTTCAATGCCTAAAAAGACAGCCTCAAGCTCTTCCGCAGTAAACATCAAGGGTGGCATATCATAATCTGAACTCAGCACATAGCCTGTTCCCGCCTCTCCCGCCACAGGAATGCGTTGCCCAGCCAAATCCGCCATATCTCTGTAGACAGTACGCTTAGATACCTCAAGCTCCTCTGCTAACTTAGCCGCTGTAACGGGAAAGTGATTTCTGCGAAGTATCTGAATTATCTGGAAAAGTCTGTCTGCGCGCCTCATTTTTTTTCCTGTTGCCATAACGGTGTCAGTAGGGTTGAACGATGATAGCTACTGACATCATTTATGCCATCGTTCGGAGAGTAAGCAATGAAATTAGCTTCAGTAAGACTGATTGTAAAAGACATGGCCAGGGTCGTTGAATTCTACGAATTTATCACTGAATGCCGCGCCCAGTGGCTTGCCCCTGTTTTTGCTGAGATTGTCATGCCAGGTGCTGCAATCGCTATTGGAAGCGAAGAGACCGTCCCGCTTTTCAGGGCGGGATGTGCAAAGGCGGCCTCTAATGAAACCGCCATAATCGAATTTTACGTTACCGATGTAGACCATCATTTCAACAGGTTACGAGTGCAGGGTATTGAATTTGTTCACGAACCCAAGGTCATGCCCTGGGGAAACCGGACACTGCAATTTCGCGACCCGGAAGGCACGCTCGTGTCACTGTTTACGCCTGTCACTGACAGCGCGATTGAAAGATTTAATCGCTAAGCAAAGCTGCTTAAGCCACCCGGCAAAGGCGCGTCTGGATATTTCGTCATCCATGTTGCCTGACATGTCTGGCAGGAAATACGCCAGGTGAAGTTGTCCGGATGAAGCGTTCACGGCTCAGGAGGCGAAAGCCAGATAATCGGCTCACGCTGAGCCGATTATCTGCGGAAGACGCGTTATTTACTGATGGCATCTGTGACCAGTTTTGCCGCGCTGGCCAGAACATCTTTGCGCGCGGTTGCGTCTTTAACAGGTTGGGTGAAGTAAGTTGTGAGAACGATGGGGGCGTGATGCTTTGGCCAGATGACGGCAATGTCATTCGTTGTGCCATAGTCACCACTGCCTGTTTTATCTGCCACTATCCAGTCAGCCGGCAGGCCCGCTTTAATACTGTTTACACCTGTAGTATTGCCCTTCATCCATTCTGACAGCCGGGTTCGCTGCTCTTCTTTAAGAGCGGATCCCAGAACAAGTTTGCGAAGCGTGTCAGCCATCGCTAAAGGGGTCGTGGTATCACGCGCATCACCCGGCATGGCCGTATTAAGCTCCGGTTCTTTTCTGTCCAGACGGAAAGCCTTATCGCCTGCTGTTCGGGCAAATTGGGTTGCCTGCTGCGGGCCACCCAGATAGGCGAGTAATTTATTCATCGCGGCGTTGTCACTGTATTGCAGCGCCGCAGCACTCAACTCAGCAACGGTCATGGATGAGCCGATATGCTTCTGGGTGATGGGGTTGTAATTAACCATGTCACTTTTGTTTATATGAATTTTTTTATCAAGCAAAGCAGGATCACTTTCATTTTTCTTTAATATCGCTGCAACCGCCATTACTTTACTTGTACTGCACAGTGGGAATCTTTCATTGCCACGCCATGAATATGTTGAACCATCGGAGGTGTCAATGACCGTTACGCCGAGTCGTCCACCTGATTTATTTTCCAGTGTCTCAAACTGGCTTTTTAACGTCTGCTGGTCAAAAGCAGCATAGGCTGATAATGAACAACCTGTTGCGGCGAGCAGTAACATACTGGTCAGGCTTGCTTTAAAATTTATCATCATGAACCACCTTATTCTGAAATAAAAAAACATCATGGGGGTAAATTAAAATTCGCGGGAATAACTTCGCACCCCTTAAATTACGTGCTCCAAAATAAATGAATTTCGCTTTAAGAAAAAACGGTATAAATTGATGACAGTCATAAGAATTTCTGGGGTCTGATGTGAAAAGTGATATCCCGCTCAATGCGCTGCGAGCTTTTGAGGCTTCTGCCCGCCACCTCAATTTCACGAGGGCTGGCATGGAGCTTTTCGTCTCTCAGGCGGCGGTCAGTCAGCAGGTCAGGCTGCTTGAAGAACGATTAGGGGTGGTTTTGTTCAAAAGGCTTCCCCGGGGCCTTGAGCTGACCGACGAGGCCCGGCTACTTTTCTCAAAAATTTCTGAAGAATTTCATCGTATTGAAAAGGCGTACCGTCAGTTCGAAGGAGGAAAGGTCAGGGAAGCACTGTCGATTTCCTGTGTAGGCACGTTTGCGCTGGGCTGGCTTTTACCGAAAATTGAAGACTTCCAGCAGAGACACCCTGCTATCGAACTGAGTATCCAGACAAATAATAACGTTGTAAGCCTTGCCGGAGAGGGTGTCGATTTTGCTATAAGATACGGTTCTGGCAACTGGACTTCATCGCATAACGCACTTCTTCTGGATGCGCCGCTTACCCTGTTGTGTCGGCCTGAGACCGCAAAGAGACTACTCAAACCTGGCGATATTTCTGGCGAGACTTTATTACGTTCTTATCGTATTGAAGAGTGGGATAACTGGTTTGCTGCAGCAGGTATCCCTCCGTTCAGAATTAATGGACCTGTTTTCGATTCTTCACGCCTTATTATTGATGCCGTCATGATTACCGGTGGCGTAGCACTGGCTCCGGATGTCATGTTTCAACCGGAAATAAAACAAGGCTTGCTCGCCAGACCTTTTGATATTTACGCCGGTCAGGATGGGTACTGGTTAACGTGGCAGAGAGCCAGAAAAATGACCCATTCGATGCACATATTCCGCGAATGGATTAGTCAGCAAATAATGACCCCGTAGTTGACTCAGGTCCGATCTGTCATCACGCTTCGCAGCTCCTCTCTGAGCCAGCGAAGCGCCATATCGTTATCAAAACGTTTATGCCAGAGCAGCGAAAGGGCGATCTCCGGTGTTGCCACCGGCACAGGACTGCAACATAAACCGTAATGGGCGATCCAGTCATCCGCCAGCCCGGCGGGAACTGTGGCTAACGCGGGCGTGCGCGCCAGCAGTGGCGGCAGAGAGGAAAAATGCGGCGTGACGTAGCGAATCGAACGTGCTTTTCCTGAAGCCGCAAGCGCGTCATCGATAGCGCTCCATATCGCCCCACGATAAGAGACCAGCAGATGATCGTGTGCTACGTAATCCTCCACCGTCAGCGGCGCAGGCAACGAAAGTTGTTGCGGGTGCCACAACGTACAAAAGTTATGTGACACGATCTTCTCACGTTGCAGCGTGGCGGGCGTGCTGTCGCCCACTGAAATGGCGAGATCAATCTCGCCACGTGCGACCAGCTCCGCATCCCGGAAGGGATCGCTGGCCGTAATCTGAAGTGTTATGCCCGGTGCGGTGCGCGTAATGTGCGCATACAGTTCTGGCATGAGCCAGCGTTCAACCCAGTCGCTCATTCCCAGCCGAAAAACATGCGTCGCCTCCGAGGGCGTGAAGGAGGCGGGCTGAAAAAGTACATTCTGCATCTGCGCCATTAAAGGGCCCAGCTCCGCGATCAGCGCTTCCGCTCGCGGGGTCGGCTCCATGCCCTTCGCCGTGCGCACGAAGAGTGGATCGCTGAACATGATCCGTAACCGGGCCAGAGCATTACTCACCGCAGGTTGCCCCAGATGCAGCTTTTCTGCTGCACGCGATACGCTGCCTTCCCGCCTGAGAACCAGCAGCACCGTCAGCAGGTTCAGGTCTATACGATGAAAATCATTTTCTCTGATAGTGAGCATCAGTTTAATCAATTTGAGTGATACAAGTTGCGTCAGGATACTGCCACCCACGTTGTGATGAAACTTTAGGAAGAGGAAATGATGAAAATTTTACTGATGCTGGTCGCTTCACTTATCGCATTCAGTCCGGTCCATGCGGCCGTTCAGCCGTCTGCACTGGATCAGCAGGCGCCGGGTTATTACCGCATGAAGCTGGGCAAACTGCGTATAACCGCCGTTTCCGACGGCACGGTCACGGTGCCCCTCAATTCATTACTGACCAACATTTCGCCGGACAAACTCAGCAAAGCGATGGCCAGAGATGCGATGACGCCGCAGGCCGAAACCTCCATCAATGCCTTCGTTATCGATGATGGCAAAAAGCGCATCTTAGTCGATACCGGAGCGGGTGAGCTTTTCGGCCACAATGGCGGACATCTGCTGACTAACCTTGCCGCAGCGGGCTATCCGGCAGCGTCGATCGATGCTGTACTTCTGACCCACATCCATGCCGATCACTCTGGCGGTGTGATGCGTGCGGGCAAGCCTGCTTTTCCAAACGCTGAAGTTTACGTGGATAAACGGGATGTCGATTTCTGGCTTAATCCGGCTAACGCCAGCCGGGTGGAGGCCAGCCAGGCACATACTTTTGCAGAATCTGAACGGACGCTTCGCCCGGTTATCAACGCCGGGCTGCTCAAAACGTTTATCGCGCCAGCCACCTTACCGACAGGGATTCGTGCAGAGTCGACAGCCGGCCACACGCCGGGCAGCGTACTTTATCGCGTAGAGAGTGAAGGACAGACACTGGTGCTCTGGGGCGATATCGTCCATGCCAAAGCAGTACAAATGCCCGATCCTGAAGTGGCTATCCACTTTGATGTTAATCAGAAGCAGGCTATCGCTACACGTGAGAGGGTACTGCAACAGGCTGCCGACCAGGGCTACTGGGTGGCTGCCGCGCATATCGCTTTCCCTGGCCTGGGCCATGTTCAGCATGAGGGTAACGCCTATCGCTGGGTGCCCGCTAATTACAGTGCGCAGCTGGGGAAGTAGGTTTTAAGCTAAGCAGTGGGCGGAAAGCCATATTGTTGTCGCTTCGCTATGGTCAGGTTCTCTCTTTAATACGGAAAAGAATGCAGCTAATGTAGGGAAGCGGTGGTTAAGAACGTTCGTTTTTGCTGCACTGCTTTGGCATGGGCACATGCGTTCAGCATTGCTTTGTCGTTTATTGCGCACAAGCGCACATTACACGACCAGGACGTTAGCATAATTGAATTTGCTGAGGGTGTGTCTGCGCTGGGTGCTTCAGATTTCAATATTGGAATAGACTTCAATGAACTCGCTGAAAATTAAAAATTTCCGCATACTACTTGCCTCTCTTTTCATCTCGAAATTGGGCGATTATGCATATGAGGTCGTTTTCGTATTTATTGTGCTCGAAAACACGCATAACAATTATCTTCTGACGGGCTGCGTCTATTTTTTTCGTTTTATTCCTTTTCTTTTTTTTGGCCCGGTTGGGGGCTGGATGGCAGATAACTGGCGTATCAAAAATAACCTTCTTATTAGTGAATGGCTTCGCCTGACGGTGACATTACTACTTTTCATATGCAGTCTTTATGATCTAATAAATATTGTCATCCTCATCATTGCGTCTGTTTCAACAACTATTGGTCGCGCTATTTTCCAGCCCAGCTTTCAGACTGCAGTGCCCGGAACAGTACCCTCTGAAAAGCTGGGCAGTGCCAATGGCATCTCGCAGATAGCTGAAGAAACTGCGTCTGTGGCAGGTCCTCTTATTTGTTCAGTCATAATTTCACTAGCAGACAAGCCCTGGGTGCTGATGTTCAATACATTAACGTATGCAATTTCAATTGTAATACTGTCTACTTATTCAGATAATCGAGGGATTAAAACGTCGGCGTTCAGATTTAAACAAGTATACAAGGAGAATCTTTCCTGCATAAAAAGTTTGTTTCAGGAAGCCCGCGGTTTATTTATTACTATTTTAGGTTCCTCTGTCTGCATTCTCTTTACCGGATCAATACTTCGTTTCATCATTCCTGCTGTAACTGTCAGTCAGGGTCGTGGGGAGGTTTTTACAAGCTGGATTTTTTCTCTTATGGCAGCAGGCACGATTACTGGCGGTCTGCTCTATAGTCGGTTGTCTGGCACGGTTTCACCTATTAAAGTCATGCGCAATAGGTTCTTTTACGGAATCTTACTGGTGTTGATGTCATTTGCCGCCCGCTATTCGTCTGAATCTCTTCTGCCGATAGCTTTCGTTCTGGGTATCAGCGGTGCATTCGTTGATATCTCTCTTGTGACAGTCATACAGTCCTGGTCTGTTTCTGAGAACACTGGCAAGATATTTGGCACGTTTTCTACTCTGGCTAATACCGCTGAAGCGCTTTCTGGTCTCCTATCCGGGCTGGCCGCCGCTGCGAGTCTGATGGTGGCTTTTGCAGGCATGAGTTCACTCATTGTACTAACCGGCATTATCTCGATGGCTTGTCTTCGAGATAAAATACCAAAGGATATTTCAGAAAGAGGCGAATCAGACAGTTCATTTTAAAGAGCGTCCATAGTGGCGGTTTAAATAATTGAGGTTTCTTTGGCGAAACTCAGCTGAAGCGGCTTATGCCATAAACGGGGTATCCATTCCGGATGCCCTCACATTCACTCTTTTACTGAGCTGCCTCTGGCGCCGGGCCTGAAGGCCTGTTGTTTGGCACTCCAGGCGATGATGAACGCAAAAGTCATAAAGGCCAGCAGCACCCAGGGAAAGGATCCTGCACCGGCGTTATTAAGAAGCAGACCGCCAATGACGCCGCCGCTGGCGATGGCCAGATTCCATGCCGTGGTCACCATCGCCTGAACGACATCGACATAGTTGCCTGCCGAATCGGCGGCGGCCGTCTGCATCTGAGTTGATGCACCACCAAACGACCATCCCCATACAATGACGGCCACAAACACCACAACCTGTTCCCGCATGTCCGCTGTCAGCGCCACAGAAACCGCCGCCAGTGCCGCAAGGCTTAGCAGAACCAGAGAGCGCAGATGGCGATCCACCAGCATGCCGGTAATCCAGATGCCGGCCAGTGCCGCAAGACCAAAAATCAGCAGGATAAGCCCGACGCTTGCGGCCAGCCCCGACAACTGCAGGAATGGTCCGATGAACGTATAAAGAATGTTGTGCGCCGTCATCCATAAAAAGATAACCGCGAGTACAGGCCTGACGCCGGGCATCCGGAAAACCTGCCATACCGGCAGGCGTCGGTCAGCCTGCTGTCCCGGCAGATCAGGAACTGCAATCCATGCCCAGATAAAGAGAATCACGGCCAGAGCTGCCATGATCCCAAATGGCACTCTCCATCCCATCATGCTGCCCAGCCATGCGCCTGCCGGGGTTCCTAGCGACAGAGCAACCGGTATCCCGACCATCGCAATCGCCAGAGCGCGGCCCTGCAATTCAGCCGGAACCAGGCGGCGCGCATACCCCGCCAGAATTCCCCATGCAAGTCCTGCCGCTACACCCGACATGAATCGGGCCGCCATCGTCAGCCAGTAGCTGGACGAAAGGGTGGTAATGGTGTTGAAAATCAGGAAGGTCCCGACGGCAAGCAGCAGCACTTTTTTACGTCGCCACCCACTGGTCAGCACCGTCAAAGGGATCGCCGCGAGCAGCGATCCCAGCGCATAAATGCTGACCAGCTGACCTGCCATCACCTGAGAAACGCCAAGACCCGCGCCGATTTGCGGAAGCAGACCCGCCGGAAGGGTCTCCGTCAGGATGGCGATAAAGCCTGTCATGGCAAAGGCCAGCAGGGAAGCCAGGGGCAGACCCCGTTGAGTTGTGGTTTCACTGAATGCGGTATTGGCGTGCACGTTGGAACCTTTTTAAGTTTTGTAGCGTTTAAATATTTGCGAAGACCCGTCTGATAACGGGCTGCCTGATATATATCGATCGATATATATATTCGAAACTATAGGCCGTCCTGCGGCTTGTCAAGCACATATGTATCGATTAGTATTTATATCCGGTCAGCGAAAACAGGAGCGGATATGGCACAGATGGGACGTCCACGGACATTTGACAGGGATGAGGCAATTCGCCAGGCGATGGCGCTTTTCTGGCAGCACGGCTACGAGTCAACCTCGCTTGCCATGCTCAAGTCGAACCTCGGTAACGGCATCACCGCACCGAGTTTTTATGCCGCGTTTGGTTCGAAAGATGCGCTGTTTGAAGAGGTGGTTGAATGCTATATGGCGACTTACGGCCAGGTTAATGATTGCCTGTGGGACGACACGCTTGCACCCCGTGATGCAATTGAACGGGCACTGCGTGCTTCCGCCAGAATGCAGACAGAGCAGGGGCATCCCAGCGGTTGCCTGATTGCGCTATCCGTAAACACCTGTTCGCCTGCGAACGAGCACATCCGTAAGATACTGACAGCGCAACGCGATCGTACCCGGTCAGGCTTTTTACGATGTGTGACGAGAGCAAAAGAACGGGGACATCTGGCTTCCGGGACAGACGTGCGGGCGCTGGCGGTAACTCTCCATAGCTTTGAGATCGGCCTGTCAACGGAAGCACGGGACGGGGCAACGGGTGATGAACTCAATGCGGCGGTATCATCTGCAATGAAAGCCTGGGATGCTCATGCGCTGAGCGGTGTTGATTAAAAGAGAGTGACGGGCAGGTTCAATGGGGAGTATGTGCCTGTCAGAGGGGGTCACCCTGCTGGTAAATGCGTTATCTGAACCAAAAGGGCTCGGAAAAGAAGGGAAGGTTTACACGTCAGAAAAAGCCCGCACGGCGCGGGCATTCAGAACGCCTTACAATCCCACCAGCGTAATCTGCTTCTTAATCGTCAGTGCTTTATACAACGCTTTCGCCAGGCTGCCAGATTCCACCTCCCGGTGAGCGCCATCCGAATCGGTCCAGAACGATTTAATGCGAAGTATGGTGTTAATGCTGGTCACGCGCTCCATCTCCAGCACCGCCAGCACAGGGTGGCGCATTTCGCCGAGTTCCTCTGTCGTATCCGCTTCAATGACCGCGGCGCGGGATGCCTGACTGTCAAAGATAACGTGGCAGCGTGCGCCATTCAGGTTAAGAATGTCGATGACTTCATAAAGGCACTCAACAGCTTCTGCACTGTAGGTTGCGGGCACATTTAACATAGCAAATCCCTCTGACGCAAAACGTAGTGAGCAGCCAGCATAGGCGAACTCTAATCAGAGGAGAAGTTACTGTTTTTGAATGAGAAATGTAGATCTCTAAGGTTACGATAACGCGCGTTATCTTAACTCCAGTTTAGGGTGGCACTATTTATAAGCGAAGCGTGTGTGAGTCCTGGCGACAGGCCGTGGATTTGACTTAAATAAAGTCCAGCATAAGGCAGACTAATCGTTCCAGCGAGGAATGTATTTACACAAGCATGCAGCGCCTTAGCAGCGTGCTTTCGACATTTTACAGAATGAACATTAGGTTAAGATTAGGATTTATCGCTGTCTGAAATAACCCCTCTCTGACACGGATAGTGCTGGCGGCTCAGGAAGCCAGTGTGTAAAGAGCCTGATTTGCGTCAGAGTCGGTGGGATAAAACACTTATCGGATCTTCAGCATCAGGGCTTGTTTACCTGCATGTTACCGAGTCCCGCCTCATCAGAAACTCGTCATAAAACACCCCATTAACACAGAGCGCTCCGGTATCGGTCGCCCATTCGGTGAAACCGGCAGAACGATAAAGCGCACAGGCAGCCTGATTTGTGGTAACCACCGATAGCTGCAGGGTTCTGACCTCTTTTCCAGCCTCAAGTGCTGCCGCTATAAGCCCTGATGCCAGCCCGGAACCTCTCATCTCCGCCCGCACATACATTCCCCATAGTGTGGCAACATGACTCAGTTTGGGGGCGGTATTAAACTGTAAACCCATTATGCCCAGCAGGGTGTTATTCAGGTCGAATCCCCCAAACACAACATTGTTTCGCAAACGTTCAGCGAAGAATTGATCGGGCTTCAGGCTCCACTCTTCCCAGGAAGCTCCGAACGCTTCAGGATGAAGACGCAACGCTTCCAGTCTGACTCTTCTGAAATCGTCCACATCACTTTCGTTAAGGCGGCGTATCGTAAATGTGTTCACGTCTGATTCCTGAAGTTGTGGAATTTTAGTCTGGTATTGTGGTTCAGATTAACCAGAATGATTACGTAACCAGACCTGTCATGAATAAAAAGTAAACGCCTAATAATCATCTAATAATTTGCTGGTATAGTGACGCAAAAAAATAGTGACGGGAGTTTATCTATGCTGAAGAAATACAGAGGTTCGCAAATCCTTTTTCACTGGCTGACGGTTTTGCTGATCATTGTGGCCTACGCCACGATTGAGCTGCGCTGGATGGCAGACAAGGGAACCTGGCAGCGCAATGTGGTGATGATCACGCACTTCTCCGCAGGCTTCTGCGTGATGATGTTAATGATGGCTCGTCTTTTTCTGCGCACCCGGACAAAAACTCCGCCGATCACACCACCTGTTGCGCGCTGGCAGACGGGGATTTCGCACCTGGTGCATACACTGCTTTATGCACTTTTTGTCGTCTTACCGATTCTTGGGCTGAGCTCGCGTTACCTGCGTGGCAAGGACTGGGCGCTGTTCGGGATAAACATGCCGGTTGCGACGATTCCGGATCCCGCCACGGCCAGTATGCTGATTGACTGGCACGAAACTCTGGCCCCGTTAGGATACTGGTTAATTGGTCTGCACGCGGTAGCGGCGTTATTCCATCACTATTTTATGAAAGATGACACGCTGCGCAGGATGATGCCGTAACCGGGTGATTCAGAAACCAGAGCGGGTAATCGTTAATGTTCCGGTACCCGTCTGTCGGATAAACAGGAATTAAGGGAAAATCATGCTCTGGTTACTATCGAAATACGCCATCACGGCTTTTATGGTTGTACTGATATCAGAAGTCGCTAAGCGCAGCGATCGTCTGGGCGGCCTGCTCGCCGCCTTGCCTATGGTCACCGTGCTGGTACTGATCTGGATGAAGCTGGAAGGGCAGACTCAGGAAAAAATCAGTGCGCATGCCTGGTACACCTTCTGGTATGTGATCCCGACGCTGCCGATGTTTATTCTGTTTCCCTTCCTCTATCAGCGCGCCGGCTTCTGGCTGACACTGCTAATCGCCTGTGCGATTACTGTCGTTCTCTTCGCGCTCTGGGCGCTGCTTCTGAAACGCTTTGGCATCATGCTGATGTAGTTCAGCAGTCAGTGCCCCTGATGACGCCCCGAAACGCTTTAGGCAGAGGTGAAATGATGATCCTGAGAACGTGCGACTCAGTGATTATGATCCCGCAGAAAAACGGTCAGCACATCTTTCGGCGGAACACTGCCGCATTCCGAGAGTAGCCAGCCGACCGCCCCACGATGGTAAGTACCATGAAGAAGCACATGATTCAGCATATCTGAGGCACTCATTCTCCCGTCACCCCCATCGACAAAACGGAACGTAATCGTTTCTGCTAAATCGGCCGGCGTCATGGAAGTCAGGTGGTTAATATACCAGTGG
This sequence comes from Pantoea sp. Lij88, assembly GCF_030062155.1. Taxonomy (NCBI): domain Bacteria; kingdom Pseudomonadati; phylum Pseudomonadota; class Gammaproteobacteria; order Enterobacterales; family Erwiniaceae; genus Pantoea; species Pantoea sp. Lij88. The sequence continues at coordinate 31,238 of NZ_CP118267.1, read as the reverse complement.
GTGCATTCGTCCATTCTGGCCTCCAGCTCCTGAACCGTCGGCGTTTCGGGCGTATTGAGCGCAGTGTACCCGTGCGATTGTCCCGTAATATTCGCTTTGAAAATCGTGTCGGTGACAAAGATATGATTCATTAATCTCAGCATCAGGTGACGTTTTTCTGCATAAGCCGTTGCGCTGACCTCTTTGATACTTTTCAGCGTTTCGGCATCGATCCATCGTTTGTACTTTAAAAGTGTAAGAATTGATTCTTTGTCCATGATTTGCACCTGATTTTAGCTACAGTAGACATCACTCCGATTAAACCACAATGGTTTTACGATGCCGACATCTTTAACTTCGACGCTTTATGCGCGCCTGCGTCTGCTGCTCTCTATCACAGCCGGACTGATTTGCTATTTTTTGATCTCTGATAAGCTTGGGCAGATGCAGCGTTTGTTGATTAGCTGGAACGTCTGGGCCTGGCTCTATCTCGGTATTCTCTGGTTTCGCATGCTGCGCACCGATGCAGCTGGGATCAAGCGGATTGCCCAGCAACAGGACCAGAGTGCCGCGCTGGTACTGGGGATGGTGATCGTCGCCTGTATGGTCAGCATTGTGGCTATCCTGAGCGAACTACCCACGCTGAAAGGGCTCTCCGACACCCCGCGACTGCTGCATCTGTTGCTGACAGCAATGACGTTGATTGCCTCGTGGGCCATGCTGCCCAGCGCGTTTGCGATGCATTATGCCCATCAGCATTATCTTTATCGGAATAACGATGTGAGTCCGCTGATCTTCCCGGACAAAACAAAAAATCCCGGTTACTGGGACTTCCTCTACTTTTCATTCACGATCGCCGTCGCCTCGCAAACGGCGGATGTCGCCACCGGTACGACAGAGATGCGTAAACTGGCACTGCTGCAGTCTGTAATCTCTTTTATTTTTAATCTGGCTATTCTGGGTCTGTCGGTGAATGTCGGGGCAGGATTGCTGAATTAAGCTGTTTTGTCATAAACCCATAGCCGGGTTTGTTTAACCCGGCATGCCAGGCTGTAACCCTATGGTCACTTATCGTGATTATAACAATGTGTAATAAGGTGTTAACTGCCTCTTCAACAGACACTCGCTGCCGTGTAAGTTCCTGAGTGTCTTACGCTTGTTATCCCGTAATCCGATAAGGAGAAAGAGAGTGAAAGCAACCGCAATGGTCACGACCAGCCTGTTAATGCTGATGAGCAGTGTTCATGCTGAAGGTCTGACGACATCGGCAGATGGTAAAAATCTCAACGTCAGTTTCGGCCAGCCCACCATTAAACAGGTGCTGCACTACCGTAAAATGTATGACAAAAAGCCGTTCCCCGATGCTGAGATTTATTACTACGATAACGGCACCTATAAGATCATTTCTCAGGGCGAAAACCACTACGGCGTTTACGTCATGCAGGGTAAGTTTGATGATGAAACCTTCACCGTGCGTTTTATTTCCCTGCCTTCTGCTGACTGGGGCAATAAAACCGCCTTTCACCAGTTAACCTTTATCAAAAGTGACAGGCAGAACGTCTTTATTCAGAATGCGATTGTGGACACCGGCGAGGCCATCGCGCAGCAGAACGGCACCTATACGCAGGAAAAGAACACCGTCACGAACCCTGTTTCCACAAGCTGGAAAAACAAATAATGATCGGGTGGCAGCGGGTCTGCCACCCTGTTTTAACTACTCCGCTTTTCGCGCAGGGCTAACCCAGTCATTTTCTGACTCAGAAGTTAACCAGGACACCGGAATACCTTATCTTATGTCTCGCAGTGCCTGGTGCTGCCAGATACAAAACCCCAATCACTCTTTAAAGGTCCTGAGGCGTAAATATGGACAATGTATTACCCCTGCTGGATGTGCAGGACGTCGCTTTTTCAGTCGGGGACCGTCAGCTACTGCGCCCGGTATCCCTGCAGTTACATCAGGGCGATAGCGTGTTACTCACCGGTCCATCCGGCAGCGGAAAAAGCACCTTCCTGAAAATCCTTGCTTCCCTCATCACGCCGATTTCCGGGCGAATTCTCTTCAGGAGCAGTGACATCGTCACGCTGAAAGCCGAAGAGTATCGCCAGCAGGTGTCGTACTGTTTTCAGACGCCGCAACTGTTCGGTCAGACGGTTTATGACAATCTGGTGCTGCCCTGGCAGATTCGCCGCCTGAAACCTCAGCAGAACAAAATGGTCGCTGCGCTGGAAAGCGTAAACCTCTCACCGGACATGCTGAATACACCGGTTGAACAACTGTCTGGGGGAGAAAAACAACGCGTCGGGCTGCTCCGAAATCTGCAGTTTATGCCTCAGGTATTGTTACTGGATGAAGTCACCAGCGCCCTTGATGAAGAGAACAGACTGGCCGTGCTTTCATTGATTCACCGGATCTCAGCGGAAGAGAAGGTGGCCGTGGTGCGGATCAGCCATGACGTTAACGATATTCAGCAGGCTGAGCAGGTGCTTCGCCTTGAGCCACCCGAAAAGGAGAATGCACGTGAATCAGCATAATATCAGTGACACCTCTCTGATGCTGTCGCTGACGCTGGTCGTTATCGCGCTGCTTATCAGCCAGAAAGAAGAACTCGGTATGGGCAAGGATATTATCTGGAGTGTCTGCCGGGCGATTATTCAACTGATTATTGTCGGCTTTGTGCTGAAGTCGATTTTCGACATCAATAACAGCTGGCTGACCGTGTTGATGGTGCTGTTTATCTGCGTGAATGCTGCGCTCAACGCACGCAAGCGCGGCCGGAATATCGACAATGCCTTTGCGATATCCTTTGTCGCTATCTTCAGTGGTACCGTCATCACGCTGACTATTCTGGTGCTGAGCGGCGCCATAGCATTTGTGCCGATGCAGGTTATTCCCATCTCAGGCATGATCGCCGGTAATGCCATGGTCGCGGTAGGGCTCTGTTACAGCAATCTGAACCAGCGTTTCAGTGACAATCACCAGAGAATCATGGAGATGCTCAGCCTGGGCGCATCGGTGAAGCTGTCGTCGGGACGCATTATCGCTGACAGTATCCGCACCGCAATGATTCCCACTGTGGATGCCGCCAAAACTGTCGGGCTGGTCAGCCTGCCGGGGATGATGTCCGGACTGATCTTCGCAGGAATCGATCCGCTCAAGGCGATTAAGTATCAGATTATGGTGACGTTTATGCTGATCGGGACCGCCAGCCTGTCAACGATCATCGCGGTCTACCTGTCCTACCGCCGGTTTTATAATGGCAGGGCGCAGCTGAAAATGGCGGATAATAAGGTGGACTGAGACTTTAATTGACAGAGTTACAGACGAGATAGCCCGTAAAAAGGACAAGTCAGAAATGGAAATCAACAGCATCGAACAGGGGCGATGGTGAACTTAACGGAGAGGGTGTGACTGCTGAACGTGTTTAACATCCTCGCCTTAGCCAGCAAAAAGTCGTCAGTCCAGAACGACTGATAATAGCATTACGTAAGAAAAAATTAATTTAGCAACTATATAAATGTTTCATTCGGGGTCGTATTTTTTATCAGAAAACGGCTGCCGACCTTTTCTATTATCGCGTTCTTGCCTTTCCACTCGTTAAACAGCACAAAGAACTCATCGGCGCTGATATCAAAATCAATAAGTATGCCTTTATAATTCCCGCTGGTTAACTTAAGACGTGCATCATTCAGGGTATAAGCCTTCACTGTTTTCATGATGAGCCTGCAATCAGTAATGACATGAGTGGAACAGATTCATACCACGTTATTATTTTAATAACACCTGTAAGGATGTAAAAATAATTGATGTTTCATTACAGTTAATGAACCGCTAATTTTTCGCGAGTCCATATCGGTATTGCGGGTGACCGTTTTCACCGGTTCAGAATGCTTTCGCGCGGTACAGCGATGATCCTGATATCCCGGAATAACTGCCTTTGCATCCTGGACTCAGGGTAAAGTATTGATAGTATTACTTATTTTATTTCATGCACACAAAAGATTTACGGTCGGCAGCAAGCGCAGCACATTTCGTTTACAGGGTCATAATGAGCTTGATTATTATTTTCTCGTCGCAGGTAATATTTTTTCTAACCCCCTATGTGAAGGATGATGATCATGAAAACTGTAAAAAAACTGTCATTTGCTGCTGTCGCTGCACTGTCTATGATCTCCTTTAGCAGCCTGGCTCAGACGATTTCTGTCACCTCATTAACCATGGACGGCGCGCAGGCAAAAATTGCCGCTCAGGCCCATGCTCAGAATGAGCAATATAAAATTCTGGAAGCCAGCACCAATAACCGCGTGCACATGACGGCTGAGCTTTACAAATAAAATTGTCGCGTCCGATGGAAGCTTCACTAAAAAAAGATGGCAACGCAAATGCCGATCACTTCAGATGATCGGCATTTTAATTTTATTTTCACCCATCCTGTTTTCCCTCTCTCAAAAAAACCGGCCCTAACCTGTTGTAACAAAAAATTAATCTAAAAAGCGTTTTGGTCAACGATGCGTTTAATCTGCCTGCCTGATAATCCCAGCCTTGTATCTATTTTTGCACTCCAGCGATCGGTTAAAGAGAGAGCCTATGAACTTCAGGTTTACAATGCTTGCTGCCAACAGGCGTTTAATGCCCAACGCCTGGGATGTTGTGGCATTCCCGCTCATCATCGGCCTGATAGCGATGGCGGCGGTGGGTTTTGATCAAACGTTGTTGCCGATTGAAAGTTTAAAAACCCAGGTTATTTCGCTTAACCCTGAAAATTTACCCGATTACGCGCTGCGAACCACGTTGCGCATGCTGGTGGCTATGCTGGCCTCACTGGTATTTAGTTTGATCTACGGCACGCTGGCCGCCAAAAGTCGTCGTGCTGAAAAAATACTGGTACCCATTCTCGATATCCTGCAATCCGTTCCGGTGCTGGGCTATATCTCTTTTACCGTGACCTTCTTTATTGCACTGTTTCCGGGGCAGGTGCTGGGCGTCGAGCTGGCGGCGATCTTCGCTCTGTTCACCAGCCAGGCCTGGAACATGACGTTTAGCTTCTATCAATCGTTACGCACCGTACCTGAAGATTTGGCCGAAGTTTCCCGCAGTTTCCATCTGACAGCCTGGCAGCGCTTCTGGAAACTGGACGTGCCTTTCGCGGTTCCGGGGTTGGTCTGGAACATGATGATGTCGATGTCAGGTGGCTGGTTCTTTATCGTGGCCTCCGAAGCGATCACCGTAGGTAATAATGCCTATACGCTGCCCGGCGTAGGGGGCTATCTGGCTCAGGCTATCCTGCATAAAGATATTTACGCCGTCGGCTGGGTGTTGCTCACGATGGTAATTGTGATTCTGGCTTATGATCAGCTGCTGTTCAGACCGCTTGTGGCGTGGGCTGACAGATTCCGCATGGAAAATACCCGTTCCGAACGCGCGCCGACCTCCTGGGTACGCGACCTGATCCGCCGAACTTGGCTGATTCAGCAGTTTATGAAACCGATCCGTCTGCTGTTTTCCTCGGTTGCGCGTATCAACTGGCGTTTGCCTGTCAGCAGGCCGTTGTCGCCGGAAAATAACAGCAAAAATACCTCACGCCTGGCTGACTTTTGCTGGGGGGCGCTGGTCATTGCCGTCACACTCTATGTCGGCTACCGGGTAATCGCCTATATGCAGGGCCAGATCACCCTGGACGATGTCAGACATGTCTTTACTGCGGGCCTGATTACACTATTACGCGTGACCCTGCTGATTATCATTTCATCTCTGGTATGGGTGCCTTTAGGGGTGATGATCGGCCTGCGGCCTGCGCTGGCCGCAAAAATCCAGCCTGTTGCCCAGTTCCTGGCTGCCTTCCCGGCAAATCTGATGTTCCCGGTCTTCGTGATAGTGATTGTCCATTTCGATCTTAATCCGGACATCTGGCTTTCACCGCTGATCATACTGGGCACGCAATGGTACATCCTGTTTAACGTCATCGCGGGCACCACGGCTTTTCCCAACGACTACAAAGAAGCGGCGGCGAATTTCCATATCCGTGGCTGGCAATGGTGGCGTCAGGTGATGCTGCCGGCCATTTTCCCTTACTACATCACAGGCGCTATCACCGCGTCGGGCGGGGCGTGGAACGCCAGTATCGTGTCGGAATTTGTGCAGTGGGGAAGCACCCAGGTTAAAGCTCACGGCCTGGGCGCCTATATTGCGCAGATGACGGTCGCCGGGGATTTTCCAAAAATCATCCTGGGCATAGCCGTCATGTCGCTGTTTGTCACGCTGTTCAACCGTCTGCTGTGGCGACCTTTATACAAATTTGCTGAATCAAAATATCGCGCGAACTAGGGGATTTCTGATGACAAACAGCCAGGCGTTGCAGAACGCAGACGTACAAAAAATAAAAGCAGAAGATAGCGCAGCGGTCCTCTCTGTGAAGGGAATTAAACACGGCTATGCGACGAATCATGAAGAGATGCTTATTCTCGATGACGTCAATCTCACCCTGAAGGAAGGGGAGATCGTGGGGTTGCTCGGGCGCTCGGGCTCCGGCAAATCCACCTTACTGCGCATTATCTCGGGTCTGATCAGCCCCGGTGCAGGTTCGGTTGATTATCTCGGCAAGCCGCTGAACGGTCCGGCCAAAGGGGTGGCAATGGTATTCCAGACCTTTGCGTTGTTTCCCTGGCTGACCGTCTTACAGAATGTGGAGGCGGGACTGGAGGCGCTGGGTGTTAACGCGTCGGACCGCAGAACGCGCGCCCTGGCTGCCATCGATCTCATCGGTCTGGATGGTTATGAAAACGCCTACCCACGGGAGTTGTCCGGCGGCATGCGTCAGCGCGTGGGATTTGCGCGCGCGCTGGTGGTTGACCCGGTGCTGTTGCTGATGGATGAGCCTTTCTCCGCGCTCGATGTACTGACCGCTGAAACGCTGCGTACTGACTTACTCGATTTGTGGAACGAAGGGCAGATGCCGATGAAGTCGGTGCTCATCGTCACGCATAATATTGAAGAAGCCGTCTTTATGTGTGACCGGATTCTGGTGTTGTCCTCGAACCCTGGACGGGTGATGGCCGAAATCCAGGTGCCGTTTAAGCATCCGCGAAATCGACTGGATCCGGCATTCCGCCGTCTGGTCGATGAAGTCTATACCCGGATGACGGCCAAATCGGTTAATGATCCTGTGAAAAAGAGCCTGACGTTAGGCACCCGCCTGCCTCAGGTATCGACCAACATCATCGCCGGTCTGATCGAAACGCTTGCGGCAGCACCTTATCACGGCAGGGCGGACATGCCGGATGTGGCCCGTTCACTGCATCTCGAAGTGGATGAATTATTCCCGATTGCGGAGGTGCTTCAGGCGTTAGGATTTGCCGATGTCAGCGAAGGGGATATCGTCCTGACTCCGCCTGCGCGGATCTTTGCCGGATCAGATACCCAACCGCGAAAAGTGATGTTCGCCTCTCACCTGTTGCGCTACGTTCCCCTGGCGGCGCTGATAAAAAATGTCCTGGATGAACGTCCCGGACATCGTGCGCCACGTTTGCGCTTTGAACAGGAGCTTGAAGATTTCCTCTCTGACAGTGCAGCTGAAGAGACGCTGAACAGCGTGATTAACTGGGGACGCTACGCTGAGATATTTTCCTACAATGACCAGACTGAGATCTTCAGCCTGGAGGATGTGGAGTTCTGAGTTTTAACGGAACAGTGACGGCTGTTCATGCAGTATACATGTGGGCCTGAAGGGACTCAGGCCACGAGCAGCGTAATGACGTTTAGTCTTTAATTATGGCGTTAACAATGCTCATACCTGCCGCATTGCTTCGTTTAGTCACGCGAACTGTTCCGCCAGCAAAATAATTGCCCACGGGTTCACAGACCTTTATCCGTCTTTGCAGGTCCGGGTCGTTAACCTCAACACCCGAACAGTCGTTACGCCCGCCGCCCGAAAACTCGCTATAAGCGGTATACGTGCTGAGGGTGCCGGGAAGTAACCAGATAACCGTGGTCAGCAGCATATAGCTAAAAAAGGTCATGATCAGAACGGACCCTCCGAGCAATTTAGCGTTGTCCTTGATGCCGTTGACAGACTCTCCCTTGCCCCATTTTTTTATGATCATAAAAAGAGCCAGTCCCAGCGGCAGGACGGCAAACCATAATGCGTCGAGCACAGGTTCAGTCAGAAAGGTATTGCGATCGATTTCATTGCACCACACAAAAAAAATCAATATGCAGCCCAGCGCAGCGATGATTATCAGCGCTGTCGAATAGCTTTTCATCAGTAACTCTCTCCCTGAGTCAATATTAAGGACATGGCGTGGAATAATCCCTCAACCGGCAGGTGTCCCGGTAAAGGATATATCAGGCGGAAGATTATCACGCCGGACTTTCTACAGACAAAGGCCATCCTCTTTTAATCGTCCAGTGGGCGTTATATGACGAACCGGAAGCCCGATGACGAATCCTTTATACCGCAATGTCATGTTAAGGTTAAAATCCTTCCACAACGTGAGGATAGCGAAATGATTGTCAGAACATGGCACGGATGCGTACCGGTCAGGCATGCAGAAGGCTTTGCAAATCATCTGCAGAAGACGGGAACAGAACATTCACAAGGGACGCCAGGAAATCTGGGCGCTTTTGTACGCAGAGAAACGCAGGGGGAATGGGAGCATTTTTTCCTGGCGACCTACTGGGAAGATTTGGAGGCAGTAAAAGCGTTTGCAGGTGAACAGTATCAGATTGCCGTGACCTATCCGGACGACGAGCAATTTGAGCTGCTATCTGATCCTTACGTTTTTCAGCATAACGTTCAGACTGTAACGCCCCTGTAGTTTTTCCCGCCGCCGCAAGAGGGCGGCTATTAATCATCTGGCCGCCCGCTGAACAGAAACACCTGAGTAAAAGATCATGCCGTTTAACGCAGGGTTCTCAAGAATGCTTTCAATTGTAGATTGATCGATCTACAATCAATTTTCAGCACAGGAGAATCTCATGAAAGCAGCAGCAGGCAGACCCAGAGAGTTCGATCCCGAGGCGTTCCTCGATACAGCACTCGATTGTTTCTGGCAAAACGGATACCAGGCCACTTCCATGGCAGACCTTAAAAAAGCATCGGGTCTGGCAAGTGCCAGCATCTATAAACTTTATTCGGATAAGCGCGCTATTTACCTCGCGGCTTTGCAGCGCTACATGGATGAAGGTATTTCAAGAACAGTGAAGCGAAGTGCAGAAATGTCACCAGAAGCTGCACTGCGGGAAATGCTGGAATTTGTGGCTCAGCTTTCATCTGCGCCTGCTGGAGAGAGAGGTTGCTTTACTATCGCGGCAGCCAGTGAACTTTTGCCGGGTGACGAAGCGGTCAGAGCGAAAGTATCCTCAAAATTCAATCATATTATCAACGAATTAGAGAGCATCTTAATAAGAGGGCAGCAACAGCAGATCTTTCGTCAGGAGGAAGATGCGAGGGTAATGGCATTAAGCATTTTCATGATGCTGGAAGGCATGAGGATATATGGCAAACTTCAGCCAGATATAGACGATCTCAGAAAAAGTAATGACTTTATTGTCAGGTCGGTACGGGGCATTACGCATAGCGGAGCCGGGAATACTGCGGTTAAGGCATCCGCATGATCGAGGTGGGCACCATCGTTCGTCGCCGGAAAAGAAGAAGAACCATGACTGTGCTTGAATATGAAGATGGCAGGGTCTTATGCGGCTGGATCGATAAAGGCCGTTTTTTCAAAAGACGTTTTAATCTGGCTGAATTACACATCTGCGTGCCCTGTTTAAGCTTCTGGGCCCTGATGTAAAAGTGTCATGCTGGTCTGTTTTGTTGACGGGTTCATTAAAAACAGTCACTTCTGCTCTGAGCAAAAAACAACCGTCAGAATTGACACTTTGTAGCCCCTTATTCAGAGCATTGCTCCCGATCGCCCTGCGTTAACTTATCCTCCTCAATTCTGGAGGGAATCATGAATAACAGCAAAATTGTCGTTTCTCTGGCTATGGCCATGACGCTTCTTTGGGCTGGCGCTACCGAAGCTAAAACAGCGAAGCAATCCGATGACCAAATCCGTCAGCTTATCATCGAAGACTCAATCGCAGCCTATCCTGGCGTGTGTGCCTGTCCTTTTAACGCTGCCCGTAATGGCAGCAGCTGTGGCGGCCGAAGCGCATGGAGCAAGCAGGGTGGTTATGCACCGATCTGTTATAAAAAAGAAGTTTCAAAGGAAATGGTCGAGGAGTGGCGTAACAGCCATGACGCGTAAAGAATCAGGGGGTGATTTTATAACGCGATAATCTGAATTTTCAGCTAATGGTCTTGCCTGAATAGTTCAGTTATTAAATCGGAATAGCATCGTTAATTAACGGTCAGCACGCATAAAATACCGGACAAATACATTGTCCGGTAGTCGGGTATTTTATATCGGCACTACTATCGGCACTACCGTGCAGCTTAGTTCTGTGCTGGCTGAGCCTGCTGGTTTTTCTCAGCTTCTTTATGTTTCTTCTTCGCCATATGGTGACCGACTGCACAGCCCGCTGCCGCTCCGGCGACACCATGATGAGCAACATGACCTGCCACGCCGCCTACTGCAGCTCCTTTCAGACATCCTTCGGCATTAGCCTGTAAATTTACTGACAGAAACAGGCCGGTAGCAATAACGATAACTGATAATTTTTTCATCACTTAATATCCTGGTAGTCATAGTTGCACGTTGAACTCATCAGAGCATAGCCACTCTTTTGGGCATTTAACTTGCCGGGATACAGGAATCACGATGTTAGTTACCAGTGGTTACGCTTTTCGCGTAATAAGCAGAACAGTTGGCGCGTTTTTAATCAGATGTTAATCCGAAATCATTTAAGAACGCATTCAGGCAGCATTTATTACTCTTCAGCCAGGCTGGCTGACTTTAGCCTGCGGAAGCCAGAAAGAAAATCGGGTGCCATTAAGTTCGTTTTTTTCACAGGAGACTTTTCCACCATGGGCCAGCACTATCGCTTTGACAACCGCCAGACCTAAACCTGTCCCGCCACTCAGGCGGGAACGAGAATCATCGGTGCGCACAAACGCATCCCATATCGTCCTGGCAAAAGCCTGATCGATTCCCGGTCCCTCATCGTCTATATGCACCGCGACGCCTTCTGCATCCTGCTCACAGGAGATCATGACGACACCCGGGATTGAATAACGACGGGCATTTTCCAGAAAGGCCAGCAGCACCTGCCTGAAGCGTAAAGTATCGCATTCAATGATGGCGGGATTAACTTTCAGCACGAGTGAGTGGTGACTGGCTTTGAAGTCCTCTTTCACCAGTTCAGCTAACGATTCAATCTCACTTTTGATATTCACGCGCTCATAGTGAATAGGCAGATGTCCCGACTGGGCCAGACTCAGCGTGCGGAGATCTTCAATTAACCGCGTCAGGCCATCGGTCTGATGAATCAGATTAACGAAGAGCTTATGATCGGGCGCAAATATGCCGTCAGCTAAACCCTGAAGTCTCCCGCGTAATATCGTCACCGGGGTTCTTAATTCATGTGCGATAGCAGCGTTCCAGGTCCGGCTATCGTTTGACAGGGTTTCAAGGGTTTCCGCCATGCGGTTGAAGTCTTTGACCAGCGCATTAATCTCACCGATTTTTATTACGCCTTCACTGGCTCGTGCACTCAAATCACCTTCCGCGACGCGTTTTGCACTGTGAGTCAGCGACTCCAGAGGAACGATCATCTGCCGCGCAAACCGTGCAGAAAAAAACACCGAAACGGCTATCGTCAACAGCGTAGTCACCAGCAGGGTAATCCAGTCGCTGGCTGTCCCCTGGTCGAGATCGAGCGGAACAAGCTGACCTGAAAATAATCCAATAACGGTCGGATAAAGTGAGTAGGTGGCAAACGAGGTCAGGAAGGAATAGATCGTAACTTTGACGATGAGCCAGTTCAGCTGCCCGCTTAGACCACGCTGCTTCATTTACTCTCTCCCAGGCGATATCCGAAGCCCCTCACATTTTGCAGCAGTCCTGATACCCCCGCGTCATCGAGTTTCCTGCGTAATTTACTGATATGGCTGTCAACGGTTCGCGGTAACGTGTCACCTTCCGGAAAACACGCGTCCAGCAGTTCATCCCGGCTGAAAACCCGGTTAGGTTCGCGCACAAAATGGGTGATCAATCTGAACTCGGTTGTGGTCAGGCGGGGGGCGATATCCGTCCCGTCAGGTTTAACCACCACGCTGTGCTGCTGCAGGTTAATGGAAAGCGATCGGGTAGAGTAAATATCTTGCGAACGCGTGATAACCTGGGTACGTCTCAATACGGCCTGAACCCGTGCCACCACCTCAGCAGGATTAAACGGCTTAACGACATAATCATCGGCCCCAATACGGAGTGCGGAAAGTTTATCCACATCATCGTCGTTGGCCGTAAGCATAATGACCGGGGTATTTCCGCGCCGACGCACTTCGGCCAGTACCTGCCAGCCATCCATCACCGGCATGCGGACATCCAGTATGATCAGCTCAGGTGAGGATGTCGCACAAAACGCCAGGGCTAACGCTCCGTTTTCCGCATGACTTACCGTGTAACCGGCATTCTGCAGATAGGCGGTTAATATTGCGGCTATTTCAACATCATCTTCGACGATTAAAATCACGCTGCTGTTCATCCTTATCCTGTCTTCGATCTGTATCGACCCGGACGGCGACGGTGCAGATCTGATTCTGAAAGACCGCCGCCGGGCTCGTACTAAAAGAGTGTTAACGTCGCCATGGCTTCAGGGACGTTGTCATGATGATATCAGGTCCGTGAAACAATAAATCAGACGAGATACGCGCTGGGCGCGCAGTTTGCATATCATTTTTCATGCGCACTCAGCCTGTTGCGCAGTGTCATCACGGTGACAAAAAACAGCGGAACAAAAATAACGGCCAGAACCGTAGCGCTGATGATCCCCCCGAAAACGCCGGTGCCGATGGCATGCTGGGTTTCGCTGGCGGGTCCTGAAGCCATGATCATCGGGACGACGCCCAATCCGAAAGCCAGCGAGGTCATGATAATCGGCCGCAGACGCATTCTGGCCGCAGTGATTGCCGCTTCACGCAGGCTCTTGCCCTCCTGGTGTAACTGTCTGGCAAACTCGACAATCAGCACGGCGTTCTTAGCTGATAGCCCAATCACCGTAATCAACCCCACTTTAAAGAACACGTCATCAGACAATCCGCGAATCATCACGGCGGCGACAGCGCCCGCGATCCCCAACGGAATCACCATCAATACGGAGAGCGGAATGGCCCAGCTCTCATATAACGCGGCTAACACCAGGAAGATCACCAGGACAGAGAGCGCCATCAGCATAGGTGCCTGTGCAGCAGACAGCTGCTCCTGCAACGACTGGCCGGTCCATTCAACTGCGAATCCCGGCGGCAGCTGTCTGGCCAGCGCTTCCATCTCCTTCATGGCATCACCACTTGACACACCCGGCGCAGCACTACCGGAGAGCCTCATCACGGGATAGCCCTGATAGCGGACCTGCTGGAGTGGGGCTGACGACCAGACCGGCGTTACAAAGGTCTTCAGCGCCACCATCCGGTTTTCACTGCTTCGGACATACAAATTGAGGATGTCATCAATCTGCATACGATCGTTCGCCTCTGCCTGAATAATCACCTGCTGCATCCGGCCTTTATTCGGGTAATCGTTGACGTAGAGTGACCCCATGGCGGCGGAGAGCGTGTCGCTGATGCTGGCGAACGAAACGCCCATGGCATTGGCCTTTTCACGATCAATATTCAGCCGGACCGTCGTCCCCGGCGGCAAACCGTCCGGATACACCTGGGTGACTTTGTTGCTTTTCGCGGCAAGCTGTAAAAGCGTATTCTGTGCGGCTTCCAGCGCCGCATAACCCTGATTCGCACGATCTTCAAGTCTCAGCGTAAAGCCCGATGTGTTTCCCAGCTCCTCGATGGCTGGGGGCATCATCGTCATGATGGTGCCTTCCGGCGAGTCGCGCATGGCCTGCCCGACAAATTCAACTTCACCCCGGGTCGTGTTATTGCCGCGTTCTTTACCCTCTTTCAGTACGGTGAAAGCCAGTGCGGTGTTCGCCCCGGCACCGGAGAAGCCAAAGCCAATGATGGATTGATTGGTAGCGATGGCGGAACGCGAATTCAGAGCTTCCTCATATTTTTTTACCACCGCCAGTGTCCGCTGCTGAGTGGCCTCTGCCGGTAGCTGAAACGCCGTCATGAAATAGCCCTGATCTTCTTCTGGCAGAAAAGCGGAGGAGAGCTGACTGAATGCCAGCCCGGTGCCTGCGCACAGGGCAATAAATAACAGCATCATCCGGCCAGAGCGCTTGAGAGTCACGCCTGTCCAGCCCGAATAGCGGTTTGTCAGTCGATCAACGCCGCGGTTGAACAGGCCGAAAAAACCGCGCCGGGCATGATCGGAAGGCATTTTAAGCAGCGTCGCGCACAGTGCGGGCGTCAGGGTCAGGGCCAGCAACGCGGAGAACAGAATCGCGGTCGCCATTGAGAAGGCAAACTGCCGGTAGATGATGCCGACTGAACCGCTGGCGAAACCCATGGGGATAAAGACTGCCGTGAGAACCAGCGTAATGCCGGTGATGGCACCCGTTATTTCGCGCATCGCTTTAGACGTTGCCTCGCGTGGCCCGAGGTTTTCCTCACGCATGATGCGCTCAACGTTTTCAACCACGACAATTGCATCATCAACGATGATGCCGATGGCGAGCACCAGTCCAGACATTGTGAGAACATTGACGGAGAAGCCAGCGAGCAGCATGACGGATAGCGTGCCCAATAAGGCAATCGGCGCGACAATGGCGGGTATGAAGGTATAGCGGATGTTCTGTAAGAACAGATACATCACCACGAACACCAGCACCATCGCTTCGAGAAGGGTGTGGATCACCTTCCCGATTGAGAGCTTTACGAAGGGCGCCGTATTGAAAGGGATCGCGTATCGGATGTCCTCCGGCATCGACAAACTCAGTTCCTGCATCCGGGACGTGACCGCTGCTGCGGTCTTTACCGCGTTGGCACCGGGCGCCAGCATAATCGCTGCACCGGTTGAGTTCTGACCATTTTCACGCATCAGCATGCTGTAGCTCTGGGAGCCGGCCTCCACTTTTGCCACGTCAGAGAGTTTGACGCTGGAGCCATCCTGATTCGCGCGCAGCACAATGCGGCCGAACGCTTCCGGCGTGGTTAACTGACCCTCCACCGTTAAGGGAAGGGTAACCATCTGACCGGGCAACGCGGGCTCGTCACCGACCCGTCCCGGGGCGATTTGCGCATTCTGTTGGGTGATGGCGGCAGAAATATCACTCATCGTCAGATTCAGTGAAAGCAGTCTGGCCGGATCAACCCAGATGCGCAGGGCACTTTCCGCGCCGAACAGCTGAACGCGTCCTACGCCAGGCAGCCTGCGCAATTCTTCAACCACGTTTCTGGCCATGTAGTCACTTAACGCTTCGCTGTCTGTTTTCCCGGCTTTAGAGGTCAGACTGATAATCATCAGGAAGCCGGTGTCGGCAGATTCAACCTGAAGTCCATTCTGCCGTACCGTCTGAGGCAGGCGGGATTCCACCGTCTTAATACGATTCTGAACATCAACCTGCGCCAGTTCAGCATTTGTGCCCGGTTTAAACGTGACCGTAATGGTCGCCTGACCCGAGGTGTCAGTGGATGATTCAAAATAGAGCAGATTTTTAACGCTGGAGAGTTCGCGCTCAATCAGGCTGACAACCGTGTCGTTCATCGTCTGCGGCGACGCGCCTGCCCATGTCGCAGTGATGGTGACATTCGGCGGTGCCACTGAAGGATAACGGGCCACCGGCAGTTTGGGGATCGCAATGATCCCGAACAGTATAATGAACAAGGCGACAACCCAGGCGAAAACCGGGCGCATGATGAAAAACTGAGCCATTTTACTCTCCGGCCTTCATGGTGAGATTGGCAGGTGTGGCAGTTGAAATCACTGCCGCGACTTTCATGCCGTTGCCCAGCTTATCCATGCCCTGGACAACAACACGGCTGCCGGCAGGTAAGCCTTCGGCAATGCGGTAGGCGCCATGGGTTAATTCCCCGACACGGACCTTGATCTGGCGAGCCTGTTGCTGGTCGTCAACCACCCAAAGCACGGCGTTTCCTTGCTGATGCGAGACCGCCAGCTGGGGAACCAGCAGCGCATCCTCATAATGCCGACGCGGGATCTCAACCCGCACAAACATGCCGGGCAGGAGTTCACGATTAGGATTACTCACCTGGATGCGCACCATCACGTCGCCCGTCGCGGTATCCACGCTCATGCCGGAAAAAAGAATCCGGCCCGGCTGCGGATGGACAGCGCCTCCGGGTAACAAAACGTTGACCGGCACGCCTGCAGCGGCGTCCTGATGAATCGCCGCCTGCTGGCGAAGCTGGTGGTAAACCTCAGCGGGCTGGTGGACGTCCACATAAATGGGGTCTGTCTGGTAAATACGAGCCAGAGGCGTGCTGTCGCTGGCTGTGACATAAGCGCCTTCAGAAACCAGAGCCTGATCAATGCGTCCGGATATCGGTGCCTCTACGGTGGCAAAACTCAGATCAAGCTCTTTGCGCCTGAGCGCGGCGCTGGCCTGCGCGACATCTGCCGCCGCCTGGCGGGCATTCGCGATGGCCTCATCAAAACTTTGACGGCTCACTGCACCTGTTTTCATGAGTGGCCGCAGACGCGCCGCCTGCTGCTGAGCCTTGTCATTGGCGGCCCTGGCACGCAATAAACCGGCCTGGGCACTGGCCACTTCCGCTTCAAAGGGGGCCGCATTAATCTGGAAAAGTGGCATTCCCTTTTTAATTTCTGCGCCCTGTTCAAACAAACGGCGCTGAATAATACCGCTGACCTGCGGCCGTATTTCTGCTGTGTGCAGCGCATTAACGCGACCCGGAAGCGTCTCGTTGACCGATAAAACCTGTGGCTGGATCACCGCAATGGCAACCTGAGGAGCAGGGGCTTCGGCTTCCTTAATGGCTTTCTCATCGCAGCCCGTCAGCGCGGCAATCAGGGCAACCAAAAATAAAGGCAGCGAAAAGTGTTTGAGGGACAACATGGGTTTCTCGTCTCAAAGAGTGATGACCCATGTTATCGGACACGCGTTTATTCGCCGTTGAGGGTGTGTTGAGATTGTGTGTAGAAGCGAAATTTATTTACTTTATTGTATTGCCAGCGAAAAAAGGGCTGGCAATCCAAAAATCTGACCGTATTCACTTTCAGAACAGCGTACGGCCTGAGGGCATAATATCGCACCACTGTTTTTTGTAATGCCAGCCTGGGTTGTAGGCCCCCAGAGAAAAAATAAATTTTTTATCTGATGACGCAGCTAACCCTCTGGCGTGCTGGATATTCTCCCAGAGCAAAACAGAGCCAACCCCCATCGATTTAAACCGGGGATCTATCCCGCCATTAAAGTCTTCGAAGTAATACCATGTTGGGCACTCAACTTTATAATTGAGATCAAACGCGCAGGGTGAGTCATTGATGAATAAGACTTTGCCGAAAATCATGTCTCTGAACGTGGTGAACGTCTCAGTCAGGATGGCGGTGTCAGTACACTTAAGGCTGTTTTGCCAACGCAAATCGAACAGGTGCTGATAGATAGCGGAAAGTTCAGCAGGAGAAAAAGAGGTCACATCTTCGACTGTTCCGCCCGCTTTTCTGAATCGCCGGACCTCACCGGCACGTTTCTTAGCGGTTTTCACGGAAAAGTCAGACTTGATGTGAGCCATTTTCTTCTTAAACAGGTTGTGACGGATGCTGTTAAAGATGACGCCCTGAGAATGGGGCGATAAGCGCT
Organism: Pantoea sp. Lij88; assembly: GCF_030062155.1. Classification (NCBI taxonomy): domain Bacteria; kingdom Pseudomonadati; phylum Pseudomonadota; class Gammaproteobacteria; order Enterobacterales; family Erwiniaceae; genus Pantoea; species Pantoea sp. Lij88. Next base: position 13,423 of record NZ_CP118267.1, on the reverse strand, counting down.
TAGTTTTAAATGGAAGAATGACTTTTTCACCCGCCTTAATCGGGAGGATAAGATCATCAAAAACAAAGGGAAGATGGGATTTTTTATATTCCAGCGAGCCATTGATAGAAAACACGGCGGCAATGGGTTGTCCATGCCGCCTTTTCATGTAGTAGTGAATCCGGACGCCTTCACGCTGAGCAAGATAAGCGAGAACGCGGGGATGGGTGCAAACACTCCCCCCAAATGCAGCGTAAATTTGAGCGTATGCGGATGACGTACACGCTTCCCAGCCGGTATTTTTAAGTTTTAAATGTGTTGTAAACATGCCTGTCACCTGAAGTGTAACGCGAGAGTCCGCCTGAGAATCTGTGCGGAAATATTTCATGACGGGCAAGGGTGTAATTGATGGATATTAAACAAGGGGTAAACAAATGCAGGGATTTATACTATAAATCCTCTTTGTTTAGCTTCTACACATGTTATACACAAAGTCTGAACTGACTCTCCATAAATAAGTGCAGGAAAAACGTCATTTATTAAAATAATAATAAGTTCATGAAAAAAAGTTTAAATAAAGCTTGATCCCAAATGGCAAAAATTGTTCAAATCAGCTCGTGGAGTTTGCAGGGCATAAGGATATTTAAGAATTGTCCTTTGCGCATGGAATATAAACAGAATCTAAATGAACAAGTTTAAAGAAAAATCTGCAGTGTTGTTGAGCCTGGCGATAGTTATTAGCTTTATACTGGTCTGGTTTACGGCCTGATAGGTGATTAAGTCAGTAGCGAGGGTTTATATTCAAACCTTAATTTAACCTTAAGCTCACCATAAATAATGTAACCAAAATAACTTTTTAATTGTTTTCCTGTTCGGGAAGCGTTCTGTTAATGCTTTCCTTTGATCAACCAGATTAAATGGCACTATCATGAAAAAAATCCTTATTACCGGTTCTACAGGTTTTTTAGGCGGAGCTGTCGTAGCAAATTTATTACAGAACAGCGTTAAGGATCGACTGCTGCTGCTGGTCAGAGGCGAAACGGTTGAGGAAGGGTTAAACAGGCTTAAAGCAAACCTGAGGAACTTTGGCCTGAATGAGTCTGCAATCAACACGATAGCACCTGAGAATATTATTCTGGGTGATCTGGCGTTAACGGAAAACTTTATTAATGACTCACGGCTTGATGATGTGACTCACGTCATTAACTGTGCCGCTGTGGCCTCATTTGGTAACAATCCCACGGTCTGGAAAGTCAACGTCGAAGGCACATTCCAGTTCGCGGAACGGATGAGCCGCGTCGAAGGGTTAAAGAAATTTATCCACGTGGGAACCGCAATGTCATGTGCGCCGGAACCCGGTTCACTGGTCACGGAGGGCAGACTGGACTCCAGTCGTGATCAGCATGTCGTCGAATACACCTGGAGTAAGGCAACGATTGAAAAGCTGATGACCGAAAAGCTGCCGGGGCTGCCACTGGTTATTGCCCGACCGTCGATCGTAGTGGGCCACTCCGATCAGGGTTGTCTGCCATCAGCCAGTATTTTCTGGGTATTCCGCATGGTGCTGGCATTAGGGAAATTCACCTGCGACCTGGATGATCGTATTGATGTGGTTCCGGTTGATTACTGCGCCGATGCGCTGGTTCTGCTGCTCGACGCAGAAGACGTGATCAATGAAGTCATTCACATTTCTGCCGGAACACACAGTAGTGTGACGTTCGCCGAAATTGATGAGGCGATGGCCAAAGCATCCGGAAGCAGGGCGCTGGGTGTTGATTACCAGAAGGTTTCGTACAAACAACTTTCTGACAGCCGGAGAACGTTTAAGGATCTTTTCGGACCCTGCAACGAACGGATCATGCTGCGCGCCATGAACCTGTACGGACATTTCTCAAACCTGAACGTGGTGTTCGATAACTCCAAACTGCTGCAGCTTGGCATGAACAAGCCTTCCCGGTTCACCGATTATCTGGACCGCTGTGTAGTGACGACGCGTGATTCAACCATTGCTGAACTGATGGCCGTTGATTTTAAGTAGTCCGTCTGAAAGCCCGGGAAGCAATCCCGGGCGATTCCTCAATAAAATCCCCCAAAAAGCACCAGCATCCTTCATCGAAAACCTCCTCAGAATTCCCTGAAACGCGTCTTAATGACTCCAGACTTATTAGGTCTGGAGTCACAGATAATCTGGGGTTAGAATGGCCCGCTTTGCAGTAACAAACAGGTATCGATGTGACGATAACATTGACTCAGACCGCCGACCGTTCAGCGCATGTTGGTCGCCATGTACTGATCTGGCTGGAGCAGGTAAAAACGGCCTCGCTTGGCGAGCTGGATAATTTTGGTGATGAAGGCACGGTAGAGCAGGTGATGAAGGTCTGGGTAAAACTGTCGTTGCTGATCAGCCGGCGGCGTCCGGAGATCGCCATCTCTTCTTTATTGAAGCATGTCCTGCCCAACATCGGATCGCAGCCACTCAAAACGCTGAACCGTTTACGCCTCAACCGGCTCTACAACATCCTGATCGCCGACGGTAAAAAAGAGGAGGCACGCCGGGTATTCGCGTTAACTAAACAGTTCCTCGCCTGGGCGGAGATGCAGGGCTATCTCGATCATTCACCCATCGCCTCAATGAAAAAACGGGATGTCGCGGGTCGCGCCACGCCGCCGCGCAGCCGGCAACTCACCGATGCAGAAATCTGGGTCTTCTGGCACGGGCTGGATAACTGGGCGCTATCGGAGCAGGCACGCTGGGCGCTGCGTTTATGCCTGGTCAGCGCCCGGCGGCCGGATGAGATTGTGCAGGCGCAGAAAGCCGAGTTCGATCTGCAGTTAGGCTTGTGGATGCAGGGCACACGTAATAAATCGCAGCGGGAACATGTGCTGCCGATTTCGCCGCTGATGCGTCAGTGTATCGAAGCGTTGCTGCGCGCCGCCGATCCCGATTCGCCCTGGCTGGTGCCCGCACCACGCGATCCCCAACTGCCGCTGTCAAAAGGTGCGCTGAATCAGGCATTGCGCCGTATGATCCGCGCCCCGCGCGGGCTGGGGCTGGAGGCTTTTACCCCGCGCGACCTGCGCCGTACCGCGCGATCCAAGCTTTCTGCGCTCGACACGCCGAATGATGTTGCCCGAAAGATCATGAACCATGCGCTGGAAGGCATCGACCGGGTATATGACACCCATGACTATCTGAGCCAGATGCGCAGCGCGATGAACACCTTTTCAGATGCGGTTGAGCAGATTATTGAATGTGACAGTTATCATCTGCTTCGACATCGCTATGATGGTGAGACGCTTGCCCTGGATGAGCTCTCTATCATGGCGATGTCGCGCTAACTAGCGGTCAGCAGACTCGCTGACCTAAAACTCGCCTCTTTCCCGCTCTTTCATTGCGGAGGGCTGTTACAGCCAGACCTCTCCCTGAAAAATTTCGTATTAACCATTAACAAAATCTTGCATTGATAATCGCAATGCGTATATTTCTCATTTGCTTTAAATGTTAATCACACCCGCGCGAAGGCGCTCACGGAAAGGTTTTGATTCCTCAAACCTTAAGCAGGGCAGCGATGCTCGCAGGACGCAGGGTCGTGACAGTGGCAGCATAAAAACATAAAGATAATTGAGGAATTAATGAACGCTTTCGATCTTCAGTACCCCAGGGTTAATCGCACGCCTGCTCTCCAGCGTCCGTTCCGCTTCTCCTTACTGGCTATGTTCGTCGCCTCATCACTCATGCATAACGTTGCTCATGCCGCTGAGACTCAGACACCTGCTCCGGGCGATGATCAGACCCTGACCGTCACGGCTTCAGCCGATGATTCCGTGACAACGTCACCCGAGACCGATTACAGTGTGCCGGTGACCCGTGCGGGCACGAAAATGCTGGGCACCGTGCGGGATGTGCCGCAGTCAGTCAGCATCGTAAGCAAGCAGCGAATGGCCGATCAGCAACTTCAGTCGCTGAATGATGTGCTGGCGAATACCACCGGCATCCGCGGCATCAGTGGGGACATGGACCGCACTAACTACTATGCGCGCGGCTTTATGATCGACAACTACATGGTCGATGGTATTCCTACCGCCTTTGCCCAGCGCTGGAACCTGGGTGATGCGCAGACCGATATGGCCCTGTATGAGCGCGTTGAAGTGGTGCGCGGGGCGACCGGCCTGTTGACCGGCCCTGGCAATCCGTCAGCCGCCATCAATATGGTGCGCAAACATGCAGACAGCAAAGAATTTGGCGGCACCGTCTCCGCCAGCTACGGCAGCTGGAACAAACAGCGTTATGTAGCCGATCTTTCTGCGCCGCTCAGTGAGTCCGGCAATGTGCGTGGCCGCCTGGTGGCAGGCTGGCAGGATAACAACAGTTTCATCGAACGCTACGGTGCAAAAAAACAGTTCATCTACGGCGTGGTAGACGCTGACCTGACTGACTCTGCCACGCTGTCAGTCGGCTACGAGTTCAGCCAGGTCAATACCGATTCCACCATGTGGGGCGGCGCACCGCGCTGGTACACCGATGGCACGCAGATTCATACCCGTCGCGGCTACAACACGGCCCCGGACTGGGCCTATAACGATAAAGAGAACCGTAAACTCTTTGTGAACCTAAAGCAGGACTTCGATAACGGCTGGAACATCACGCTGAATGGTGCACACAACGAGATGCGTCTGGACAGTAAGCAGATCTATCTGGATGGTTATTTCGATCGGAATACCGGCGCGGGCGTCTCTTCCTATGCTGACTATCCGGTGGTGGGCGGAACCGGTTATAACACCGGTAAACGCAAAGTGGATGCAGTGGATGCCTTTGCCAGCGGCCCGTATGAACTGCTGGGTCGGCAGCATGAGCTGATGGTGGGCGTCAATTACACCCGCCAGGATAACAAGTACTTCAGTACCTTTGAGAACATCTCATCAGCGTCGCTGGGTAACTACAACGATTTCAACGGTCAGTATCCGGAGTCTGCCTGGACACCGCGTCTGCCTGCGAGCGACACCCAGCTGGTTCGTCAGAAATCGACCTACATGGCGACCCGCCTGTCACTCGCCGATCCGCTGCACGTGATTCTCGGCGCCCGTTACACTAACTGGAATCGCGAAACCCTGACGGGCGAAGCGGAAGAAAACAACATCACCCCGTATGGCGGGCTGATTTATGACTTCGCCGAAAACTGGTCGGCTTACGCCAGCTATACCTCGGTGTTCCAGCCACAGGATTATCGCGATGCCAGTGGCGCTTATCTGTCGCCGGTCATCGGCAAAAACTACGAGGCAGGCCTGAAATCGGACTGGATGGACAGTCGTCTGACAGCCTCGGTTTCCGTATTCCGCACCGAGCTGGATAACGTGGGTGAAGCCACCACTCAGACGATTCAGGGTTCAGGCGACGTTGCCTACATTGGCCGTAAAGGTGTGGTGAGCCGGGGCGTGGAGTTCGAAGTTAACGGCGCATTAACCGACAACTGGCAGATGACCTTTGGCGGCACGCGCTATATTGCGGAAAACCGCGATGGCAGCACCTTTAACCCGCAACTGCCGCAGACCAGCTTTAACCTGTTCAGCAGCTATCGCCTCCCGACGCTACAGCAACTGACGCTGGGTGGCGGCGTGAACTGGCAGACCCACGTCTGGAGCGACGTCGGCGGGCCGGAAGGCAATGGCACCTGGCGCGCCCGTCAGGGCAGCTATGCGCTGGTTGATCTCTTTGCCCGCTATCAGGTGAACAAAAATCTGTCGCTGCAGGGCAACCTGAACAATCTGTTCGATAAAGAGTATGACACCAACGTGGCCAGCTCGGTGGTTTACGGCGAACCGCGTAACGTCTCGGTGACCGCCAGCTACACTTTCTGATTAATCCTTTTGATCAGGCAGTCTGTGAAAAACGCCTCGGTTGAGGCGTTTTTCACAATATTCCACGCCCGACTCCGGTAAAACGCAGCGCCAGGTTAAAACCCTCTGCCGCCTCCACCACGATCGCCTCAGCCTGCTCCTGAAAGGCAATATTTCCCGCCAGCAGCGCGCGCTTCACCTGGGCGAGATCCTCTGTTTCAAAACCCAGCGCGACCATGCGGGCGCTGCCATCGTAGTCTTCGGGTAGCGGGCCAAATCGCGGCTGTGCATATTCTGCCGAAGCAAAGCGCACCGTGGCGGCACCGGCGCGCAGGACAAAGGCACCTTCGGGACAGGCAAGCACTTTCGCGGCACCAAACAGTCGGCTATAAACCTGGGCGGAGAGCGCCGGATCCTGCGCCACAACCACAAACTCACTGATGTTCCTGACGCCATTGGGATGACGCTGCCAGGCAGGCTGCCATACCGCTTCGGGCGTCAGATGCTGGCAGAAAAAGCTGCGACCATTGGGTATCAGCGAAGGCCGCAGCCGCACGGTGCGAAAATGCGCTTCACTGACCGAACCGTCGGGCAGGGTGACAGGACGATGAAAAGCGGCGGGGGGATCGCCATCCAGATCCTGCCGTTGCAGGTGCTGAAACGCACTCTCCGCATCGCTGCTTTTCCATACCAGCCCGCTCAATCCCAGCGGCGATTGCCAGAGATCGGCGCGCTGGCTGCCTTTGCCGGGTTCATAGCCCAGCAGCTCAAGGTAATTCTCACCAAAGATCGCCAGGTGATTACTCGACCCCAGCGAGTGATGCCCCCGCTCAGTGAGCTGAAAGCCGAGCCGCCGGAAACGCGCGCTGGCGCTGTCGAGCTGGTCGGCCACGTTAATCACCGCGTGATCCAGAATCGGTTGCGGAACCGGAACAGACATATCAGCACTCCTCTTTTTCGTCATTGCGCCGCCACAATCTGCAGCGCGCGCGGCACCAGCTGCGTGAAGTACGCTACCGCCGGGCCGATCAGCGCTTCATCCGGATCGAAGGCGGCATGATGCAGGCCAAATTCACTGGCACTGCCGATGCTGACAAACGTGCCCGGCACCTGTTGCAGATAGAAGGCAAAATCTTCTCCACCCATCTGCGGTGACGCAGCATGCTCCGCCAGGTAGCCACTCTGTCGGGCAACCTCCAGCGCCACATCTACCCACCCTGGCGTATTAATCAGGGCGGGCGGCCCCTCGGTCCACTCCAGTTCAGCGGTCGCGCCAAATCCGGCGGCGATACCCTGAATCAGCGATCGGATGCGATGCGGGATCTGCGCCCGGATCTCACCGTTGTGGGTGCGGACGGTGCCCTCCAGCTCAACGCTTTGCGGCAGCACGTTCCAGGTGTTCCCGGCGGTGAAGCGCGTCACACTAAGCACCACCGTCTCCAGCGAGCTGAAGACCCGACTCGGCAGGGTCTGCAGGGCGGTCACGATATGGCTGGCAATCACGATCGAATCGATGCCCTCCTGCGGTCGCGCCGCGTGCGCGCCTTTGCCTTCAACGCGGATCACAAAACGATCGACGTTGGCATAGAACGCGCCCGCACGGCTTTGAAGCGTGCCCAGCGGCAAATCGGGTGCGTTGTGAAGGCCAAATATCGCCTTTACTCCTTCGAGCGCACCGGCATCAATCAGTTGACGCGCACCGTTAAAGGTCTCTTCAGCGGGCTGAAACAGAATCCGCACCCGGCCCGGCAGCGTGGCTTCCTGCTGTTTCAGCTGCAGGGCGACGCCCAGCATCACGGCACTGTGAACGTCGTGACCACAGGCGTGCATCACGCCCGGCTGCTGTGAGCGCCACGGGCGATCGGTGATTTTATCAATCGGTAACGCATCGATGTCGGCGCGCAGGGCGATCAGCGATTCGCCATGACCGATTTCTGCCACTACGCCGGTTTTCAGCCCCAGCGGCAACAGCCGGATCCCGGCCTGCTCCAGCCAGCGGGTAATACGTTCAGTGGTAGCAAATTCATGATTCGAAAGTTCGGGGTGCTGATGCAGTTCGCGACGCCACTGCACCAGTTGTTCAGTTAAAGGCAATGTCATGTTTATCCCTGTTATTCCGGCAGAAAAGGTTCGCCCAGCGTCAGCATCAGGCGATTGGCCCAGGCAAAGAAGGCGGTGGACTGAATCAGGTCGAGCAGGGCGAGCGTATCCAGGCCCTGCTCGCGGAGTGCAGAGATCTGCAATGGTGTCGGTTTAGCCGGGGTCAGTGACAGCGCTGCTGAAAAGGCGATGATCGCCTGCCAGCGCGCGCTGTGTCCGTGGGATAACACTGCGCCGGGCGCGACATTCAGCAGTTTCTGCACTGCGTCATCCTGCTTTGAAAGCTGGCTGGCTTTGCGGGCATGCACCGAGGCGCAATAAATGCAGCCGTTGACCTTACTCACCACGGTGGCGGCCAGTTCGCGCTCGGCGCGTGGCAGCCCGCCAGCGGTGTAGAAAATGCCTTTATCGGTCAGGGTACGCTGCTCCAGCAGCGGCAGGTTGCGCGCCAGCAGGCGGAAATAGTCAGAATCGGTGTGGCCGAATTTTGCCAGTTTCGCCTGCTCATTCTCGCTGAATTCCGCCAGGGGTTTCGCAGGCAGCCACGGCTCCCAGCCGAGTTCCTGTTGCGTAAAGGCGGTCAGCGCCGTTTTGCCGCTGGCGGTTTTTAATGCCTCGTGCCAGTGCCCGGCGACGACGGGTGCAGCTTCGCCCGATGCGTCATCGCCCTGCAGGCTACGCAGGCCCGCCAGTAACCGGCTCTGAAAACTGACGAACGCCACCAGCTGCGCCAGCGTGACGATGCCGCGCGGGCTCCAGCCTGTCTGCTTCAGGGCGTCCAGATGTTCGGGTGCTGCGGTAACCGGATCAAAGGTCAGGCGATGGGCAAAGGCTTGTGCTGCCTCGATTCGCGCACTTTGCGGCAACGTTTCCTGAGGCTGGTAATGTGCCTGCAGGCCGGGCTGAGCATGCCAGCCAGCCACCTTTGCGGCCAGCAGACGACGCTCAGCTAAGGGAAAATCGTCATCGCCCTGTTCAAATAACACGTTGTAGCTACCCTGGGCATGAAGCGTCGCGGCGTGGCGTGTCTGGCGCGCGTGGGCCAGTCCGGAATCGGGATCGATATCCGCCAGTGTGGCGATCAAATCGTCAGTTTGACTCATGAAATTCTCCTGTGAGATTCGCCAGCGGCACGAAGCGCGGGCGCAAGATGTCCGGCAATCAGTTCAATCGAGCGCAGCGTGTCGGCATGCGAAGGCTCTACTGAATGCACCTGGAATGAGATGTCGGTGACGCGCGACAGCACGCTGTCCTGCGCCAGCGAGTGTGCGACCTGATCGATGCCGCCGACATGGGCATCAAACCGGGCCAGCAGGTCATCAAAGCGCTCCCCGCGCACTTCGCCACGGTACTGCGCGGCCTGCTGCCGGATGCCCGGCTCAGCGACCTGACGGGCATAACTGTCTGAATCCGCCACGAACGCGGTGCGTGAGGCGAGAATACGCGGCGCTATCCCTGCTGGCAGTGCCGCGAGATAGGCATCGATCAGCGGATTCTGGATCGCATCGAGCGGCAGTTCAGCATGGCCCGTAGGCCGCGGCTGGGTGCGTGACAGCATCAGCCCATGCCCGCCCTGGGCGGCACGGATTGCGCCCTCAACGGAGAAGGTGGCGATCCACACCCGTCCGGCCAGCTGCGGCGCGGCAGGATAAAGATGATTATCAGGATGACCCAGCGAGTCACCGCGCCAGGCGCTGAGCAACGTATGCAGGTTGTCGGCAAAGGCCGCGCCGCGCTCGGCAAACATCAGGCCAAAGGGGAGGAACGAGTCCGGCGTGCCGCCCGAGCCCAGCCCGATCTCCAGTCGGCCATCTGCCAGCAGATCCAGTACCGCGGCATCTTCCGCCACCCGTAGCGCATTCTCCATCGGCAGGGTAATGATGGCGGTGCCGAGCCGGATGGTGCGGGTCTGCGCCGCGGCGTGCGCCAGGTAGACCAGTGGCGACGGCAGCCCGCCCTCATCCTCATGAAAGTGGTGCTGCGCAATCCACGCATTATCGAAGCCGCAGCGTTCGGCATGCTGAATCTGCTCGGTGGCCAGCTGATAGCGCTGTTTTGCCGGGACCTTATCCAGCAGCCGGGTAAAAAATCCGAGACGTCGGCTCATGCTGACTCCTTGTGGGTTAACGGAACGAGCGGAGGAATGGCGTCAATTAACTCGCGCGTGTAAGGGTGCTGCGGAGCGCTGAATATCGTGACAACGTCACCTTGTTCCACCGCTTCGCCCGCCTTTAACACCGTGACGCTGTCGGCAATCTGCCGCACCGTGGCCAGATCGTGCGTGATAAACAGATAGGTCAGACCCAGCTCAGCCTGAAGCTGCAGTAGCAGATCCAGAATTTGCTCCTGCACCGTGACATCCAGCGCCGAGGTCGCCTCATCCAGCACCAGAATCTCCGGCTCGCAGATCAGCGCCCGCGCCAGGGCGACACGCTGCCGCTGACCGCCGGAAAGTTCATGCGGCTGACGTGATAGCAGGGAGAGTGGCAGCGCCACACGCGTGGTAATCGCTTCCACCCGCTCACGGCGCTGGCTGCGGCTCAGCCGGTCAAAATTACGCAGGGGTTCTTCAATAATCGAAAAGAGTGTCTGACGGGGATCGAGCGAGGCGAATGGATTCTGATAGACGAACTGAATCCTGCGGCGCAGCTGACGCAGCGCTTCACCACGTAATCCGTTAACCACAATGCCATCCAGCGTCACCTCACCGCTGTCGGCGGTTTCAAAACCCATCACGATGCGCGACAGCGTGGTTTTGCCTGAGCCGGATTCGCCCACCAGGGCATGTGTAGTGCCGCGTGCTACCTGAAAACTCACCGCGTTCAGCGCCTGTAAGCGCTGCTGTTTGCCCAGTGAAAAACTTTTCATTACGCCGGTTGCGCGGATGGCGAGCGCGGAGAAACGGGTGGCCGCAGATTTAACTCTGGCGGGTCGCTGTGGTGCCGCATCATTCAGTAACTGGCGGGTATAAGGATGAGCCGGGGCGCTGATAACCTGGGCGGTGCATCCTGATTCCTGAATCTCGCCGTGGCGAAACACGATGATGCGATCTGCGCGTTGCGCCGCCAGTGCCAGGTCGTGAGTGACGAACAGCACGGCGGTACTGGATTCGTGCCGCAGGTTGTCCAGCAGATCGAGAATGCGCTTTTGCACCGTCACATCCAGCGCGCTGGTTGGTTCATCGGCAATGATTATCTCCGGCTGCAGGGCAAGGGCAATGGCGATCAGCACCCGCTGTTTCATCCCGCCCGACAGCTGATGCGGATATTGCTTAACCCGCTGCTCCGGATGGCTGAGGCCCACGCGGGTCAGCAGATCAATCACCCGTTGCTGACGCTGCGCTGCCGTTAATCGCAGATGCAGTCGCAGGATCTCTTCGACCTGTTCACCCACGGTTTTAACCGGATTGAGTGAGTTGCCCGGATCCTGCGGCACCAGACTGATACGCGCCCCGCGCAGGGTGTCGAAGCGCTTCTGTGACCACTGACTGATATCCTCGCCGTTGAGCAGGATTTCACCCGCGTCGCGGCGGCCATTTTGCGCCATCAGGCCCATTATGGCCTGTGCGGTGGTGGTTTTACCGGAGCCGGATTCGCCGACCAGTGCCACCATCTCACCGGGATGCAGTTCGAAACTGACGTTATGCACCACCGGCTGCCACTGGTTACCGCTGCGATAGCTTAACGTCAGATTGTTGACCGCGAGTAAGGGCTGAGCGCTCATCGGCGTCCTCCTGAAAGTTGCTGGCTGATGCGGTTAGCGGCGAGCACCACAGCGACCACCACCACACCAGGAAACGTCGTCAGCCACCAGGCGGTAGCCAGATAATTACGCCCTTCAGCGATCAACAGCCCCCATTCCGGCACCGGCGGCGGCGTGCCGTAGCCGAGGAAGCTCAGCGTCGATAACGCCAGAATTGCCTGTCCAAACTGCAGGGCGGCGTAGGCAATGACCGGCGTCAGTGCGTTGGGCAGAATGTGACGCCACAGCACGCTGAAAAAGCGGCCGCCGCTGCCGTACGCTGCTTCGACATACTCGCTGTGACGGATGCGCACCACCTCCGCACGCGCCAGGCGGGCAAAGCTGGCGATGGAGGCGATGCCCACCGCTAATGCAGCATTGAGGGTGCCGAAGCCCAGTAAAATCAGCACGCTCAAAGAGAGTAATAACGCCGGAATGGCCAGCAGTACATCCACGGCGCGCATCACGATGGATTCGGTTTTGCCGCCAGTCGCCCCGGCAATTACGCCCAGCGCCGTCCCTGCCACCAGTCCGATCGTGACCGCCATCACGGCGGCAGAGAGCGAATGTGAGGCGCCATAAACAATACGCGCAAACAGATCGCGCCCAAGCTGATCGGTACCGAGCCAGTGCCCGGCCTGCGGAGCCAGCCGCTGAGCGCCCGCGGTCCCCTCAATCGGGTTGATTGAGGTAAAGAGGGTCGGGAACAGGGCTGCCAGCACGGCCAGCAGCATGACCAGGACAGCCAGCCACAGGCCAGGCTCGAAACGGAAGTGATACCGTCTGGCTGCCACGGATTGCCGCGCGGCAGCGTAATCAACCAGACTCATGATGCACCCCGTAACAGTTGTAAGCGCGGATCAAAAAGCGGCATTAACAGATCCACCAGCAGATTGATCACCACAAAACCCAGTGCGGAGATCATCACCACGGCCTGTAATACCGCCACATCCTGATTGTTCACGGCCTGCTGCGTCAGCTGACCCAGACCGCCCAGGCCAAAGACCGTTTCGGTAATCAGTGCACCGGCAATCAGTTCCCCCAGCAGCAGGCCCGCCACGGTGAGCACCGGCAGCATGGCGTTGCGCAGGATGTGCCGCCACAACACATATTGTTCGCTGGCGCCTTTAGCGCGCGCCACCGCCACGAACGGGCGGGTTGAGACTTCATCGATGCTGCGCAGCAGAATCTGTGCCAGCGGGGCAGAGATCGGAACTGAAACCGTAATGATGGGCAGGATCAATCCCTGCCACGGCGAAGGATTGATTACCGGGATCCAGCGCAGCTGGAACGAGAAGAGCTGAATCAGGGCGATGCCGAGCCAGAAGGTCGGCACCGAGATAAACAGCGCGGGCAGCGACTGCAGCAGATTACGCAGCACGCGCAGGGCAGGCAGTCTTGAGAGGGTCGCCAGCACAAAGGCCAGCAGTGTCGCCAGCACGAAGCCGCACAGGGCCAGTCGGAGCGTGCCGGGCAGGTTGCTGGTGAGCAGCTCACTCACCGGCACGCCCGCCTGTACTGAATAGCCGAAGTCGCCGTGCAGGATCGCCACAAGGGTATGCAGATATTGCTGCCACAGCGGGCTGTCCGCGCCGTAAATCTGACGCATCTCAGCAATCTGCTGCGGGCTCAGGCCAAGATCCGGATTCTGAAACTTGATCAGTACCGCATCGCCGGGCAGCACCTGCAACAGCACAAATGACAGGGTAAACGCGGCCCAGAGTACCAGCAGGCCCAGGCTGGCGCGTTGCAGCAGATAGTGGCGCAT